>WFQE01000295.1 GCA_015487165.1 Paracoccaceae bacterium | reverse complement strand
GGAAGTTCGGCATGAAATAGACCAGCGTGAAAAAGCCGATCAGCACCACGCCAAGGGCGAACAGGTCCTTAACCACGAAATAGGGCCAGAAGGGCAGGGTGTCGCGTTCGGCCTCTTCCTTGGATCCGCGGCGCACCTCGACCCCGGTGGGGTTGTTGTTGCCGGTGGTGTGGAAGGCCCAGATATGCACGACAACCAGGGCTGCCAGAATGAAAGGCAGCAGGTAGTGCAGGCTGAAGAAACGGTTCAGCGTGGCGTTGTCCACCGCCGGCCCGCCAAGCAGCCAGGTCTGTATCGCCTCGCCCACGCCCGGAATGGCACCGAACAGGCCGGTGATCACGGTTGCGCCCCAGAAGGACATGTTTCCCCAGGGAAGGACATAACCCATGAAGCCCGTTGCCATCATCACCAGATAGATGATCATGCCGATGATCCAGGTGATTTCGCGGGGCGACTTGTAGGAACCGTAATACAGCCCGCGGAAAATATGCAGGTAGACGGCGAAGAAGAACAGCGACGCGCCATTGGCATGTGCATAGCGCAGCGCCCAGCCCGCATTGACGTTGCGCATGATGCCTTCGACGGAATCAAAGGCCAGATCGACATGCGGTGTGTAGTGCATCGCCAGAACGATGCCTGTTGCGATTTGCAGCACCAGCGCAAATGCCAGAACGATGCCCCAGATCCACATCCAGTTCAGGTTCTTTGGGGTGGGGATCATCAATGTGTCATAGGCAAGCGCCACGATGGGCAGACGCTCGTGCAGCCATTTCTCGAACCCGGTCTTGGGCTCGTAATGATCGTGTGGAATACCGGCCATTTCGTTTCTCCCTTAACCGAGCTTGATGGTGGTGTCGTCGATGAACTTGGCCACGGGCACCTGCAGGTTGCGCGGTGCCGGCCCCTTGCGAATGCGCCCGGCGGTATCATAGTGCGAACCGTGACAGGGGCAGAACCAGCCGTCGAAATCGCCCGAATTGTTGCCAAGAGGCACACAGCCCAGATGGGTGCAGACACCGATCATCACCAGCCATTCGCCTTTTTCGTCAAGCGTACGGTTCTGGTCCAGCGCCTTGGCGCCCGGCTTGTTGTCGTTTTCCGCGTTGGGGTCCACCAGATCCTCGAGCTTGACCGCGCGGCCTTCCTCGATTTCCTTGTCGGTACGCCGACGGATGAAAACCGGCTTGCCGCGCCATTTGACGGTCAGCTGTGTGCCGACCTCGACATCCGCGACATCGACCTCGATCGAGGCCAAGGCCAGCACGTCCGCGCTGGGGTTCATCTGGTTGACCAGTGGCCAGACCGCCGCGCCGGTCGCAACTGCCCCGGTAGCCGCGGTGGCTACATAGAGGAAGTCCCGGCGGGTACCTGCGTTGTCTTCTGCATGAGACACGAGATTCTCTCCTTTGCCCGGCCCGAAAAACAGGCCAATAGTGAATTCCTGAGCCCCGAATTTGCCCTGAAGGCTCCGATGGGGTTACTACAACCTGAAAACGCCAAGGTCCAGCGGACATTCGGGCGCAGCACCCAGAAAGGGAAACATGATCGGACTTGCGGCCTACCAACCCGACATCGCCCCCAATCTCGGGGCCATGATCCGTATCAGCGCGTGCTTTGGCCTGCCGCTGGATATCATCGAACCTTGCGGTTTCCCGCTTTCGGTCAAGGCGTTGCGGCGCAGCGCCATGGATTATGCCAACATGGCCGACATGACGCGCCATGATTCCTGGGAGGCCTTCCGCGAGTCGCGCGCGCAGCATCGGCTGGTATTGCTGACAACGGCCGGGGCGACGGGGCTTTGGGATTTTTCGTTCAGGCAGGGCGACATCATCCTCACGGGGCGCGAAAGCGCGGGCGTGCCGCCACAGGTTGCCGCGGCCGCCGATGCCCGGCTGCGGATCCCCATGCCCGGTGGCGGGCGCAGCCTGAATGTGGCGGTCGCCGCCGCCATCGCGCTGGCCGAGGCCATGCGCCAGCTGCGGCCGGAGGGCGCGGCATGAGGGTTTCGCAGAAATGGAAGGTCGGGCTGATTCTGGCCGGGCTGGCGCTGACCTTTATCCTTTCCCCCAAGCAGATCGAGCGCCTTGGCGACCGCTATCAGGTGGCGCTGCCGGTGCTGGCGCTTGGCTGTTCGGTCGTGAATGGCGAAACGGCCGACTACCTCGTTCGCTATGTCGCGCAGTGGAGCATCGTGCAGGGATCCAAAAGCGCACTTGGCACATTGCCCATCAACCGCCGCCCGAACGGCAACTATCGGGGGATGCCTTCGGGCCATACCGCGACCGCCGTGTTCGGGGCCAGCAATCTGGTGCATCGCTGCATTTCAGGCAATCCGGCGGTCAAGGCGGTGGTCTGGGCGACGGCCGCCTTTGTGGGGGGATCGCGCATCTATGCGGATGCGCATGATATCTGGCAGGTTCTGATCGGCGCGCTGGTCGGCTTTCTTGGCGACAGGGCGTTTCGCAGGGTTTCGCCGCGCCAATGGTGGCGCAGGCGGTTCGGCAAGAAATGAACCCGCTTAATCGAGGCGCAGCTCCGAGATGCTGGCAATGACCTCGCTATCGGTGTTGTCCGAATCGGCGGCAAGCGCGATGCCGACCAGCGCCTGTGGGGCGGTGCCAAAGGCGCGCTGGAAATCGGCCTCCAGGTCAACGGTTTCGGAAAATGCGCCCGTCATGGCCGGCCGGCGGATGATGATGGCACCGCGTTCGCCCAGATAGGGGTTGGGCAGCAGGCTGCCGGCGGGCCGATCCCCGCCAAAGGTGTAAACCAGGATGCGTGCGGCCCGGCTGGTCAGCAGCTTGCGGATGCTGGCGGTGCGCCCGATGCGCCCAGCAGTTTCACGGTCGAGAAACACGAAATACAGCGCTGCGTTCCGGTCATCACCGCCTTTGACCGAAAGATCGGTCGGCGGCACGGATTTTTCCACGGCCCAGTCCCAGCTGGCGCGCCGCGCCTGCCAGTCGGCCTCGGGCAGGGGGGTGTAGATGACGGACGAGCTTTGCCGCGCGGTGATTTCCACGCTGGTTCCGTTCATCCGGTATTCGGTTGCGGGGATGCGAAAGAATTCCAGCGACTTCCACGCGGGCGTGAACAGGACAGGGGCGGCCTGTGTTGGCAGGCTGCCAAGGACAGCCCCCAGAACAAGGGCTGCGGGCAGGGCAAGAGAACGGGCAAATGTCATGGGCCGGTGATGACCGGTTCAGGTGCCTGCCGCAAGGCCACGCATCCGTGCCTCGCGCGATTGTCAGAAAACGAGAGGGCTCACTCGGCAGGCATCGTCGCCTTCATGTTGTCGCGCGTGGCAAGATTGCGCTCCCAATCGGCAAGGCGGGGGTGGTTCTTGCGCCAGTTGCGAGAATCGTGCCGGAAATCGATATAGGACAGCGCACATCCCAGCGCGATCTGCCCCATGCAGAGCGGCCCGCCAAGATATTCGATCCAGCTGCCTTCAAGCGCATCCAGGGCGCGGGTGATCTTGGCCCATTGCCCCTCGATCCAGCTTTCCATCTGCAGATGCGAATCCCGCAGGCGCGACTCGTAAACCATCAGGATCGCGGCATCGACCATGCCGTCGGCCAGGGCCTCCAGCGTCAGGCATTGCCACAGGCGCGGGGGCTGGGGGTAAAGGCGGTTGCCCGCGCGCGCGTCCAGATAACGGCAGATCACGCGGCTGTCGAAAAGGGCACTGCCATCATCCAGCACCAGCGCCGGGATCTTGCCCAGCGGGTTGTGGGCCGTCGGCATTGTGCCCGGATCCAGCGGGTTGCCGCCAGCCGCGATCAGTTCGAGATCGTCCAGCTGGCCGGTTTCGCGGGCCAGCACCAGCGCCTTGCGCGCAAATGGAGAGGTTGGGGAATAGAACAGTTTCATCAGTCACACCCTGCGGATTCTGACGCGCCCGATTACGGTTGCGTCGATTTCAATGCCGGGCCCGTCACTGCCCACCCGAAAGACCCGCCGCCAGCGCCCCGAGGCATTGACCTGCGCGCCGTCATCCGCCCGATCACAGGGCCGGTGCGAGGCAAGCCCCTCGTCCACGCGGTCCAGCGCGTCCTCGGTTGGCTGGTGGGTGGCGGATTGCCTGATCTTGCGTGCAACTGCATAGCTGGCAAGCGCAATACCGCCATATCGCAGCGCGATCGAGGCCAGCGGGGCGATGGGCAGAGGCATGGCGGATTCCTTTTCGGTCTGCTTCAGACTAGCGCGCAAATTCTGCCTCGGCAATCCACCTGCGGCATTCCGCAAGGGTGACGCCATTTGGGCATTCACGCTCGGATATGGCCAAATCCGTTCCTTTCTTGCCGGGTTCCGTCACGAGTTTAGGGCAGCGCCCGCCTGGGGGGCGGGGCGGGCGCTGCCCGGCGTTCCGCCGGGCACTATTGGGGAAAAAGCCGGGGAGAGAACGTAAATGTAATTGCCCAACCCATTCCGCGGGGCAGGTGGATGTATCAGGTGGTGCCGACCAGCTGGTTGCCTTCCACGCCGGTGATCTGCGCGGTGACGATCTGGCCCACGGGCTGATCGCTGTCCAGAAACACGGGGGCAAAGCCGGGGGTGCGCCCCATGCGGGGGTTTTCCATCAGCAATGGCGCGGTCTTGCCAATCTGTGCCCGCAGATATTGTGCGACGCGGCCCTCGCCGGCCTCTCGCAGACGCGCGGCGCGGGCCTTGATTGTTGCCTTGTCCAGCTGCGGCATCCGCGCGGCGGGCGTGCCCTCGCGCGACGAATAGGGAAAGACATGCAGCCAGGTCAGGCCGCATTCCTTTACCAGCCGTATCGAGTTTTCGAACATCTCGTCGGTTTCGGTAGGAAAACCCGCGATCAGGTCGGCACCAAAGGTGATTTCCGGGCGTGCGGCGCGGATGGTTTCGCAAAAGGCGATGGCGTCTTCGCGCGCGTGGCGGCGTTTCATGCGTTTCAGGATCATGTTGTCACCTGCCTGCAAGGACAGGTGCAGATGCGGCATCAGGCGGTCGCGGTGGCAGATGGCCTCGATCAGGGCCGGGTCGGCCTCGATCGAATCGATCGAGGATATGCGCAGACGCGGCAGGTCGGGCACGCCGTCGAGGATGCCCATGACCAGATCGCCCAGACGTGGCGCGCCGTCCAGATCGGCGCCCCAGCTTGTCATGTCGACGCCGGTCAGCACGATCTCGTTAAACCCCTTGTCGCGCAACCGGCGCACCTGCTCGACCACGGTTGCGGCAGGGACAGAACGCGAATTGCCCCTTCCATAGGGAATGATGCAGAAGGTGCAGCGGTGGTCACAGCCGTTCTGCACCTGCACATAGGCCCGCGCACGGGTGCCAAAACCATCGATCAGTGGGCTGTTGACCGCCTTGCGCGCCATGATGTCGCTGACCTGAATCCGGTCGTTTTGCCCATGTGCCACGCGGGCCCAGCTGGCGGGATCAAGCTTTTCGTGATTGCCGATCACTAGATCGACCTCGGCCATGGCGGCGAAATCATCGGCCTTGACCTGCGCGGCGCAGCCCGTGACGATCAGCTTGCGGTCGGGATGCTCGCGTTTCAGGCGGCGGATCTTCTGCTTGGCCTGGCGCACCGCCTCTTTGGTGACGGCGCAGGTGTTGATGACAACCGTATCGCTGACACCCGCCTGCTGCGACAGCTTGCGCATGGCCTCGGTTTCATAGGCATTCAGACGGCAACCGAGGGTTTCGAATACAGGGGCTTTGTCGGTCATTTCGCGCCCGATAGCAGGCTGTCATCCAGCACGCCCTCGAATACCCGCGCGACGGGGCCGGTCATCCAGACGCCATCGCTGCGCCAGTCGATTTCAAGCTGGCCGCCATCCAGATGCACCAGCACCTTGCGCCCGGTCAGCCCGCGCCGGGCTGCCGCCACGACCGCCGCGCAGGAGCACGACCCGCTGGCCATGGTCACACCGGCACCGCGTTCCCAGACCCGCAGGCGGATTTCGTGATCGTTCAGCACCTGCACGAATTCGACATTGGTGCGTTCGGGAAACAGCGGGTGGCATTCATATTGGGGGCCAAGTTCCTCAAGCGCGACAGATTCGGCATCTTCGACGAAAAAGGTGCAGTGCGGGTTGCCCATGCCGGTGGCGGCGGGGTTGCCCTCGATGGGCAGATGCAGCTCGTCCACCTGGTGCGAAAGGGGGATGTCGTGCCAGTCGAGATGCGGCGCGCCCATGTTGACGCGATACAGCCCGTCGCCGGCATCCTCGCAGGCCAGAAGCCCGCGGTCGGTTTCAAGCGTCAGCGATTTCGTGCCCCGTTCTTCCAGCAACAGCGAGGCAATACAGCGGGTGGCGTTGCCGCAGGCCGCCGACAGCGAGCCATCGGAATTCCAGAACTGAAGACGCGCCGCCGCGCGGTCGGAATCAAGGATCACCGCCAGCTGGTCAAAGCCGACGCCAAGATGCCGGTCGCCCACCGCACGCGCCAGCGCTGCGGTGACGGGGTTGGTTCCGCCACGCGCGTCGATGATCACGAAATCATTGCCCAGCCCGTGCATCTTGCGAAACCGCAGACCGGCATTTTGCGTATCCTGTTCCATGTGCCGCATATAGCCTGCCCGGCCTCGATTGGCCAGATTGCAGACGCGCGCCTTTTTCTCGCAATTTTCCCGTCCTTTTTCCGAATTGCCCCTTGACCAAAATCGACATGGCTTATACCTACCCTCTCGCGAGTGGGCCCGTAGCTCAGTTGGTAGAGCAACTGACTTTTAATCAGTGGGTCACAGGTTCGAATCCTGTCGGGCTCACCATATCCATCAGCATGTTTTGCCTACCGGCAATGCCGGTTGTTGCCAGAGTTCCCTTGCCGCCCGCGCAGGGGGCTTTTATGGTTTGTGCGATGCAGTGATCGCCGAAGCAGGAGATTTTCAGACCATGAAATGCGTTTTCGTCCAGATCCGGTGCGCGCCGGGCAAGACCTATCAGGTCGCCGATGAGATCTATAACCGCGAAATCGCGTCCGAGCTGTATTCGACAAGCGGCGAATACGACCTTCTGGCCAAGCTGTATATCCCCGAGGATCAGGATATCGGCAAGTTTATCAACGACAAGCTGCTGGACATTCCGGGAATCAATCGCTCGCTCACGACGATGACCTTTCAGGCGTTTTAGGCCTGAGTGTCGCTATTTTCTGTTTCATGGGGCGCTGCCGGTCATGCCGAGACCACCCGCCATCTGCCCCCTTACGACAGCTTGAGCAGCCGGAAGATGGTCGATGCCAGCCAGCCCGCCAGAATGGCGATCGTCAGCGACAGCAGGCCATAGATCAGCGGCCTTTCATGGGCAAGATTGTAGATCCAGCGCTCCAGCCCGACCTTGCGAACGGCGATGGTCTTGGAAAAGTCGTCGATGACCCGGCCGTCGCGCAGCAGGAATACCCGTGCCTTGTAGTCCCCTTCGACCAGGGCCGAAGGCAGGGCGATCTGGGTGTCGAACAGGGTTTGGTCGGCAAGATTCACCTTGCCGCCCTTTTCGGTATACAGGCCGTTGTGCTGGCGTATGCGAATGACTGCCGAGGCGAACTCGTCAATATTTGACAAACCGTCCGCGGCCGCCTTTTCGGCAACCATCCGCGGGATGGTGATCTTGTAGCGCAGGTCTTCGGATTTGCTGAGGATCTTGGGCAGGGGGCCGGTCGATGCAATCGCGTAAAAGCTGGGGGCGCTGGAAACGGTTCGTGATTCCTTGTTGACCCAGATTCCCAGAACCCGGGCCTTCTTGCGCACGACGACGGGGCGCTCGGGGCCCGACACGGCGATGATGACATCCAGCGGTTCGGTGGTTGGCGGCGGTGCCTCGCGTTTGACCGCGCCAAAGATCAGGATGCCGGTGCCGTCGAAATTTGCGGTGATCGCCACGCGGTTCTGGCTGAGCCCGGCAATGACCTTTTCCGAGGCATGTTCCGAGGCATGCGCAGGGCTTGCCAGCAGGAAAAGTGCAAGAAGAATTCGGATCATCATTCGCCTCCGGCGCCAAGAATAAACAGTTCCGAGGGTTCGATCAGAAGTTCGAGCCCAAGTTTTCCGCAGACCCCCAGCACGAGAGTGGCAAGCAGAAGGCGCAGCGATTCGGCCTTCATCTTGAGGCCGATGCGGGTGCCGATCTGTGCGCCGACGACGCCGCCGAGCAGCAGCAGTACGGCAAGCGCCATGTCCACGGTGTAGTTTGTTGTTGCATGCATCAATGTGGTGAACGCCGTGACAAAGATGATCTGGAACAATGATGTGCCGATGACCACCTTGGTCGGCATGCCAAGGATATAGATCATCGCAGGCACCATGACAAACCCGCCGCCGACCCCCATGATCGCGGCCAGAATGCCCACCAGGGCGCCAATCGCCAGCGGCGGGATCGCGCTGATATACAGACCCGAGGTGCGGAACTTGATCTTGAACGGCAAGCCGTGGATCCAAAGATGGCCCCGGCGGGGTGCCGGTTTTCCGGCCCGTGTCTTCGATTTCTTCAACGCATTCAGACCCTCGGCAAACATCAGGCTGCCGATGATTCCCAGAAAAACCACATAGGTCAGCTTGACCAGCAGATCGACCTGTCCGATTTCCCGCAGGGCGCGAAAGATCTCGATGCCGACTCCGGCCCCGATCAGGCCGCCGATCAGCAGGACCAGCCCCATCTTGAGATCGACCGTTTTTCGCCGCAGATGGGCCAGCACCCCTGAAAACGACGATGCCACGATCTGGTTTGCCTCGGTCGCAACCGCCACTGCCGGGGGAATGCCGATGAAGAAAAGAAGCGGCGTCATCAGAAAACCACCGCCAACGCCGAACATGCCAGAGAGTATCCCGACCATCCCTCCCAGACCCAACAGCAGGAATGCATTTACGGAAATCTCGGCTATGGGAAGATATATCTGCATGGTATCCAGTGTTCCTTGAGGTCCGATTGCATTACAACCTTTGCATATAAGTAAGCAAAGGGGGTATCTGCGGCAAATCGGAGCGACACCACCATTTTTCCGCCAAGTGACGTTCGTTGAACCCGGTTTCCCGAGGGGGTTGCAGGGCTTTCAGGCCCCGCTTCCCGTTTTTCATACTCTGACCGGCGCCCCGATCAGAGGGATCAATATGCAAGCGAAAACAATTCCGTCGGCATCAGAACCAGTTCGAAGGCCAGCTTGATGCTGATGGACAGAACCATCGCCGCCAGAAGGATCCGCAGGGTATCGGCCCTGATCTTTTCGCCGATCCGGGTGCCGATCTGTGCGCCGATCACGCCCCCGATCAACAGGACAAATGCCAGCACCATGTCCACGGTCTGGTTCTCGATGGCGTGCAGAACGGTGGTGAATGCCGACATGAAGGTAATCTGGAACAGCGAGGTGCCAACCACCACCTTGGTCGGCATGCCAAGAATATAGATCATCGCGGGCAGCATCAGGAACCCGCCGCCGACCCCCATGATTGCCGACAGGATGCCCACCATCACACCGATGCCAAAGGGGGGGATGGCGCTGATATACAGTTTCGAGGTGCGAAAACGGACCTTGATCGGCCAGCCATGCACCCATGAATGATGTTTGCGCTTGGTGCGTGTTCCGCCCTTGCTGTTACGCCGTTTCAGGGCCAGCAGCGCCTCGACCATCATGAGAGCGCCGATAATGCCTAGCAGCAGGACATAGGCCAGCTTGATGACCAGATCGACCTGGCCAAGTGCCGTCAGCAGATGAAACAGCCTGACACCAAGGGCAGACCCGACCAGACCGCCCGCCAGCAGCACCAGGCCCATGCGGAAATCGACCGTCTTGCGCCTCAGATGGGCCAGCATGCCGGAAAAGGACGATGCCACGATCAGGTTGCCTTGCGTGCCCACAGCCACGCCCGGGGGAATGCCGATCATGAACAGCAACGGTGTCAGGATAAAGCCGCCGCCGACACCGAACATGCCTGAAAGAATGCCGACGGTGGTGCCAAGACCGAGTAAAAGGAGGATGCTCACCGAAACTTCGGCGATAGGAAGATAGCTTTGCATGGGGCTGATCCTTGAAGGAGGCCAGGATTGAGGGTTTTGACAAAGTGAGCCCGGCATGCCTGTGACCCGTCTCGCTTCGACGCGACATGTTGCGTCGAAACGGTGGTCCGGCCTCTGTTTTGGGGCTGGGCCAACATGAGTCGCCTGATCATGCGAGGCGATACTGGCGATGCTATATTATATTCGAATGTATTTGTAAAAGGGGCGTTGTCTGCGACAAAAAGAGGCCCGGAACAGGGGGTGTTCCGGGCCTCTCGATATGGTGTCGGTTCGGTCTATCGTTCCTTGACGTACGGTTCGCCGCCCGCGCGAGGCGGTACGGCCTTGCCGACAAAACCCGCCAGGATGACCACGGTCAGGATATAGGGCAGCGCCTGGGTGAACTGCACGGGGATGTCGAACAGGCCGAACACGTTGATATTCGGATAGAGGTTGCTGATTGCGCCCAGCAGGCCAAATAAAAGCGTCGCCCCCAGCGCATAGAAGGGGCGCCACTTGGCAAAGATCAGGGCGGCCAACGCGATATAGCCGCGGCCCGCACTCATCTCGCGGCCGAAACCGGCAGCTTGGGATGTCGAAAGATAGGCCCCGGCAATGCCGCACAGCACGCCCGCGATCATCACCGCGGTGAAACGCAGCCTGACAACAGAAATACCTGCCGTGTCAACGGATTCGGGGTTTTCGCCCACGGCCCGCAGGCGCAGGCCGAAACGGGTGCGGTACAGGATCCACCAGGTCAGCGGCACCGCGGCAAAGGCGATATAGACGATCGGCTTGTGTCCTGAAATGACGTCGGCATAGATCGGCCCAAGAAACGGAACATCGCGCAGCAGATCGGCAAAGGGCAGGGTGATTTCGTGAAAGCGGGCCGCACCCGAAAGCGTCGGCGTGCGTCCGCCCTGATGATACCAGGCATTGCCCACGACCACGGTCAGGCCCGACGCAAGAAAGTTCAGCGCCACCCCCGAGATCAGCTGGTTGCCCCGAAAGGTGATCGAGGCCAGTCCGTGGATGAGGGAAAACACCATCGACCCGGCAATACCGGCCAGAACCCCCAACCAGACATTGCCGCTTTCATAGGCGACCGTTGCCGACAGGAAGGCCGAAAACAGCATCTTGCCTTCAAGCCCGATGTCAAAGATGCCGGCGCGTTCGGAAAAAAGCCCCGCAAGACAGGCCAGCGTCAGCACCGCCGAAAGGCGGATGGTCATGTCGGCGGTCAGCATCAGCTGAAGAAAGATATCGGTAATATCCATCAGCCTTTCCTCTTTCTCATCCGCAGGAACAGGCGTTCCACGGGGTCACGAACCATGTTGTCCAGCGCGCCGGTAAACAGGATGATCAGCGCCTGGATCACCAGAACCATCTCGCGGCTGATGGCGGGCATGTCCCACATCAGCTCGAACCCGCCCTGTGTCAGCATGCCGAACAGCAGAGAGGCCAGCACGATCCCGAACGGGTGCGAACGCCCCATCAGGGCAACCGCGATACCGACAAAGCCGGCGCCTTCGACGAATTCCTTGATCAGGCGGCCCTGTTCACCCATGACCACGTTGATCGAAAGCATGCCCGCAAGTGCGCCTGAAATCAGCATGGTGATCACGGTGATCTTGACGGCGTCGATCCCCGCATAGCGCGCGGCGGTCTCGCTTTGGCCAAAGGCGCGGATCTGATAGCCCAGCCTTGTGCGCCACAGCAGGAACCACACCCCCACCGCGCAGGCCAGCGCCAGCAGGAAGCTGACATTCAGTGGCGCGGATTTGGCGAAATTGATGCCAAGCGGCGAAAGCACCTCATGCACCGTGGGCAGATGTGCGCCCTTGGGAAAGGCGACGGTTTCGGCGTTTTGCGTGTCCGGGTTCTTGAGGATGCCGTTCAGCAGAAAGCCCATCAGCGCCGCGCCGATAAAGTTGAACATGATCGTGGTGATGACGATATGGCTGCCGCGTTTGGCCTGCAGATAGGCCGGGATAAAGGCCCAAGCCGCGCCAAAGACGGCCGCGCCGATGATGGCAAAGGGCATGGCAAGCCACCAATACGGCCAGTCGAATGCCAGCAGCACAAGCGCCGTGCCGATGCCGGCAACGGCTGCCTGGCCCTCGCCGCCGATGTTGAACAGGCGGGCGTGAAAGGCAACTGCCACCGCCAGCCCGGTAAACATGTAGTTGGTTGCGTAATACAGCGTATATCCGATCCCGGATGTTGACCCGAGCGAGCCGGAAATCATGATCCAGATGGCCTTGAACGGGTTTTCCCCGATCGCCAGAACCACGAGGCCCGAAACAACAAAGGCCAGAATCAGGTTGATGAAGGGCACGAGGAATACATCGGCCCAGCGTGGCATCTTGTCCATCAGGCAGCCTCTCCGCTTACGCCGGCCATCATCAGGCCAAGTTCCTTTTCATCGGTTTCCGAGGTGATCCGCTCGCCCATGATCCGCCCGTCGAACATGACGGCAACACGATCTGTCAGGGAAAGGATTTCTTCCAGCTCGACACTGACCAGCAGGATCGCCTTGCCCGCGTCCCGCAGGGCCACGATCTGTTGGTGGATGAATTCGATCGCGCCGATATCGACGCCGCGGGTTGGCTGGCCAACCAGCAGAACCTCGGGGTTGCGCTCGATCTCGCGGGCCAGCACCAGCTTTTGCTGATTGCCGCCGGAAAAGCTTTCGGCGCGCAGGCGCGGGTTCGGGGGGCGGATGTCGAAACGCTGCATCTTTTCCGCGGTGTCATCCAGAATCGCCGGGTTGTCCATCATCAGCGGGCCCTTGTTGTATTTCGGGTCGTTGTGATAGCCGAAACACATGTTTTCCCAGGCCATGAAATCCATGATCAGGCCCAGCCGCTGCCGGTCCTCGGGAACATGGGCGATGCCGTCGCTGCGGCGCGCCTGGCCATTGGCGTGACGCCCGGCAAGCGGAAGCGGGCGGTCGTGAAGGGTGATCCTGCCCTCGGCAGGCGAGATGCCGCCAAGCACGTCAAGCAGCTCGGACTGGCCATTGCCGGCAACGCCCGCAATGCCCAGGATCTCGCCTGCGCGCACTTCAAAAGAGATCCCCTTGAGGCGCTCGACGCCGGCGCTGTCGGTCAGGCGCAGATTTTCGACCCGCAGCACCGGTTTGCCGGGCTTTGCGGGTTTCTTGTCCACGCGCAGCAGAACCTTGCGGCCGACCATCAGTTCGGCCAGCTTTTGCGGGCTGGTGTCGCGTGTCTTCATGGTGGCGGTCATCTGGCCCTGCCGCATGACGCTGACCGTGTCGGTCGCCTCCATGATTTCGCGCAGCTTGTGGGTGATCAGGATGATCGTCTTGCCCTGAGCGCGCAGGTTCTTGAGGATGCGGAACAGGTGGTCGGCCTCGCTGGGTGTCAGCACGCCGGTGGGTTCGTCCAGGATCAGGATGTCGGCCGAACGATACAGCGCCTTGAGGATCTCGACCCGCTGCTGATGACCGACCGAAAGTTCCTCGATCACGGCATCGGGATCGACCTCAAGTTCGTATTCATGGGCCAGTTGCACCAGTGTCTTGCGCGCCTTGGCCAGCGAGGGCCGCAGCAACGCGCCATCTTCGGCGCCCAGCACGACGTTTTCCAGAACGGTAAAGTTCTCGACCAGCTTGAAGTGTTGAAAGACCATGCCGATGCCCGCGGCAATCGCCGCCTGGCTGTCGGGGATCGGGGTGCGCTGGCCGTTGATGTATATCTCGCCCGCGTCAGCCTTGTAAAAGCCGTACAGGATCGACATCAGCGTGGATTTTCCCGCGCCGTTTTCGCCGACGATCCCGTGGATCGTTCCCTTGGCGACGCTCAGCGAAATATCCCTGTTTGCCTGAACCGGGCCAAAAGCCTTGGAAATACCCTTCAGCTCAATGGCCGGGGCGGCAGTTTCCTGCCGCCCCTGTTGCTTTTCGCCTGTCACGGTCGAATTCCTTATTCGACCGGGCAGGAATTGTCGGACATGTAGTCATGCACCTTGATCTTGCCGGCAATGATATCGGCCTTGGCGGCGTCCACCGCGGCCTTGATGTCGGCGGTAAAGATCTTGGCGTTGTTCTCGTCCAGCGCATAATCGATGCCGCCATTGGCAAGACCAAGAACCTGGATGCCGGGCTTGACGTCAGCGCCGGCCTTGAAGGCCTTGTAGACGGCAACGTCAACACGCTTCATCATCGAGGTCAGGACCGAGCCGGGATGCAGATAGTTCTGGTTGCTGTCCACGCCGATCGAATAGATGCCAGCGTCGGCCGCGGCCTGCAGCACACCCACACCGGTGCCGCCGGCGGCTGCATAGATCACGTCAGCCCCTTGCGAAATCTGCGCCTTGGCCAGTTCGCCACCCTTCACCGGGTCGTTCCATGCGGCCGGGGTTGTGCCGGTCATGTTCTGAATGACCTTGGCGTTCGGGTTGGTGGCCTTGACGCCCTGCACATAGCCGCAGGCGAATTTGCGGATGAGCGGGATGTCCATGCCGCCGATAAAGCCGACCGTGCCGGTTTTCGATGCCTTGGCTGCGGCAACACCCACCAGATACGAACCTTCATGTTCCTTGAACACGACGGACGAGACATTGGGCTGGTTTACCACCATGTCGATGATGACGAACTTGGTGTCGGGATAATCGGGGGCGACCTTGTCCAGTGCCGAGGCAAAGGCAAAGCCGGTCATCACGACCGGGTTGTTGCCGTTTTCGGCCAGTCGGCGCAGGGCCTGTTCACGCTGGGCTTCGCTGGTCAGCTCGATCTCGCGGAACTTGCCGCCGGTTTCCTTGGCCCATTTGGCGGCCCCGTTCGAGGCCGCTTCGTTGAAGGATTTGTCGAACTTGCCGCCAAGGTCGTAGATGATGGCCGGATCGGCGATAGCCGCGACCGCGGTCATGGCAAGCGCGCTCACGGTGCCCAGGATTACTTTGGTAAATGACATGTTATTCTCCCGTTGTTATTCATTTTCGGTTGCAGCCTTGCTTTTCCAAAATATCGGATTGGCGGCTAACCAGATCAGCAGATGACCATGCGCAATTAAGACAGAAGCGGTGAAAGGGGGTCAACTGCTTTTTTACCAATTATTCCATTATCTTTTCGGGGGCAGTGGAACAGTCTCGTATCAATCGGTTTTGTTGTTCGAGAGTTTTCTGAACATGACGATTGCCGAAATTTTCTTGCCCTTGGGCCCCTGGTAGTAATCGCGCCGGTGGCCAAGGGGTGTGTAGCCGGCGCTGCGGTAAAGGGAAATGGCGGCGTGATTCTCTTGCGAAACCTCAAGAAAGGCAGAATCGACCCCGCGATCCAGCGCGGTTTTCTCGAAGATTGACAAAAGTTCCCGTGCCACCCCCTTGCGGCGCGCATCCGGGGCCACGGCCAGTGTCAGAAGCTCGGCTTCCGGCCCTGCAATGCGCCCCAGAAGAAAGCCGTTTTCGTTGTGAACGAGAAAGACATTGGGGCTGTCCAGAAACTGGCGAAATTCTGCGGCGCTCCAGGGGCGCGGCGTGGTAAAGCACAAGGCATGCAACGCCGCCAGCCATTCCGGCGAAGCAGGCCGGTCGTTCATGGAAGGATCACCGGCGCCGCCATGCGGGAAGGGGCCGCGTCTGCGGGTTTCAGATAAAGCGGGGCAGGCCGGCCCACGGGCATTCCCCTTTTTTCAAGCGCCACGCGGGCAACCGCCTGTGCGACCGGCAGCAGGGGCTGCGCGACCTGCGCGCCCAGTTCCGGGGCGATGAGTTCGGCGTCGTCGCCCATGCAGATGCCGACCCGTCCGGCAAAGGTTTCGACAAGTTTGTCGCGCTCGTAAAGGGCCGGCTCAAGGCGCTCGTCCGACGTTCCCGCATAGAATTGTCCCCGCCTTGCATCGACCAGCGCCAGTGCCGCCCCGTTCTGGCCCCAGGTCATGGCCTGAAACCGGTTCACGCCGATTGCGGGAATTTCAAGCGACAGCGCCAGCCCCCGCGCCGCTGCAACCGAAAGCCGGATGCCGGTGAAATTCCCCGGACCCGTGCCAACCCCGATCAGCCCGACGTCACGCCAGGAAAGGCCGGCATCTGCCAGCATTTCCCCGATCATGGGGAACAGGCGTTCGGCCTGTCCGCGGCTCATTTCTTCGTGCCGGGCGGCGACAAGGTTTTCGCCGCGAATCAAAGCGGCCGCGCAGTGCGCGGCCGATGTATCAAATCCCAGAACAAGCGGTTCAGGCGGCAACGGGGCGTACCTCGGTCACTTCGGGGATATAGTGGCGCAGAAGGTTCTCGATGCCCATTTTCAGGGTCATGGTTGACGACGGGCAACCGGCGCAGGCGCCTTTCATGTGCAGATAGACAACGCCCTGCTCGAAACCGTGAAAGGTGATGTCGCCGCCATCCTGGGCGACCGCCGGGCGCACACGGGTGTCGAGCAACTCCTTGATCTGGCGAACGATTTCGGCGTCCGGCCCGTCATGTGCGCTGTGGCCACCCTGTTCCTCGCCGGCGATGATGGCGGGCTCGCCCGATTGGAAATGCTCCATGATGGCGCCAAGAATGGCGGGTTTCAGGTGGTTCCAGTCGATGTTGTCGGCCTTGGTGACCGTGACGAAATCGGAGCCCAGAAACACGGCAGTCACACCATCCACCGCAAAGATGCGGCTGGCCAGTGGCGAGTTCTCGGCTTCTGTTGCGGCGGTATAGTCAGCCACGCCGCTTTCAAGCACCGTCTGTCCGGGCAGGAATTTGAGCGTTGCCGGATTCGGTGTCGATTCTGTCTGGATGAACATGGCATATCCTTTCGGTTCTGCCCTTGGATATGTCGTTCCCAAGCAAAATTGTCAAGTTCTTTAGAAAGGTTCTAAGGAAGGCGCCCTTATGGCTGTGGCGGATCAGGCGACCGAGAACAGTGCCTGCTTGCTCATCGCGCCGGGCACGATCGTGATGGGGATGGGCATGGTTCCCGAGTTGCGCAGGAAATGGGTGACAAGCGGTCCCGGCCCGTCCTTGCCGGTGCCTGCCCCAAGCACGAGAACCCCGATATCGGGGTTGTCCTGGATGAAATCCACGATTTCGGTTTCGGGCTTGCCTTCGCGAATTTCAAGTTCGGGCGTGATGCCCTCTTCTTCCTGCATCAGCTTGGAAAATATCTTGAAATGCTCTTCAAAGCGTTCGCGCGCTTCTTCCCGCATGATATTGGCAACGCCGATCCAGTGATTGAATTCTTCGGGCGGGATGACCGCCAGGATGACGACGCCGCCGCCCGTATGCGCCGCCCGCAGCGCGGCGAAACGCATTGCATTCAGACATTCGGTCGTGTTGTCCAGAATGACCAGAAACTTGCGCATGTTGCCCCCCAGAGGCGGTGTTACAGGATCACCGGATCATTGCCCAAAGCAGACTTCGACGCAAGCCAAGGCTGCAATGGTGCGACATGAAAGCCCTGTGTCGGGGCGTTCACTTGCCGATATCGCTGTCCGCGGAATGGGCCCAGTCCCAATACAGTTCGCGCGCCAGCCGGGTCACGGGGCCAATCTGGTAATGCACGTCGTCAAACTGCGTGACCGGGGTGACCTTGGTCATGTTGCCGGACAGGAAAACCTCGTCGGCCTTGCGAAAGTCGTCGAAGGTCAGCACCGTTTCATGCACGACCTTGCCGGCTGCGCGCAGCAGCTTCATATGGCGCGCGCGCGTGATGCCTGCCAGAAAGGTGCCGTTTGCCACGGGGGTGAAAATTTCCCCATCGCGCACCATGAACACATTGGCCGATGCGGTTTCCGCCACATTGCCCAGCGCATCGGCCACCAGCGCATTGCCAAACCCCTTGTCACGGGCCTCGCGCAGCATGCGGGCGTTGTTGGGATACAGACAGCCCGCCTTGGCGTTGACCACCGCATCCGACAGGACCGGGCGGTGAAAGCGCGTGGTGGTCAGCGTGGTCGCGGCCTCGGGGGCGGCCATGGGGTATTCTTCCAGCGTCACGCAGAAACCGGTGCTGTCCTCAAGTGGCACGATGCCTGCCAGGCCGCTGTCGATCCCCCAATACATGGGCCGGATATAGACGGCCGCATCAGGGGCGAACATCCCTAGCCCCTCGCGCACGATCTCGACGATTTCATCGGCCTTGTGGGTGGGTGTGAGCCCCAGCGCGCGGGCCGAGCGGTTGACCCGCTCCATATGGGCCAGCAGATCGGGCGCCACGCCCTCGAATCGCCGCGCGCCGTCAAACACGGTCGAGCCCAGCCACGCCCCGTGATCGGCCGAGCGCATCACCGGCACATTGCCCCGATGCCAGCTGCCTTCGAACCACGTGCAGATATTTTCGCTGATCGCCATGATGCCGCTCCCTTGCCATTTCCGGCGGCATCTAATCACCGCCCGCCAGCAAGGTCCAGAGGGGATGGGCGCCGCCGCGCCAATCACCCGACGTCGCTTCTTCTTTGTCCAAATACTCCGGGGGAGTCGCGCAGCGACGGGGGCAGCGCCCCCGCTATACCTGCCGCGAGCGCACCATGCCGATGATGTCGAAGGTGCGTTCCAGAATCGGGTTGGCAATCGCTGCCGCACGATCGGCACCATCGCCGAGGATTCGGTCGATCTCGGCAACATCCGCCATCAGCCGGTTCATCTCCTCGTTGATGGGGGAAAGAACCGACACCGCCAGATCGGCCAGTTTCGGCTTGAACTGCCCGAACTGGGCGCCGGCGAATTCATCGATCACGTCATCGGGTTTGCGCCCCGACAGTCCGGCATAGATATTGACCAGATTGCGCGCCTCGGGCCGGCCTTCGAGGCCGTCGAGCGAGTCGGGCAGGGGTTCCGGGTCGGTCTTGGCCTTGCGGATCTTTTTCGCGATCGTGTCGGCATCATCGGTCAGGTTGATGCGGCTCATGTCGCTGGGGTCGGATTTCGACATCTTCTTGGTGCCGTCGCGCAGGCTCATCACGCGGGTCGCGGCGCCTTCGATCACCGGTTCGGTGATCGGAAACCAGTCCACCTTGTAGTCGTGATTGAACTTCTCGGCGATGTCGCGGGTCAGCTCCAGATGCTGTTTCTGGTCCTCGCCCACCGGCACATGAGTTGCGTGATAGACAAGGATGTCGGCGGCCATCAGGTTGGGATAGGCAAACAGGCCGACACTGGCGGCCTCGCGGTTCTTGCCGGCCTTGTCCTTGAACTGGGTCATGCGGTTCAGCCAGCCCATGCGGGCGACGCAGTTGAACACCCAGCCCAGCTCGGCATG
>WFQE01000294.1 GCA_015487165.1 Paracoccaceae bacterium | reverse complement strand
CTTGTTCCCTATCGCCATTTTCCCGACATGACCGCATGGCTCGCCGCACATCTGGGCGTGGAGTGCCGCACCCTGCCCCCCACGCGCCGCAGCAACGGGCCGCTTGACGTACAGACCATGGCGCTGGTCAACTCGCTTGACGTGCCCATCTTTCTGCAAGACGGCCGGCGCAACCCTTATGCCGAGCTGTTTCTGGACAAGCTGCCTTGCACCGAGCCGCTGCGCATCGGCCGCGATCTGGCCGCAAGGATCCAGGCCCGGTTTGACGCCCAGAACCAAAACCTGATCGCACGCCGCCCCGAGCTGCGGGCCGACTGCCTCGAACCCGACTGGCAACGCCACGACGGCGCGGCCAATCTGCATGTTCTTGACGAGGCCTGCGCATTTTCACCCCAACTTGGCCGGCTGATCCGCATTTTCAACGAAAGGCTTGTGCTCGAGCGGCTGAACACGGCGCTGGCGCAGGCCGAATGCGCGGTGGCACGGGGGCAACAAGGGGGCGCCGGAAACCATCTGGCGCACGCAAGGGGGCTGGCCGAAAAGCTGGCGGCAAGCCGGCATTTCAGGCGCGAAGCTGCTGCCGCCAGGGCGCGCATCGCAGCACTTGACCGCCAGATTACCCCGCTTGCCGAAAATCGAGGCGGGTGACGAAATCAGCCACCTCGGGTGCCAAGCCGTGCTGCTGGATACGCGCGCGCAAAATCGGCAGGGCCACGCCCAGGGCATCGATCCCGGAAATCGGGCGCAGACGCGCGATGTCGTCCTCATCGGCAAAAAAGGCGCGCCCGCCAGCCAGTGCCCGCAGATAGGTATTGATGCTGGCAAAGCGTTCGACCAGCAGCATCCGGTTATGTGCGCCAAACAATTCGATCTGGTCGTTTTCCGGCAGCGCCGGATCATTCGCGAGCCCGATCATGAATTCCCGCAACATGCGGGCCATTCGGGGGGCAAGAAACCGGTTTCCAAGCCGCGCGACCTCGTGCAGCGCGCGCGGGATACCGATATTGGCCCGCCCCACCGCCACCAGACCCGCCGGAAAATCCAGCCCCGAACGCATGATGAAATCGGGCACCGCCCCGCCCGCGGCGAGGGTCGAGGCATAATCCGAGATGTCGAAACGCGCGTCGGGGAAGCGTTCAAGCCAGGGATGCAGCATCCTTTGGAAATCGAAATGAATGGTGTTGAAACAAGGGGCCAGCCCGGCGCCCGACAAAGGCCGCGGCGTGCGCCCGAAACAAAGGCGCTGCCCCTGCCATGCAGCCAGATGGTCATCGACCCGGCGCAGCGTGACAATGACGGTAACATCGGCATCAGGAAATTCCTGCCGCAGCCGGTCGATCAGGCCAGGCGCCAGAGTGCCGAAATTCGAAACACCTCGGCACACAGGATCACCGCCCTGGGCCGGAAAACCGCGATCTGGTTGTGGATGGCCGCAAACATCTGGCGCGAATGCGGCAGGTTTTCGTGATAGCGCGGCACCTTGCGGCGGGTGACCTCGGACAACATGCGAAAGGCAAGCGCGTTATGGGGCTCGCGCAGATTGATCGGCAGATCGCCATCATCGCGCCCGACCCCCGCCGCATGGGCCAGATTATACGCCATCCCCTGCGATTCCACGCTGGGGTAAAGGATACCTGCCCGCAGCAATGCCAGATGGTTGCGCGCCAGAAAGATCTGCAACGCGGTCGAGCCAACCTTGTGATGGCCAATGAAAATGACCAGCTTCAGCCGTGTTTCCCGATCTACCGCCATGAGTTGCAGGTTTCATCCGCGCCAATTGCCCGCCGACATGCAGGGCCAACACGATATTGCCCATGCCAGGGTAAAACTTTCGTTCAGATCAGCCGGCGTTTTTCAGCCACTCCGGCAGCTTGCCGATATGGGCCAGAACGACATCGGCGTGGGGGGCAAGTTCGTCCCCGTCGGCCATGCCGGTAAGCACGGCAACATTCACCATTCCGGCAGCGCGCCCGGCCTGCATGTCGTGAACCGAATCCCCGACCATCGCCACCGTTTCGGGGCCAAGCCCGGTGACACGGCAGAATTCGAGCAACATGCCGGGGGCGGGCTTGGCGCCAAAGCCGCTGTCATAGCCCGCCAGAAAATCGAAAAACGCCGCGATCCCCGCATCCGCCAGATGTGCCCGCGCGGGGGCTTCGGCGTCATTGGTTGCAACGCCAAGTTTCAGGCCCCGCGCCCGAAGCCCCCCCAGCAGGGGCGCCAGCGGCACGGGCGATTTCAGCGTCACCTCTTGTGCCAGCCGGTTGGCGCAGGCGATGATCTCGTCGCTGTCCCAATCCGGCAGATGCCCGTTCAGCGCGGCGGCGATATCGTTGGGTGTTCCGGCAATGATGATGCTGTCAGGGGCAAAACTGCGCGCCTGCGGATCAAAGCCGACGATATTGCCGATCATGCGGGCCAGCGGGGCACTGCCGCCAGAGAGCTCGGCAATCAACCGGCTGGCCCAATCTTCCCAGACCTCGGCAAAATTGAAAAGCGTGCCATCCTTGTCGAACACTATTCCCCGAATGGCCACCGATCCGCCCCCTGCCGCCAGTTCAGACCAGACTGCCCCAGGCGCCGGTCAGGTGCAAGACGACGCGCGGTTTGGCGGGCGGTCAGACATTCAGCGAATCGTCGGCTGGCGGGATCAGGCCCAGCCGCCTGCCCAGCGCCAGATAGGAATGCTGCCCGCGGTGACGCGGCAGGCCTGCATCATGATCGGGGCTGGCCATATCCAGGCTGACCCCCGTCCCTTCGACAATGCGGTTCATCATGTTGAAGGCCGCAGCAACCTGCACCGCCTCGAACAACGCGTCCTCGGACCAGCCCGCATCGAACACGGCCTGCGCATCCGCTTGGGTCAGCCGCGCGGGCAGGTGGTTCAACTTGCGCACATAATGCAGCACGGGCTTCATCCTGTCGGGGATTTCCGCCTTGTCGATGTCGTTCAGCAACGCCTCGACAAGGCCCTTGGGCTGGCCAAAGATTTCGGCATAGGCGCGATGGGTTTCCTGGCAATAGGAACAGGCGTTCAACCCCGACACATAGGCGGCAATCAGTTCACGCTCGCCAATGGTGAATTCCCCCTCGGCGCGCAGAACACCATCGATCCAGACAAGCAATGCACCCGAATTATGGGGGAACCGCTGAAACACATCCGACAGCTGGGCCTTGTCGGAAAGAGATGGAAAAAGCGCCATGCGCAACCCCGATTCGGTTGTCTTCAATGCACGAAGGTTAACCCTGAACGGGGTTTTCGCCAAATCTGTCGCCATGGCCTGCCGATTATCGCCCCGAACGGTCTAATCCCTTGCCCTTGGACGGCGCAAATCCTATGTTTTGCCTTCAGGAAACACGACAAGGGCGCTGAACAAGACAATGGAAAAAATCCCCGTCACCCCCCGCGGCTTCAAGGCCATGGATGAAGAGCTGAAGCAGCTGAAATCAGTCGAGCGTCCGGCCGTCATCAGGGCGATTGCCGAGGCGCGCGAACATGGCGACCTGTCGGAGAACGCCGAATACCACGCGGCGCGCGAACAGCAGAGCCATATCGAAGGCCGCATCAAGGAGCTGGAAAGCCTGATCAGCCTCGCCGAGATCATCGACGTGTCGAAGCTCAGCGGCTCGATCAAGTTCGGCGCGACCGTCGAGCTGATCGACGAGGAAACCGAAGAGGAAAAGACCTTTCAGATCGTGGGCGAACCCGAAGCCAACATCGAAAAGGGCCTGCTGAACATCAAGTCGCCCATCGCGCGCGCCCTGATCGGCAAGGAAGAAGGCGACAGCGTCGAGGTCAGAACCCCCGGCGGCGTCAAGAGTTATGAAATCGTCAGTGTGAAATATATCTAGGAATCAGCCCAGAGGCGGTCCGAAAATGGAGCCGGAAGAAACCGACAAGCCCCTTGATCTGGAAGCCTATGGCCAACGGCCCCGGCGGCGGGTCGAGGCCGCCGATATCGTGGCAGCGGTGTTTTCGGTCGTGTGGGTCGGCCTTGTGGCCGGGTTCTGGTATTTTATCGGCATCACACCATCGGAAAACGGGCCGGGCTTCAACCCGGTGATGTTCGTGATGACGATGGTTTCGATCCTGCTGCCGATCGGGCTGATCTGGGTGGCAAGCGCCGGCATCAAGACCTCGCGCGTCATGCGCGAAGAGGCCCAGCGCCTGCAGGCCAGCATCGACGCCATGCGCCATGCCTATGTGATGCAGCAGCAGGCCGCCGGCAACGCCCTGCGCCCCGAGATCGAACAACGGCTGACCGAGATCGCGAAATCCCAGAAACAGACAGAAACGGCCATCGCCAAGATATCGTCATCAACCGAGGGCACAGATGACGAACCATCAACCACCAAGCCGGCCCTGAGCCGCGAAAACGGCGAACAGGACATGACCCAGCCCTCGCTTGCGCTAGAGGAAACGGGCACCAGCGAGCCGCAGGACCCGATCACCATCGCCGAGTTCATTCGCGCGATGAATTTCCCCGACAACGAAAACGATATCGAGGGCTTTCGCACCCTGCGCCGCGCTCTCCGGGAACGCGACATGGCCCGCATGATCCGCGCATCCCAAGACGTGCTGACCCTGCTGTCGCAAGACGGCATCTATATGGACGACCTGCGCCCCGACAAGCCGCGCGCCGAAACCTGGCGCCGTTTTGCCCGTGGCGAACGCGGCCCCGCAGTTGCCGGACTTGGCGGCATCCATGACCGTTCCTGCCTGGCACTGGCAAGCGGGCGCATGCGCAAGGACCCCATCTTTCGCGATGCGGTGATGCATTTCCTGCGCCAGTTCGATCTGGTGCTGAGCGACTTTGAAAAGAACGCCACCGACCGCGAGCTGATCGAGATGGGCGAGACCCGCACCGCGCGGGCCTTCATGCTGTTGGGCAAGGTTGCCGGCACGTTTGACTGACGGCCGACAAACGCCGCGCTACAGGCCGAATGCGGTGAAGGGGTAATAGGTCACCAGATCGCCGGGCGTGATCTCGCGCCCCTCGTCGCCCAGTTCGACCAGCCCGTCGGCCCAGCTGAGGCCGGTAATGCGGCCCGACCCCTCGGAGTGGAACACCTCGACCGCGCCATCGTCATTCAGACGCGCACGCAGATATTCCCGCCGCCCCGCCTTTTTGCGCTTGGAAAATGCTGCGGGCAGGGAAAAGCCGCGCGGCACCTGCCAGCTTGCGCCGGCCAGAAGGCCCAGCGCCGGACGCGCAAAGATCAGCGAACAGACATAGGCCGCGACCGGATTTCCGGGCAGGCCGAACAGCGGCACGCCCTTCCACTGGCCCAGCGCCAGCGGGCGGCCCGGCTTGATGGCGATGCGCCATGAATGAACGTGGCCCTCGGCATTAAGCAGCGCCGAAAGGTGATCCTCGTCACCGGCCGAGGCACCGCCGGATGTCAGGATCGCATCCACCTTATCCGCGGCATCATCCAGCACATCGCGCAGCAAGTCGCGCTCGTCACGGGCGTGGCCCAGATCGACGGTCTGAAACCCCCAGCGTGCCAGCATGGCCAGCAGCATCGGGCGGTTGGCGTCATAGATATGTTCATCGGCAATATCGCTGCCCACCGGGTGGATTTCGTCGCCCGTTGACAGCACACCAACCCGCAGCGGGCGAAACACCTCGACCATCGCGCAGCCGGTTGCGGCCAGCACCCCAAGGTCGTGCGGGCTCAGACGTCTGCCAGCTCGCAGCAGCAGCGCGCCCGCCTCTACATCCTCGCCCGCCTTGCGCAGATTGGCCCCTTTTTTCAGCCCGCCGTCAAAACGCAGGCGGTCGCCATCGACAACCACATCTTCCTGCATGATGATCGTGTCCACGCCGCGCGGCACGACGGCCCCCGTCAGAATGCGGATGGCGTGGCCCGGTGGCACCTCGCCCGTATATGCATGCCCGGCGGCAGAACGTTCCTGCATCAGGGGCAGCGACTGCGGCCCTTCACTGACGCTGTCGGCGGCAAAGCCATAGCCATCAACGGCCGAATTTGCCGTGGGCGGGTTGGCGCGGCGGGCGTGTGTATCGGAGGCGAGAATACGCCCCTCGGCCTGTTCCAGCGGTACGGTTTCCGACGCCACCACGGGGATCAGACGCTCGCGCAACAGAGAGAGCGCGTCATCTACAGGCGTCCATTCGACCCCCGGCGGCAAGGCAAAACAGTCATTCTTCAGGCGCGGCGGTTGCATCAGTCAAGCCCCACATGTTTCAGGATGAAATCGGCAATGGCGACCGTGTCGTCAAGTTCGAAAACCGGCAGGGAAAGCCCCTCAATCGGTACATCGCTGGCCACCGCAACCACGGTGTCGTCCTCGTCGGCAATCAGCGACCTGCCGGTTTCGTGGCGATGCGCCTCGATCTTGGCGTGGCTGTCGCGCTTGTAGCCCTCGATCAGCACCAGATCGACCGGCGCCATCCGGGCCAGCAGCTGTTCGAGGCCGGGCTCGTCCTCGTCGCGCAGCTCGTGCATGAGCGCCCAGCGGTGGCTGGATGCCAGCAGCACCTCGCGCGCGCCCGCCTCGCGGTGGCGATAGCTGTCCTTGCCCTGGTGATCGACATCAAAACGGTGATGGGCGTGCTTGACCGTCGAAACTGAAAATCCGCGCCCGGTGATCTCGGCAACAAGACGCTCCATCAACCCGGTCTTGCCGTTGTTCTTCCAGCCGACCACTCCGAATATTTTCACTGTGTTTCTCCTGCCAGCATGGTTTTCGCCTGCGCCAGATCCTCGGGGCGGTTGATGTTGAAGAAAGGATCTGCTGGATCCGATGAAAATTCGGCCAGCGCGGTTCCGTGACGGTCTGTCCACAGCACCACCTTGCGCAGCCCATCCTGCAATGCCGCGCGCAGATCGTCACGCAGCGCGACCGGCCACAGGCCGAATGTCGGGTGGCGGTTCATGCCGCGCTGCGCATCCGGCGAGGCCGCCAGCGCGATCGGCACCCCGGCCGCCCTGGCCGCCGCCTGCAGACGGGCCACCAGATCGGTGGGAAAGAACGGCGTGTCCGCCGCCGCCGTCACGATATGGCTGGCCCCTTGCGTGGCGGCCCAGTCAAGCCCGGCCAACACACCCGCCAGCGGGCCGGCAAAGCCCTCGATGCTGTCGGCAATCACCGGCAGGCCGAAATCATCGAAACGTGCAGCGTCCCCATTGGCATTGATCGCCAGCCCCGCCACCTGCGGGGCAAGCCGCGCAATCACATGGCCGATCACCGGCCGCCCGCCCAGCGCCAGCAACGCCTTGTCGCCCCCGCCCATGCGGCGCGACTGCCCGCCGGCAAGGATCACGCCGAGGGGTTTGTCGTGGCCCAAATCAGTCACGCCCCGCCCCCTTGCGCCTGTGCTTGCGGTCCTCTTCACCCACCTGCGCCGGGTCGGCGTCGCGCACAAGGCGCCCATGCCCGGAAAGACAGATGAACCGCTGCCCCCGCAGCCGCCCGATCAGGGTCAGGCCCACCTCGCGCGCGATTTCCACCCCCCAGGCCGTAAAGCCCGAGCGCGAGGCGAGAGTCGGAATCCCCATCATCGCCGTCTTGATCACCATTTCCGAGGTCAGCCGCCCGGTGGTGTAAAGGATCTTGTCATCGCCGCGCGCCCCGTGTTTCAGCATCCAGCCGGCAACCTTGTCCACCGCGTTGTGGCGCCCGACATCCTCCATATAGACCAGCGGCCGGTCGCGCTGGCACAACACCGTGCCGTGAATCGCCCCGGCTGTCAGATACAGGCTGGGCGTGCGGTTGATCTTGTGCGACAGCGCATAGAGCCAGCTTGTGCGCAGCTCGCCCAAAGGCAGGGTGACGCCCGAGAGCCCCTCCATCATGTCGCCGAACACCGTGCCCACGGCACAGCCCGAGGTGCGGGTCTTGCGCCGCATCTTTTCCTCGTAATCGGTCTGGCGCGCGGTGCGGATGACGATGGTTTCCAGTTCCTCGTCGTAATCGACGCCGGTGATTTCGTCATCTTCGCCCAGCATGCCCTGGTTGCGCAGAAAGCCCAGCGCCAGATATTCGGGATAATCGCCGATGGTCATGGCGGTGACGATTTCCTGGGAATTGAGGAATATCGTCAGCGGCCGTTCCTCGACCACCGCCAGCGATGTCGGCGCGCCGGTCTGGTCGAACCCCTCGACAAGGCGGGTCAGCCGCGCGGCATCGGGATCCGGCGCGATCAGGAATTCGTCAGTTATGTCACTTACGTCGCGTTTCGCCAATTGCACCCCCCAGGCATTTCGGACTAGGCGTTATCCCAACTGTCTACAGGTGTGCAATGTCAGGCTCAAACCCCAAATCGGCCTATTGGGCCGGATTCCGCAACGGCGCCCCCTTTGTTCTGGTGGTGGTGCCCTTTGCCCTTTTGTTCGGCGTGGTCGCAACCAAGGCCGGGCTGAATCTGGTCGAGACGATGACCATGACCATCGCGGTCATCGCGGGCGCGGCCCAGTTCACGGCGCTGTCCTTGATGCAGGAACATGCGCCGACATTTATCGTGCTGGCAACAGCGCTGGCGGTGAATCTGCGCATGGCCATGTATTCGGCCGCGCTGGTGCCGCATGTGGGCACTGCCCCGCGCTGGCAGCGCATGCTGATGGCCTATTTCCTGGTCGATCAGGTCTTTGCCGTCTCCATCGCGCGGTTCGACCAACGCCCCGACATGACCACCGCCGAAAAGACCGCCTTCTATTTCGGCGCGGCCAGCCCGATCGTGCCGCTGTGGTATCTGTTTTCCTGGGTCGGGGCAGTCGCCGGAACCGCCATCCCGGCCAGCTATTCGCTGGATTTCGCGGTGCCGATCACCTTTATCGCGCTGGTCGGGCCAATGTTGCGCAGCCTGCCGCATATCGTGGCCGCGGTGGTTTCCATCACTGCCTCGCTGTTTCTGGCCGGCCTGCCCTACAGCCTGGGCGTCATCCTGGCGGCACTTGTTGCCATGGTGATCGGCGCGCAAACCGACATGTGGCTGGCGCGCCGGAAAGGAGGGGCAGGATGATTGCCGACAAGACAACCCTGTGGACCGTGATCCTGCTGCTGGGCGCGGGAACGTTTCTGATCCGCTATTCCTTCCTGGGAATGCTGGGCGGGCGCAAGCTGCCCGAATGGGTGCTGATACATCTGCGCTATGTCGGGGTAGCGGTGCTGCCCGCGCTGGTCGCGCCGCTGGTCGTCTGGCCGGCGGCAACACAGGGCCATATGGATCCGGCGCGCCTGGCCGCGGCACTGGCGGCGCTGGCTGTGGGCATGTGGCGCAACAGCGCGATTGCCGCGATCCTTGCGGGCATGGCGGTGCTCTACGCGCTTCAGGCGTTGCTGTAAGTTCAGGCGGTCAGGCCCTGTGGCTCGGGCAGACCGTTTTCGCGGCAGCACGCGGTCAGCGTGTTGGCCAGAAGGCAGGCAATCGTCATCGGCCCGACGCCACCGGGAACCGGGGTGATCGCCCCCGCGCGTTCGACCGCGCTGGCAAAATCCACATCCCCCACAAGGCGCGTCTTGCCCTCGCCCTTTTCCGGCGCCGGGATGCGGTTGATGCCTACATCGATCACGGTCGCCCCCTCTTTCACCCAGTCACCGGGGATCATCTGCGGCCGGCCCACCGCAGCCACCAGAATATCGGCCCGCCGACAGACCGCTGGCAGATCCTTCGTGCGGCTGTGGGCGATGGTCACGGTGCAGCTGTCGCGCAGCAACAGCTGTGCCATCGGCTTGCCAACGATGTTGGAACGTCCCACGACCACCGCATCCAGCCCTGAAAGCGAGCCGTGATGATCGCGCAACATCATCAGACACCCCAGCGGTGTGCAGGGCACCATCGCCTTTTGCCCGGTCGCCAGCCTGCCCACATTGGAAATATGGAACCCATCCACATCCTTTTCGGGCGCGATCGCATTGATGACCAGCGATTCATCCAGATGATCGGGCAAGGGCAGCTGCACCAGAATGCCATGCACTGCGGCGTCATTGTTCAGCCGGTCGATCAGCGCCAGCAGATCCTCTTGCGAGGTCGCGGCGTCAAGGCGATGCTCGAACGATTTCATCCCCACCTCGACCGTCATCCTGCCCTTGGAGCGCACATAGACCTGGCTGGCCGGATCCTCGCCCACCAGCACCACCGCCAGACCGGGGGTGATGCCATGCTCGGCCTTCAACGCCGCGACCTGCGCGGCCACGCGCCCCCGCATATCGGCCGCGAATGCCTTGCCGTCAATGATCTTTGCGCTCATGTCGTCACCCCTGCCTGTGCGTTTCTTCTTTGCCCAAATACTCCCGCCGGAGGCCAAGCGCAATCGGCCCCCGATTGCGCTTTTCCCTCAGAACAGGCCCTCGATCTCGCCCTCGTCATTCAGATGGATCATTTCCGCCGCGGGTGTGCGCGGCAGGCCCGGCATGGTCATGATGTTGCCGCAGATCACCACAATGAACCCGGCACCCGCCGAAAGACGCACTTCGCGCACTGGCACCGAATGGCCGGTAGGGGCGCCGCGCAGATTGGGATCGGTCGAAAAGGAATACTGCGTCTTGGCCATGCAGATCGGCAGATGCCCGTAACCCGCGGCCTCCCATGCGCGCAGCTGATCGCGGATCTTCTTGTCGGCCAGCACCTCGTCGGCGTGATAGATCCGCTTGGCGATGACCTCGATCTTTTCGAAAAGCGGCATGTCGTCGGGGTAAAGGGGGGCAAAGCTGGACACCCCCGCATCGGCGATCTCGGCCACCCGGCGGGCCAGATCGGCGGCCCCTTCACCGCCCTTTTCCCAGTGCTGGCACAAAATGGCCTCGGCACCCTGGCTTTCGGCATATTCGCGGATGGCGGCAACTTCGGCCTCGGTATCGGTTACAAAGTGGTTGATGGCCACCACCACCGGCACGCCAAACCCTTTCAGGTTACCGATATGACGCCCAAGGTTGGGGCAGCCCGCCTGCACGGCCTCGACATTTTCGGTGCCAAGATCGGCGCGCGCAACGCCGCCATTCATCTTCATCGCCCGCACGGTGGCCACCAGCACCACCACATCGGGGCTGATCCCGGCCTTGCGGCATTTGATGTTCATGAATTTCTCGGCCCCCAGATCGGCGCCGAAACCCGCCTCGGTCACCACATAATCGGCAAGCTTGAGCGCCGTTGTCGTGGCCACCACGGAATTGCAGCCATGGGCGATATTGGCAAAGGGGCCGCCATGCACAAAGGCCGGGTTGTTTTCCAGCGTCTGCACGAGGTTGGGCTGCATCGCATCCTTGAGCAGAACGGTCATGGCCCCGTCGGCCTTGATGTCACGGCAATAGATCGGGCTGCGGTCGCGGCGATAGGCCACGATGATATCGCCGAGGCGCCGCTGAAGATCTTCCAGATCTTGGGCCAGGCACAAGATCGCCATGACCTCGGAGGCAACGGTGATGTCAAACCCCGTCTGGCGTGGAAAGCCATTGGCAACGCCGCCCAGGCTGGTGACGATATCGCGCAGGGCGCGGTCGTTCATGTCCACCACCCGGCGCCAGACCACACGGCGTTCGTCAATGCCCAGCTCGTTGCCCCAATAGATGTGGTTGTCGATCATCGCCGCCAGCAGGTTGTGGGCGCTGGTGATGGCGTGAAAATCGCCGGTGAAATGCAGGTTCATTTCCTCCATCGGCACCACCTGCGCATAGCCACCGCCGGCCGCGCCCCCCTTCATGCCAAAGCACGGGCCAAGGCTGGCCTCGCGGATGCACAGCATGGCGTTCTTGCCGATATGGTTCAGCCCGTCGGTCAGCCCGACAGTGGTTGTCGTCTTGCCTTCGCCTGCCGGTGTCGGGTTTATCGCGGTCACCAGAATCAGCTTGCCGTCGGGCTTGTCCGCCTGCGCCTTGATGAACTCGGCCGAGACCTTGGCCTTGTCATGGCCAAAGGGCAGCAACTCCGAGGACGGAATGCCCAGCCGCGACCCGATTTCCTGAATTGGCAGCTTGTGCGCCTCGCGGGCAATTTCGATGTCCGGCTTGTATCCCATTTCAGGCTTCCTCTGTTGGCTGATCTGTCGGTGAATGCGCTGTGCGAATCCTTACAGCTATCCTTGGTATGCACAGGTATGCTTTCCGACATTTTCAGGGCTGAAATCGCCCTTGTCAAAAGACCTTTCGGGTTTTTCACTCTCCCGATCGATCTTTTTCGCCAAAGCCGGGAAGCCGCCGGTTTGGCGCGCAAAAAAAATGCCCGGCGAGCCGGGCATCTTGTCGATTGTTACTTTGCCGATCAAGCGGTTGGTTCGGGCTCCAGCCCGCCATCCTTGCGCGGTTTGCGCGGGGCCGTTTTCGGCACCTCGGTCAGGCTGGGGGTCTTGTTGCCCTCGGGCGTCGAGGCGTCGTCATCGCCACCCCGATTGAGGGGCTCGCCCCGGATGACCTTGTTGATCTCGTCCCCGGTCAGGGTTTCGTATTCCAGCAGGCCCTGGGCCAGGCGTTCCAGCTCGTCCCCGTATTCGGTAAGGATGTTGCGGGCGGTCTGATAGCCCTCATCGACAAAACGGCGCACCTCTTCGTCGATCAGCTTGCGCGCCTCGGGGCCGGCCACGAATTGCGAACCTTGCGGGCCAAGATAGGTCTGCTGTTCCGACACATATTCGATATTGCCCAGCTTTTCCGACATGCCGAACTGCGTCACCATCGCGCGTGCGATGCCGGTGGCCTGCTTGATGTCGCTGGACGCACCGGATGTCACATTGTCGGGGCCAAAGGTCAGCTCTTCGGCCACCTTGCCACCCATCGCCATGGCGATCTTGGACTTGTATTTGCGCTTGGTCACGCTCAGCTGGTCACGTTCGGGCAGCGACAGCACCAGCCCCAGCGCGCGGCCGCGCGGGATGATCGTCGCCTTGTGGATCGGATCGTGCTCGGGCACATGAAGGCCGACAATGGCGTGGCCCGCTTCGTGATAGGCGGTCAGTTTCTTTTCGTCCTCGGACATGACCATCGAGCGCCGTTCCGGGCCCATCATCACCTTGTCCTTGGCGTTTTCGAAATCCTCCATCGTCACGAACCGCTTGCCGGTGCGCGCGGCCATCAAGGCCGCCTCGTTCACGAGGTTGGCCAGATCGGCACCCGAAAATCCGGGCGTGCCGCGGGCGATGATCTTGAGATCCACATCCGGCGCCAGAGGCGTCTTGCGGGCGTGCACGGCCAGGATCTTTTCACGGCCCTTGATGTCGGGGTTGGGCACCTGCACCTGACGGTCGAAACGGCCAGGGCGCAACAGTGCCGGGTCAAGAACATCGGGCCGGTTGGTGGCAGCGATCAGGATCACGCCTTCATTGGCCTCGAAGCCATCCATTTCCACCAGCAGCTGGTTGAGGGTCTGTTCGCGTTCGTCATTGCCGCCGCCATAGCCGGCACCACGATGGCGACCGACCGCGTCGATTTCATCGATGAACACGATGCAGGGCGCGTTTTTCTTGGCCTGCTCGAACATGTCCCGCACACGGCTGGCACCAACGCCGACAAACATCTCGACGAAATCGGAACCCGAAATGGTGAAAAAGGGCACGCCCGCCTCGCCGGCAATGGCGCGCGCCAGCAGGGTTTTACCCGTGCCCGGCGGGCCGACAAGCAGCGCGCCCTTGGGGATGGTGCCGCCAAGGCGCGTGAATTTCTGCGGATCACGCAGGAATTCGACGATCTCTTCCAGCTCTTCCTTGGCTTCGTCGATGCCGGCGACGTCATCGAATGTGACGCGCTTGGAATCCTCGGTCAGCAGCTTGGCCTTGGACTTGCCAAAACCCATCGCGCCGCCGCGCCCGCCGCCCTGCATCCGGTTCATGAAGAACACCCATACGCCGACAAGCAGCAGCACCGGGCCGAACAGCGACAGGAAGCTGAGGAAACCCGAAACCTCTTGCGGCTTGGCCGTGATCGCGACCTTGTGTTCAAGCAGACGGTCGGTGATGTTCTCGCCATCGGGCTTGATCGTCACGAACTGGGTGCCGTCATTGGTGCGAACATAGATCTTTTCGCCGTCCAGAACGACGCTCTGCACCTCGTTGCGGTCAACCATTTCGATAAAGCTCGAAAAACTCCGGCTTTGGTCTGACATCGACCCGGATGTCGAGCTGAACATGTTGAACAGCGCGACCATCAACAGGAAAAGGACGACCCAGAAGGCAATATTACGTGTGTTTTTCAAAACACCAGCTCCCATGAATGGAACCGGCTCGCGGGGCGAGCCAGGCTTGGGCATAACATAGGCATCCCCGGCGGGGATTCAATGCGATAAAATCGAAGTAAAGTAATGTTCAGCAGAAGGAATGCGCTCGCAAGACAGGTTTGGTGCCAATCCCGTCACCAATCCTGCCATTGGCGCCGCAATCAGGTGATTCCCCCGCCAAAGGGCCGGTGACGCCAGCAGGGCGCTGCGCCGCAGGCCAGTTGCACGCCAGTCGGGGCATTGCGCCAGCCCGTCCTCGCCCAGTGCCGCAACATGGCAGCCGTCGGGCAGATCGAGGGCACTCAACCGCCAGCGCCCGTCCCACAACGCACCGGGGGCTGTGGTCACACCCTGCACGGCGGCCGGCTCGCGGGCGACATGGATGACCTTGCCCGCACCGACCTCGACAAGGCATCCGGCAAGGGTCGCCCCCCGCTGGCAACCGACGGCATCAAGCAACCCGATCAAGGCATTCAGTCGCGGCCGATAGCCGCCGCCGCCCACCCATTGCAGGCTGTGCGCCATCAGGCGGCGACGAATTTCCTCGGGCAGCGCGGCAAACCCCGCCGCGTCGATCTCAACCGCGCCTGCGGCATTGACCGCCGCCACGGCACGCGCGGCCCGCAAGGTTTCATCCTCCAGGGCCTCACGGGCAATGCGCAGG
>WFQE01000293.1 GCA_015487165.1 Paracoccaceae bacterium | reverse complement strand
GTGACGATCACAAATACAAGGCGTGTGATCATGTGTTGCCCCCGACCTGTGCCACCGCACCATAATTCGAGCCCATCGCAGCCGCGGAAGCATAAAAGTCATCCAGATTTCGTTCCGCCGCCATTTCACGAAAGGCATCAACGGTGTCGATAGATAATCTGCCGCCGGTTCCAAAATTGAATGTAACCAAAGGACCGGTCACCCGCGAATAATCAGCCATTTCTTACCTTTCACTTTCATTAATCATTCGAACTGTCTTGCGCTTTCTTCCCTGTCGATTTTGAAGTACGCGAAGCCTCCCATTTTCCCACCAGCCCCCAGAAAATCAGCGGGGTGAGGGTCTCAAAAAACGTCATTGTAATTGGCGTCAGCGGGTGAAAGCCGTTGAGCGGGCCGGCAAACAGGATCATCTGGGGCAGTCGGCTCAACTCGAAAACGAAACCAAAGGCGGGAATTGTCAGCATGGTTAACACCATCGCCCAACGTTGCCGCCGGGTGACGTATGTCACCATCCGCCCCGCCCTGAGGGAAATGATTACCCAGACCACCAGCGTTAATATCGTGTAGGGAACATAGATGATAATCCAGCTGCCAATGCCGAAAATCCGGCGGATCACCACCCATGTATCGCCAACCCCGGAAACGGTGCCATACATGCCGTCGTGGGCGAAAATTCCGGCATAATTGTGATCGCTCAACCAGATGGCAAGGCTGGCGATAATGTCTCCCCCGAGCACATCGCTTGTCAGGATGGTCAGGGCAAGAATGCCCAAAGGGTTGCGCAAGAAGAAATTTCTCAGCCTGTTCTTCATCATCCTGCCATCACATATTGCAGGCCCGGCGGGCTCAATTCATGGGGGGACCAATCCTTGTTGTCACGCGGCCAAGCCCCTGGATTTCGACCTCGCACAGATCTCCGGCGACCAGCGGGCCAACCCCTGCGGGCGTTCCTGTATAGATCAGGTCGCCGGGCCGCAGCACAACCGATGTGGACAGGATCGAGATCACCTCGGGAACCGACCAGATCAGATCGGCAATATCTGCCTCTTGCCGGATGTCGCCATTGACCAGGGTCGCGATACGCCCTTTGGTGTAATGTCCGCTCTGCGCCACCGGATGCACGGGCCCGCAAACCGCGGAATTGTCAAACGCCTTGCCCCAGTCCCAGGGGCGGCCCAGTTCCTTGGCGGCGAATTGCAGGTCGCGCCGGGTCAGATCATTGCCGATGGCATATCCCCAGATATGCGCGGCTGCGTTGTCAACCGATATGTCACGCCCACCCTCGCCAATGGCGACGACAAGCTCGCCCTCGTAATGCAGGTTTTCGGTGAGCGGCGGATAGGGAATCGTCACGCCGTCATCCACCACCGCATCGGCGGGTTTGGTAAAAAAGAAAGGCGGTTCACGATCGGGATCCCGCCCCATTTCGCGCGCATGGGCCGCATAGTTGCGCCCCACGCAAAAGATGCGGCGCACCGGAAAGCGCGCGGTCGAGTTGGCCACCGCAACAGAAGGCGGCGATGGCGGCGGAAAGACGAATTCGGTCATGTTGACAGCTCCTTGCGGGCTATCTTAGCGCAGCCTCGATGTTACCGCCATCCACCGTCATGACATGGGCCGTGGTCCGCTCGCTCAGGGCCAGAGCAACAAATGCGTCGGCAACGTGGCGTGCCTCGACCTCGCGCCCCAAAAGGTTGCCGGCCATATAGGTTGCCTCGCTGACCCCTCTTGCGCGGGCGCGCTCCCTGATGAACGCGTCATCCAGCAGGCCCGAACGGATGCGATCGGCATTCACCCCGTTGACCCGCACCCCCATCGACCCGAGTTCAAGCGCAAGCTGGCGCAGCAGGAAGAAGGTTGCCGCCTTGGGCAGGCCATAGGCGCCAAAGCCCTTGCCCGGATTGACCGCCTGCTTTGACACGTTGAACAGGATCTGCCCGCCGCGACGACCCTGTTTTTCGAACAGCTTGACCGCCGCCTGGGAAAATTTCTGATGTGCGAAAAAGTTCAGCTCGAAGCTGCGGCGCAGCAAGGCATCATCCATGTCCTTCATCATGCCCGACCAGGCAGCCCCGGCATTCGATACCAGGATGTCCAACCCGCCAAAACGCGCGACACAGGCATCTGTCGCGGTCTGCGCCGCGTCGGCCTCGGTAATGTCAAGCGCCACCCCGGCATGCCGTTTCGGCCCAAGCTCACCCAGCGCCCGATCAAGCGCCTCGGCATCGCGATCAACCAGAAAGACATCTGCCCCCCTGGCGGCAAACGCGTGGGCTGTGGCAAGCCCGATAGCCCCCGCCCCGCCCGTGACCAGGACCACGCGACCGGCAAGGGCGGGCGGCTTGGCCTTGCCCAGCTTGGCCTGTTCAAGTGACCAGTATTCCATGTCAAAGATCAGCTCTTCGCCGACAGGATGGAAACCACCACAATCCTCGCCATAGGCCATGGCCACGATGCCCTGTTCGGCCAGATCACCCGCAATCGCCGCCGCCTTGGCATCCATTCCCATGCCGACAATGCCGACCCCTTCAATCCAGGCCAGGGTCGGGGCGGGGTTCAGCATGGTCTTTCCTTCGGGAAAGCGCGCGGCGTTTTCCCTGAAATAACGCTCGTATCTGTCGATATAGGCGTCAACGGCACCCTTGATCGCGGCACGACCGCCTTTCACAATTTCCCTTGTCAGCAGCAGCGGCCAGTTCTTGGTGCGGATGACGTGATCGGGCGTTGCCACGCCGCGCGTGGCCAAAACCTCCAGGTCGGGGCGCGACAGGAATTCCTGCACATTGGACCCGGCACGCAGATCCATGACAGGCATGGGTGTGCGGCAATCAGCCAGAAGGTCCTCGCTGGCATCGCCAATGATGCCCCGCAGGACCGGCAATATATCGGTTGCCTCGGCAGGGGCGGCCGCACGGGGTTTGGCGGGATCGGGTGTCTTGACCGGGGCGCCACGTTTTTTCTGCAGCCACTCCTCGACCAGCGTCGTGTGCTCGATGATCCGGTCATAGGCCATCCGTGCATTATCGGCAAAGGCGAAATGACCGTGCTGCAACAGCAATAACCCCTCGGCCTGCGGGTTGGCTTCGGCCACC
>WFQE01000292.1 GCA_015487165.1 Paracoccaceae bacterium | reverse complement strand
GGCGACGATCTCGCGCACGGCCTCGCGACCTTCGGCCTCGATCGCGGGGTGCAGGGCAATTCCTTGTGCCCGCGCGGCATCTTCCAGCCTTTTGCGGGTTTTCGACCCCTTTTCCCGCAGCACCAGCGGCAGCGCGGCAAGCTGTGCCAGAGGGGCAGGCGGGCGCGGCAGGCGGGCAAATCCGCGCCGCGCAAAGGCGATGATCGGGGTGGCGCCCAGTTTCACGGCGCTGAATCCGGGGTCGGGCTCCATGTTTCCCAGCACCCCGATATCGGCCTGATAGGCGGTGAGCGCGTCGATCACATCCTGCGAGTTTCCCGAGCGCATGACGATCTGCACAGCCGGATGCTGGGCGCGGAAACGGTGCAGGACCTCGGTCAGGTGATAGGCGGAATCCGCGATGATCCGCAGCCGCCCGGTTGTCACCGCCCGGGATTCGGAAAGAAACTCGCGCGCCTGCAATTCCGCCTCGAACAGGCGCATGGTGATGGCGAACAATTTGCGGCCCTTGTCTGTCAGGGCAACCTGTTTGTGGCTGCGGTCAAACAGCATCAGGTCATATTCCAGTTCCAGCTTGCGCACCTGGTCCGACAGGGCCGGCTGGCTGAGGCCCATCGCCTGGGCCGCGCGGGAAAAGCCGCCATGCAGAGCGACATTATGAAAGGCGCGAAGCTGGACGTGGCGCATCAGTGGGTTCCATCCATAGGCATTACTTATGATATAATATCAAATAACGATTTTACAGATAGAAATATTCGGGGCACACAGCAGGCAGGAAAACACCGCATCAAAGGCATTGCCATGACCCGGCCCAAGATCGACCCCCCGCATATGGGCGAGCCCTATCTGCTGACCCCCGGCCCGCTGACCACCGCCTATTGCGTGAAACAGGCCATGCTGCGCGACTGGGGTAGCTGGGACAGCGATTTCCGCGCCATGACGGCCGAGTTGCGCAAGCGCCTGCTTGCGATGTGCGGCGACAGCGGCGGTGCGCTGGATTGCGTGCCCATGCAGGGCAGCGGCACATTTGCGGTCGAGGCCATGCTGGGCATGATCCCGCGCGACGCCAGGGTGCTGGTGCTGGCCAATGGCGCCTATGGGCAGCGCATCGCGCAGACGCTGCGCTATCTGGGGCGCGACATGCAGGTGATCGACAAGGGTGACTACATGCCCCCGCGCGGCGACGAGGTGGCCGCCGCACTGGCCGCGGACCCGGCGCTGAGCGATGTCGTCGTGGTGCATTGCGAGACCAGCTCGGGCATCCTCAACCCGATCGAGGAAATCGCCGATGCGGTCAACGCCGCCGGCCGCCGCCTGTGGATCGATTCGATGAGCGCATTCGGCGCATTGCCGCTGGAGTTCGACCGCATCAAATACGAGGGTTTTGTTTCCTCGGCCAACAAATGCATCGAGGGCGTGCCCGGTTTCGGGTTCGTCATCGCCCGCAAGAGCGCGCTTGAACGCGCCCGCGGCAACAGCCACTCGCTGGCGCTGGATGTGCATGCGCAGTGGGAATACATGAACCGCACCGGGCAGTGGCGTTTCACCCCGCCGACCCATGTCGTTGCCGCCTTCCTGAGGGCGCTGGAGCTGCATGCGGCCGAGGGCGGGGTGGCCGGACGCGGCGCGCGATATGCGCGCAACCGCGACGTGATGGTGGCGGGCATGCGGGATTTGGGTTTCGAAACGCTGCTTGATGCGCGCTGGCTGTCGCCGATCATCGTGACATTCTTCAACCCCGCGCATCCCGCGTTCGATTTCACCCGGTTTTACGATCTGATGAAGGCGCGCGGTTTCATCATCTATCCCGGCAAGCTGACCGTGGTTGACAGTTTCCGCATCGGCTGCATCGGCCAGATGGATGAGGATGTCATGCGCAAGGTGGTCAAGGCCGCCGCTGCCGCGCTGGCCGAAATGGGGGTCGATGACGCCGCCCCGCCCGAGGCCGCGCTGAAGGAACGCGCGCGCCTTGCCGCCTGAATACCTGCCATAATCAACGTTACGACAAAGGAACCCGACATGACCGTCTTTTCCGAATACACCTATGAGCGCCAGTATCGTGGCCGCATCAAGGCCGTGATCCTCGACTGGAGCGGCACCCTGGCGGATGCCTATGTCATCGCGCCTGCCAAGGTTTTCGTCGAGGTGTTTGCATCGCAGGGCGTGACGATCACCATGGAAGAGGCCCGCGGCCCCATGGGGTTGCGCAAGGATCTGCACATCAAGGCGCTGACCGAAGACCCGGTGATCCGCGCGCGCTGGGAAAAGGTCAAGGGCAGCGCTCCGACACAGGCCGATGTGGATGCCATGTTCGCCGAATTCGTACCTGCCCAGCTGGCCTGCCTGCGCGAGCACACGGCCCTGCTGCCCGGCGTCAAGGACGTGATGCTGGACCTTCAGAAACAGGGGATCAAGCTGGGTGCCTCGACCGGCTTTACCCGCGCGATGGTCGATATCCTTGACGAGGACTGCCGCAAGCAGGGGCTGACGCTGGACGCGACCGTTGCCGGCGACGAGGTGATCCACGGCGCACGGCCCAAGCCGCATATGGTGTTCCGCAACATGGATCTGCTGGATGTGGATGACGTGAAATCGGTGGTGAAATGCGACGACACGGTTTCGGGCATTGGTGAGGCCCAGAATGCCGGCTGCTGGGGTGTCGGGCTTGTGCGCTATTCCAACTACATGAACATCAATTCGCTGGAAGAAGAGGCCAGTCTTTCCGACGAGGAAATCGCGCGGCGCATGAATCATACCCGCAAGCTGCTGGAACAGGCGGGCGCGCATTATGTTATCGACAGCCTGGTGCAGCTGCCGGCAGTGATCGACGACATCAACGCACGCCTTGCACGGGGCGAAAAGCCCTGAGAAGCGGACGCGAACACTGCCCGGCCTTGCGGCCGGGCGCGACGGCCAAGGATGATTCGCATATGGTGCGCGGCTTTTGTGACGGGCACGCAGCCCCATGAGCGCCGGCGTCTTTGCTCTGGTGATGCTGGCGGCGTTGCTGCACGCCCTGTGGAACGCGCTGGTCAAGACGGCGGCGGATCGCACGGCGGTGCTGGGGCTTATTTCGCTGGGCCATGTGATCCTGGGCCTGTCGATGGCGTTTTTCGTGCCTTTTCCAGCCGTGGCGTCATGGCCGTTCATCCTTGGCTCGACTGTGATCCATTTCGGTTATTATTACCTTTTGAACCGCTCATACCGCCTGGGCGATCTTTCGCATGTCTATCCGATCGCACGCGGCATCACGCCGGTGCTGGTGACGCTGGGGGCGCAGGCCGCTGCCGGAGAGGTGCTGCCGGTGCAGGCCTGGGCCGGGGTGCTGGCGGTTTCGGCGGGGATCATCCTGTTGTCGGCCCTGTCATGGCGCCGCGCCACCGGCACTGGCGCGCTGGCTGCCGCCCTGATGACCGGCGGAACCATCGCCGCCTATTCGCTGGTTGACGGGCTGGGGGTCCGGGTGTCGGGTGCGCCTTTGGGATATATTGCCTGGCTGTTCATCATGGAAATCTTTGTCACCGCCTTCATCTTTCGGCGCCGCGGGCACCTGATGCTACAGCTGCCCCGCCGGGTGCTGGGCAGTGGTGTTGCGGGAGGGCTGACCTCGGCCAGCGCCTATGGGCTGGTGATCTGGGCCAAGATGTTGGCACCGCTGGGGATCGTGTCCAGCCTGCGCGAAACCTCGGTGCTGTTTGCGGCGCTGATCGGGGTCGTGGCCCTGGGCGAGCGTCCCTGGCGGGGCCGCCTGCTGGCGGCTGGGATTGTCGTTTCCGGTGTCGGGTTGATCGCATTTTCATGAAAAAAACGGCTTGTCGGGGCGGCCTGGGCGATTCCCGAATGGAAAGAAGTTGACAGCTCCCTCGCCTATGTAGAGAATTTTTCACACCCACGCGCTGCTCTCGGTTTGACAGAATCGGGTGCGATGGGTGAGAGTTTCCGGGGGGGATCGAAAAGCTGCGTGAATTCATGGTGAGTATTTTTCCGAACGGGCCCGTGCGTAACCACGCATGTTTTTCGTGCCCTGTCACCAAAGTGTCAAATAACAGTGCGATAGCCGGGCCCGGGCGCCCGCGAGTCGCCGAGAGCATGATCAACAACAGAGAGGATCAGAAATGAAACGCATATTATTGTCGGGAATCGCGCTTGTAGCGCTGACCGGGACGGCCTTTGCCGGTTGTCCGCCGGTAACGGTGGCCAATCCGCAGGGTGTCGCCGCCGGCGCTTACCCGGAGCAGTACGAATTGTCGGAATTCCAGAAGCTGGCCAACTGCAAGCTGACCTTCTCGGAAAACCCGGCGATGGCCGAACTCAACGCCAAGATCCGTGGCAACCCCGATCTTCCGCCGCTGTCGCAGCGCCTGCCGGAAGAGCCGCTGGTTGTTGCCCCCTATGATTCGATCGGCCACTATGGCGGCACTTTCCACGCCCTGTCGAACGCCTCCGAGGCCGGCACTTCCGACTTCCTGTCGGTGCGTCACGTCAACCTCGTGCGGTATTCCGACGACCTTCAGACCATCGTTCCCTATGTGGCCAAGTCCTGGAGCTGGAACAAGGATTTCACCCAGCTGACCTTCAAGCTGCGCAAGGGGCACAAATGGTCGGACGGCGCGCCGTTCACCTCGGCCGACGTCAAGTTCTGGTATGACAACCTGACACTGGACAAGAACGTCTTTGCCAAGCCCAAGGATTATGCCCTTGTCGCCGGCAAGCCGATGGTCGTGGAAACCCCCGATCCGCAGACGGTCATCTTCAAGCTGCCCGCACCCAAGCCGGGCCTGCTGGCAACATTTGCCACCATCTATGCCCAGCCCTTCCAGCCCAAGCATTTCCTGGGCCAGTTCCACCCGGCCATCAATCCGGATGCGGACAAGCTGGCGCAGAGCTATGGCTTTGAAAACGGCTATGCGCTGATCAAGGCCTATTACGGAAACTCGGACTGGACAGACACCGGCACGCCGATGCTGAACAGCCCCGACAAGGTGGCCAAGCTGCCCAAGGACACGCTGCCGACGCTTGAATCGCATATCATGGTCAAACAGACGACCGAAGGCCGTCACCTGGTCGCCAACCCCTATTTCTTTGCTGTGGACACCGCTGGCAACCAGCTGCCCTACATCAACGAGATGGACGAGACCTTTGCGAACGAGAACGAAGTTCGTCTGCTGAAGCTGGTCAACGGCGAAGTCACCTACAAGGCCCAGTCGCTGAGCCTGCCGGATTCGCCGCTGCTGCTGGAAAAGCAGGACAAGGGCGGGTACACCATCGACCTGGCACCGACCATCGCGATGCCGACGTTTTCGTTCAACGTGACCGACGAAGATCTGGCCAAGCGCAAGGTCTTTGGCGACCTGCGTTTCCGCAAGGCCATGTCGCTGGCGATCAACCGCGAGGAAATGAACCAGACCGCATTCTTCGGTCAGGGCGTTGCCAAGCAGTATGTCGGCTTTTCGCCGGCACCCGATTTCGTCGACTCGAAGTGGCTGAAATTCGCGGCAGATTACAACCCTGCCGAAGCCAAGAAGCTGCTTGACGAGGTTGGTCTGAAAGACGTCGATGGCGACGGTTTCCGTGAACTGCCCGGTGGCAAGAAACTGGTTCTCAATCTGCAATTCGCCACGCAAGGCGTTTCCAGCCAGGTTGCCGAACTGGTCGCTCAGTACTGGTCGGAAGTTGGCGTCAAGACCCAGGTCAAGGAAGTCACGCCTGACGAATACCGTTCGGCCCAGTCGGCCAACAAGCTGGACATCGGCACATGGCGCAAGGGCCAGCCGATTGCCATCGTCATGGGGACTGCCGAGCTGTGGAAGCCGCCCTTCGAGAACTACTTTGGTCATCGTACCGGCGTTCTGTGGGCTGAATACATCGACAGCAATGGTGCCAAGGGCGTGAAGCCTCCGAAGTGGGTCTATGACCTGTCTGACACCGTCGATGCGTTCCAGTCGGCTGCTCCGGGTTCCGACGAGCAGAAGAAGCTGGGCGCCAAGATGGTCGAGCTGATGACCGGCCACCTGATGTTCATCGGCACGGTTCAGGCTCCGGCTCCGATCTACCACCTGAACAAGCTGAAGAACTTCCACAAGTTCCGGACTGCGTCCTACGAATACTATCGGACCTATCCGTACCGCCCCGTTCAGTGGTGGCTTGACGAATAAGGCATCTGCCTGAACAGAAATTGCCGCGGGCGGGAAACTGCCCGCGGCACCATTTGCAAACAAGGGCAGGCGGACAACCGCCGCCGATCTGAAACAGGGTAGGGGCGCATGCTTCAATTTCTGCGGTTTGTCGTGGTCCGGGCGGTCATGGCCATCATCACGCTGGTGATCGTCTCTTTCATCGTCTTTTCGCTGATGGAACTGGTGCCGGGGGACTGTGCCGAACGCTACCTTGCCTTCAAGAACACCCAGGGCAGCCAGATTTCGGTTGCCGATATACAGGCCGAGCGCGTCAAGCTGGGTCTGGACAAGCCCTTTGTCACACGCTGGGTCACCTGGATCACCCATGCCTTCGAGGGCGATTTCGGCGAAAGCTGCATCCTGCGCCTGAACATCAGCCGCCTTCTGGGCGAGAAATTCTGGATATCGCTGGGGATATGCCTGACATCCCTTGCGCTGGCCTACATGATAGCCTTGCCGGTGGGGATCATATCGGCGACATCCGACAACAAGGTTCTGAACAACACGCTGCGGCTGGTCAGCTATCTCGGTCTGGCGCTGCCCAACTTTCTGCTGGCGCTGATGGTGATGCTGTTTTCCACCATCATGTTCGGCAATTCCCTTACGGGGCTGTTTTCACCGGAATATCGAGATGCCGCCTGGTCATGGGCCAGGGCGGTCGATTTCCTGTCGCATGCCTGGCTGCCCATCTTCATCCTGGGCTGGTCGGCAACCGCATTTGCCATCCAGACCGTGCGCGCGCTGATGTCTGACGAGATCGGCAAGCTGTATGTCACCGCGGCGCGCGCGCGCGGCGTTTCCGGGCGGCGTCTGTTGTGGCGCTACCCCGCGCGTCATGCGCTTGGGCCGATCATCAACAGCCTTGGTTTCGACCTGAACCGTATCTTCAACGAGCTGCCGGTTGTGGCCCTGATCCTGACGCTGACCGAGGCCGGGTCGCTGCTGATCGAGGCGCTTGCGCGTTCCAATGACCAGCAGCTTGCCGGCGCGATCATCTTTTTGCTGACGGCCAGCATCGTTGCGCTCAACTTTTTCACCGACATCCTGCTGGCGCTGACCGATCCGCGCGTAAGACGGAGCATCATGGGATGAGCGACATGACCACAGACAAGACCGACGCAAATGTCGACCAGAAACGCAAGGAGGCCTATTTCACCGCCTCTCAGGGGCAGCTGATCTGGACCCGCTTCAAGCGCAACAAATCGGCCATGGTCGGCGCCGTCATCCTGCTGGCCCTGATCCTGTCGGGGCTGTTTGCGCCCTTCCTGACGCCTTATGACCCGACGATTGCCGGGCGCGACAAGTCATACGAAAACGGTGCCCCGCAGATCCCGAAATTCTGGGATGAAAACGGGTTTTCAATCGTGCCCTTCGTCTATACCTATGAGCGCACGCGCTCGATCAAGACCAATTTCCGCTGGGTGACGACGGTAAACCGGGAAAAGCGGCGTTACCTGACCTTTCTGCCACATGGCGACCCCTATACCCTGTTCGGGATGCAATTCGATCGCCACCTGTTCGGCGTGGACAAGGGGCAGGTGCATCTGTTCGGGACCGATTTCAACGGCAAGGACATATTCTCGCGCACCTTCCACGCCATCAACACCTCGATGGCTGTGGGCACGATCGGCGTGCTGATCGCCTTTGTCATGGCGCTGATCATAGGGGGGGTGTCCGGCTATTACGGAGGCTGGATCGATTCGGTTCTTCAGATGATCACCGACGCCATCCGAACGGTGCCGGCGATTCCCCTGTTCATGGCGCTGGCCGCCTTCATCCCCGATACATGGAGTTCGGAACAGCGGTTCTTTTTCATCTCGACGATCCTGGGGCTGATCGGCTGGCCGACACTGGCGCGACGGGTGCGCACGCATCTGCTTTCGGAACGAAACCAGGAATATGTGCTTGCCGCGCGCCTTTGCGGGGCCTCGGCCAGTCACATCATCCGGCGGCACCTTCTGCCCAGCTTCACCAGCTATATCATCGTCGATCTGGTGATTTCCTTTCCCTATATGGTGCTTTCGGAAACCGCCCTGTCATTCATCGGGCTGGGGCTTAAGGATCCGGTCAACAGCCTGGGGGTGATGTTGCAGAACGTGACCAAGGCCGACGTGCTGCTGAACTATCAGTGGTATTTCATCCCCGTCATCTTTTTCATTACGCTGGTGCTGGCCTTCGTCTTTGTCGGCGACGGTTTGCGCGATGCGGCTGACCCCTATTCGGACAACAAGAAATGACGCGCCTTCTGGAAGTCGAGAACCTGACCCTGCAATTCGATACCGATGAGGGTCGGATCACCGCCGTTGACGATGTTTCCTTTTCGCTGGATGCCGGCAAGGTGCTGGGCCTTGTGGGCGAGAGTGGATCGGGCAAGTCGGTGACCGCCAAGTCGCTGATGAAGCTGAATGCGGGCAACGCGATCTACGGGCCGAAATCGAAGATCACGCTGCATCTGGATGACGGGCCGGTGGATGTGATGTCGCTGGAAACCTCTGCCGAAATGCAGGTCGTGCGCGGCGGCGCGATTTCGATGATCTTTCAGGAACCCATGGCCAGTTTCGCCCCCGCGATCACCATTGGCGACCAGATGGTCGAACAACTGCTGATCCACACCGACATGAGTGCGAAACAGGCCCGCGAATTGTCGATCGAGATGCTGAACCGGGTGGGTATTTCGGATGCCTCGAAACGGTTCAGGCAATATGCGTTCGAGCTGTCGGGCGGCATGCGCCAGCGTGCAATGATCGCCATGGCGCTTTCGACCAGGCCGAAGCTGCTGATCGCGGACGAACCCACCACCGCGCTGGATGTGACCATCCAGGCGCAGGTGATCGACCTGATGAAGGATCTGGTTGACGATTTCGGCATGGGCATCATTTTCATCACCCATGACCTTGGCGTGATTGCCCAGACGGCCGACCATGTGGCGGTGATGTATCTGGGCCGCCTTGTCGAACAGGGCCCCGTGCGCGAGGTGATCCGCACCCCCGCCCACCCCTATACCCAGGGCCTGCTGGCTGCACTGCCGCATCTCGACGATCTGGATGCACCGCTGGTGCCGGTGCCGGGCGACATTCCCTCGCCGCTGGAACGGCCCTCGGGTTGCGTGTTCAACACCCGCTGCAGCAAGGTGATCGAGGGGCGATGCCAGCGCGAGGTTCCGCAATTCACCAAGGTCAATGAGGGGCATAAGACCGCCTGTCACCTTTATACGCAAGAGGAGGTTCCGGCATGAGCGAGGCCAAGCCCCTCATCACCACCCGCAACCTGTCGGTTCATTACCCGCTGCGCGGAAGCCTTTTCGGCCCCAAGCCGGTTGTGCAGGCGGTAGAAAATGTCAGCATCGACATCCTCAAGGGCAGTTTTTTCGGCCTTGTGGGCGAAAGCGGTTCGGGCAAGACAACGCTGGGCCGCGCCCTGCTGCGGGCCGCTCCGATCACCAAGGGCAAGGTTGTCTATGACGATGGCGAGGTGCGCTATGACCTGCCCGAAATCGAGGGGCGCGAACTCAAGGATTACCGCTCGCGCGCGCAGCTGATCTTTCAGGATCCCTATGCGGCGCTGTCCCCTCGCATGACCGTGCGCGATATCATCGCCGAGCCGCTCGAGGTCATGGGGCTGACGAAGAACCGCGCCGAAACGGACGAGCGTGTGCGCGAGATCGCCGCCAAGTGCCGCCTGAACCTGGAGCATCTGCGCCGTTTCCCGCACGCATTTTCGGGCGGCCAGCGGCAGCGTATTTCCATTGCGCGCGCGCTGGTTTCCAGCCCGCGTTTCGTTGTTGCCGACGAAAGCGTGGCCGCGCTGGACGTGTCGATTCAGGCCGATGTTCTGAACCTGCTCAAGGCCATTCAGCAGGAAATGGGCCTGACCTTCCTGTTCATCAGCCACGACCTGTCGGTGGTCGCCCATATCTGCGACTACGTTGCGGTGATGTATCTGGGCCGCCTGGTGGAAACCGCCCCCACCCGCACCCTGTTCAGCACGCCGCGCCACCCTTATACAAGGGCGCTGCTGTCGGCGATCCCGTCGCTTGACCCCGACGACCGGGGCAAGGCGCAAAAGCTTGAGGGCGAGATTCCGTCGCCCACCAACCCGCCGCCGGGCTGCAAGTTCCAGAGCCGCTGCCCCTTTGCCGTGGATATCTGCCGCAAGCAGGAGCCCGAGCTGGAACATGCCGGCGACGGGCACGAGGTTTCCTGTCACCGCTGGAAGGAACTGATGGAAACCGAACCCATGATGGCCGGCTGACCGGGCCGCAAGACACCGTCAACAGGATACAGGAACGCCGCCGAAACGGGTTTTCGGCGGCGTTTACTGTTTTTGGCAATCTCGGGTGGCTCAGTTGCGCCGGGCCGTGACGCGGGCAACGCGGTCGATGTCGGCCGGGGTCAGGCCGATATCTTCGAGCTCGTGCAGGCTCAGGCGGCTCAGCTCGCGGCGGGTGATCCGTGCGCTGTTCCACTCGATCGCAGCATTCCACAGCGCCTCGGCGGCCGAGACGATGCGGTAAACGGTTTCGGCCCCAAAGGGTGCGGGGCGGGTCATTCCTTGGGTGGCCATGTTCTTCTTCCCTTCTTCAATGCAGGCGGCGACATGCATCCTGTTTCTCAAGGCGCATTTAGGGCCGGTATGCGCACCGAACAACCAGAGTTTCTGCATGGCCGAGATGCGCTTTGTGCAAGGGTCGCGGCGCAATGATCCGCAAGCGACATTGCCGTGTCGCAAAGCGCCATCGCCGCGAATATGGGGCGGTTGCGCAAACCGGCACTGGTCAATGTTCCTGTTTCGTGCTAGCCCTTGAAAAAACCACGAATGGGGCAGGGCAGGATGCGTGTGATCGGAATCGACCCGGGGCTGCGGCACATGGGATGGGGCGTCATCGACGTTGACGGCGGGCGTCTGTCGCATGTCGCAAACGGCATCTGCCATTCCGAAGGGAAGGATCTGGCGCAGCGCCTGTTGTCGCTGCATGGCCAGCTGGAACAGATCCTTGCCAGCCACCGGCCCAGCCATGCGGCGGTGGAACAGACTTTCGTCAACAGCAACGGCACCGCGACGCTTAAACTGGGCCAGGCGCGCGCCATTGCCATGCTGGTGCCGGCACAGGCCGGGCTGACGGTTGCGGAATATGCCCCCAACACTGTGAAAAAGGTGGTGGTTGGCGTGGGACATGCCCAAAAGCAGCAGGTCGAACATATGGTGCGCCTGCAATTGCCGGGCGCCCATATCGCCGGGGCGGATGCGGCCGATGCGCTGGCGATTGCGCTGTGCCATGCCCATCACGCGCAGTTTGCCGGGCGCCTTGATGCGGCGCTGGCGCGCGCCGAAGGAGGGTCGGCATGATTGGCAAGCTTACCGGGCGGCTGGACTACAAGGCCGAAGATCATGTTCTGATCGACGTTCAGGGCGTCGGCTATCTGGTGTTCTGCGCCGGGCCCACGCTCGCGTCCATGCCCGCGCCGGGGGGGATGGTGTCGCTTTATACCGAGCTGGTCGTGCGCGAGGATCTGATGCAGCTGTTCGGCTTTCCGACATTGGCCGAACGCGAGTGGCACCGCCTGCTGACCAGCGTGCAGGGGGTCGGGGCCAGGGTTGCGCTGAATATCAGTGGCACGCTGGGGGTCGAGGGGCTTGCTCGCGCGTTGTCGCTGGGCGATGCGCCGGCGATCAAGGCCGCGCCCGGTGTCGGGCCGAAACTGGCGCAGCGCATCATTGTCGAGCTCAAGGACAAGGCC
>WFQE01000291.1 GCA_015487165.1 Paracoccaceae bacterium | reverse complement strand
GGCGTCAAGGGCGAGGTCACTGTGGTGGCGCCGGCCTGGGCCAATTCGGGCCTGTCGGCGCGCGCTGCCTATGCCCAGGCGGCCGAGCGCGTGATGGACGCGGTGCGCGACCTCGACCGCCCTGCCCCGTTCGAGACCCGCGACCTTGGTGACAGCGCCAACATTCCCGAGGCCGTTTCCAACACCACGCGCGAGGAATACCACGCGATGGTGGAACGCGCGCGCGAATATATCCGCGCAGGCGATATCTTTCAGGTCGTGCCCAGCCAGCGCTGGACGCAGGAATTCCGCCTGCCGCCCTTTGCGTTGTATCGCGCGCTGCGCCGCACCAACCCGTCGCCCTACATGTTCCATTTCAATTTCGGCGCCTTCCAGGTGACCGGCGCCAGCCCCGAGATCCTGGTCCGGGTCAAGGATGGCGAGGTCACGATCCGCCCGATCGCCGGCACCCGCCCGCGCGGGGCCACACCGGAACAGGACAAGGCGCTGGAAGCCGATCTGCTGGCCGATCCCAAGGAACGGGCCGAGCATCTGATGCTGCTGGATCTGGGGCGCAACGATGTGGGGCGGGTCGCGAAAATCGGCACCGTCAAGCCGACCGAGCAGTTCATCATCGAACGCTACAGCCATGTGATGCATATCGTGTCCAACGTCACCGGCCAGCTGCGCGATGACCACGATGCGCTGTCGGCCCTGCTGGCAGGTCTGCCCGCGGGCACGGTGTCGGGCGCGCCCAAGCTGCGCGCGATGGAAATCATCGACGAGCTGGAAAAGGAAAAGCGCGGCGTCTATGGCGGCGGGGTCGGCTATTTCTCGGCCGCGGGCGACATGGATATCTGCATCGCCCTGCGCACCGCCGTGATCAAGGACGGCAAGCTTTATATCCAGGCCGGCGGCGGGGTCGTGCATGACAGCGACCCGGAATCAGAATACCAGGAAACCGTCAACAAGGCCAAGGCCCTGCGTCAGGCGGCAATTGATGCCGGTCTGTTCGTGAAATCTGGCGGCGGGCAGGGCTGAGCATATCCTGAGAACCGCCCAGAGACGGAAATGCGGCCCCGCAAACACGCGACCGCATCTCTTCTCTATCCTGTCGGCGTACGATCAGGCGCCCTCTTCCGCCTTGCCGACACCAATGGCAAGCACCACAGTGGCTGCGAATATCGAGATCCCCCCGACAATCACAAGAACGGGTGCAAGGCCAAGATAGACCTCAGACAGAATTCCAAGCGGCATCAACAACCCGCCAAGCGCCAACCATGACGCCCACTTGGCGAATTGGGTAGGTATTTTCAGATTCAGCAGGACCAGCCCGAACACGATATTGAGCAACGAGAAAAGATTGCCGTGAACATGCGCCAGACGCGATTCAAAATGGGCGCCATTGGCATATCCCGCAATCCACTGCTCTTTTCCCGGCGCGAAATCACGCAGGTAGATCAGAAGAAACCCGTAGATCATGAAGAACGCCATGACCCAGAGTCCGGTGACGATATTCACCTTTCCATATCGTTTAGTCATTGTCCGGCTCCTTTCGAATACAATTTCGCCTGCCTATTAGTTATGGCTCTATAACCCATTTTGCATGAGACAATCCGTCGCAACCGCGATGCGGCCAGCACAAAGACCCGAAAAAAGCACCGATTGCCCTTTCAGCCAGTTGGTTCTGCTGTTCGATTTCGCTGTGGTACCCGAGGCCGGACTCGAACCGGCAAGCCTTGCGGCGGCGGATTTTGAATCCGCTGCGTCTACCAATTCCGCCACTCGGGCACACGCAGGTCTGATCTAACCAAAGCTGGCCGGGGCGTCAATCGCCGGGTTTTCCGAACCTTGACGCGGCGCGCCCGGCATGGTGCAAGAGCACAAACAAAAGAGGCAGGGGGGCAACATGCTGCGCAGGCTTTATGACTGGACGATTTCACTGGCGGCAACGCCTTATGCGCTGTGGGCGCTGGCCGCGGTCAGCTTTGCCGAAAGTTCGTTTTTTCCGATCCCGCCCGATGTGCTGATGATCCCGATGATCATTGCCACCCCCAACCGCGCCTTCAGAATTGCCCTTGTGGCGCTGGTGGCCTCGGTTCTGGGCGGGCTGTTCGGCTATTACATCGGCGCGCAGCTTTTCGATGTCGTCGGCAAGCCGATGCTGGAATTCTATGGCAAGATGGATGCGGCCAATACCTTCAACGAATGGTTCCAGGCCCAAGGCGCCTGGGCGGTGCTTGTTGCCGGGGTCACACCCTTCCCTTTCAAGGTGATCACGATCATGTCAGGCTGGACAAGCCTCAGCTTGCCCGTCTTCATCATTTCGGCGATCATTGCGCGCGGCGTGCGCTTTTTTCTTGTGGCGGCACTGCTATGGAAGTTCGGCGAACCCATCCGTGATTTCATCGAACGCCGGCTGGGGCTGATGTTCACGCTGTTCATGGTGCTGCTGGTCGGCGGGTTCTTTCTTGTGAGGTATCTATGAGCGTCAATTCCAGAAATATCGCGCTGCTGGCAGCGTTTGGTTCGGCCGCGATGCTGCTTGGCGCCTTCGGGTTTCAGTATCTCGGCGGCATGGCACCCTGCAAGCTGTGCATCTGGCAACGCTGGCCGCATGGGCTGGCCGCGGCTGTCGGCATCCTTGTGCTGTTTGCCCCCAAGAGGCCACTTTATCTTCTTGGCGCCGCGCTGGTGCTGTTTGGCGCTGGCGTTGCCTTTTACCATACCGGGGTGGAACAACACTGGTGGCTGGGGCCAACCACCTGTTCGTCGCAACCTGTCGGCGGGCTTTCCACCGATCAGCTGATGGACCAGATCTTCAAGGCACCGCTGGTGCGCTGCGATGAAATCCCGTGGTCCATGTTCGGCCTGTCCATGGCGGCGTGGAACTTTCTGATCTCGATGGCCCTTGTGGGCATGTGGCTGACAGCCTTTCGCCGCGCCGGGCAAGAGGGCTGAAACCTATTCTTCCAACTCGACATCCCAGTAAAGGAAATCCATCCAGCTTTCGTGCAGATGGTTGGGCGGAAACTTGCGCCCGATATTGCGCAGCTCTTCGCCGCTGGGCCTGCGCGGCCGGCGCCGCAGCTGCATCCCCGTCTGCGCCAGCGTGCGCGCGCCTTTCTTGAGGTTGCACGGCCCGCAGGCGGCAACGACATTTTCCCAGGTCGTCCGCCCCCCGCGCGAGCGCGGCACCACATGGTCGAATGTGAGGTCACCCCGCGCGCCGCAATACTGGCAGGAAAATTCATCGCGCAAAAACAGGTTGAAACGGGTGAATGCGGCGCTGCGGGCGGGTTTTACATAATCCTTCAGCACCACGACCGAGGGGATGCGGATCTCGGTCGAAGGCGAATGCACCACCTCGTCATATTCCGCGATGATGCTGACGCGCTCCAGCCAGGCGGCCTTGACCGCCTCTTGCCAAGTCCACAGCGACAGAGGCAGATAGGAAAGCGGGCGGTAATCGGCATTCAGCACCAGTGCCGGAAACTGCCGCCCGCCCTGATGCCTCAGAAAACCCGAAGTGAAATCGCCATCCATGGTGCAAACCGCCCCCGCCTTGTCATGCCCTTTCACGACACCAAGGCGGGACGCCCCGCCCCGATCTCATGGCATGACTATATATCGCGGCCGGGCGCTGACAACCCCCCACATCAAGCAGGGGCGCAATGGTTGGGGCAATTCATTCCTGCGGGATGCCCAACTTGTCGCGCATGAAATGCAGCGCAACACCAAGGCCGTCAGGCGCGATACCGTGGCCGGTGCCCTTGGAGACATGGGCGTAAACCTCAAACCCGGCGTCATCCAGCGCACGCGCCGCCTCCGCCAGCGAGGCCGGGGGCACCATGTCGTCCTGATCACCATGCACCAGCAGCACGGGCGGGCGCGAAACCACCTCGGATTTCAGCTGTTCCGGCGCCAGCAGCTTGCCCGAAAAACCGACAACGCCGGCAACCGGCCGCGGCCTGCGCGGGGCGATATGCAGGTTCATCATCGTGCCCTGGGAAAAGCCCAGCAGAATCGTATGGGCGTCATCCACCCCCTCGGCCGCGATGGTTTCGTCGATAAAGGCATTCAGATCCTCGACCGCGCGCGCCATTCCCTCGGCGGCGGCCTCTTCGCTTGATCCGTCAAGCCAGGGGATCGGGAACCATTCATAACCCATCGGGTTGTTCGAGCATCGGTTCGGCGCGTTCGGCGCCACAAAGACGGTGTCGGGCATGTGTTCGCCCAGCGGGTCGGCCAGCCCCAGCAGATCGGCGCCATCCGCGCCATAGCCATGCACCAGAATGACCAGGCTGCTCGCCTTGCCCGATCGCGCCGCACGGCGCCCTGCCTCGAGTTTTCGCATCTCACAAACTTCCTTCCTTGTTCTTGCAATGGCGGTAATAGGCCCAGAGCGCGCGCGCCGCAACGCCGCGCCAGGGCGACCAGGGGGCGGCCATTTCGCGCAGCTGTCTTTCGCGCGGGCGCTCCGGCAGGTCGAACAGAATGCGCGCCGCTTCCTGCAATGCCAGATCGGCCGGGGCAAAGACATCGGCGCGCCCCAGCGAAAACATGGCATAGATTTCCGCCGTCCAGCGCCCGATGCCCTTGATCGCGACCAGGGTTTCGATCACCTGCTCATCCGGCAGCTGCGAAAGGGCGTGGAAATCGAGATCCGCCGCGGCCAGCGCCCGTGCATAGCCGATCTTGGGGCGCGACAGGCCACAGGCGCGCAAGGTTTCGTCGCCCGCCCGCAACAGGGTTTGCGGGTCAGTCAGCCCTGCGGTTTCAAGCCGCTGCCAGATGGCCCCGGCCGAGGCGACCGACAATTGCTGCGCCACGATCGCCTTGAGCAGCGCGGCAAAGCCCCCTGACCTGCGCCGCAGCGGCAACGGGCCGCAAACCGTGATCACATGGGAGAAACGCGGCTCGCGCGCGGCAAGCCATGCGGCGCCCTCGGCAACATCGCGTTCGGTTTCGATGATCCGTCCGGTCATGTTGCAAACCCCTTTCCGCGCAGCCATGCCAGCGCCTGTTCAACGGTTTCCACGCGGTCGCAGGCCGGCTGAAGCGGGCGTTCTATCATGGCCACCTTCAGGCCCAGGGCGCGCGCGGCATCCAGCTTGGCCCGGCTGGCGGGGCCGCCGGCATTGCGCACAACCAGCCAGTCTATGCGCAGCCTGCGAAACAGCGCCACCTCGTCCTCAATCGAAAACGGGGCCTTGCCGAACACATATTCGCCATTGTCGCGCGGAAAGGGGGCATCGGGGCGGTCCACCAGGCGACAGAACAGATATTCGGCCTGAAGGGCGGCAAAGTCGTCAAGCCGCTGTCGGCCGGTTGCCAGAAAGACGCGCGCACCCGGCGGAATGATGCGGGCAACATCCCTTTCATGCGCCACAAGATGCCAGTTGTCGCCGGGGCCCGCCGTCCAGGGGGGGCGCAGCAGGTGAAGATGCGCGATACCCATCTCCGCGCAGATGCGCGCCGTGCGGGCAGAGACGCGCGCGGCAAAGGGATGGGTGGCATCAAGAACCGCTGTGATGCCCTGTTGCCGCAGAAACGCGGCAAACCCCTGAGCGCCGCCAAAGCCACCGATACGGGTTGGCACCGCCAATTGTGCGGGCGCACGGGTCACCCCCGCAAGCGACGCGATCACATCCTTTCGCCCCTTGAGCGCGGCGGCGATCTGGCGGGCCTCCCGCGTGCCGGCAAGCAGCAGCAACCCCATCACGGCCCCTCGCGGGCGATGATGTTGCCCTGACGATCTATGATCACGATATCTGGTGCAATATCAGCATCTTGCAAAATATCCCTTACGCGAACCAGGGCCTTTTCGGCCACCAGAGCGGCAAGTGATGCGCCGGCGATAGTCAACGCCTCCAGCGCGGTATTTGCATCACTTACATCCGGCAAGCCATTGTCTTTTACAAGTTTTCCAAGCTCTGAAAAATCGACCTGAGAGCGCGCCGAATGCAGATCCACCGCCCCTTGTGCCAGCTTGGTAATCTTGGCAAATCCCCCGCCGATGGTCAGACGTGGCACGGGGTGTCGGCGCAGATATTTCAGTAGCCCGCCCGCGAAATCGCCCATGTCCAGCATGGCATGATCCGGCAGCCCGTAAAGCGCCTGCACCGCGCGTTCCGATGTCGCCCCGGTGCAGCCTGCCACATGGGTCAGGCCGCTGGCACGCGCCACGTCAACGCCGCGATGGATAGAGGCGATCCACGCCGCACAGGAAAAGGGCCGCACGATGCCGGTCG
>WFQE01000290.1 GCA_015487165.1 Paracoccaceae bacterium | reverse complement strand
CTGGACCAGCACCTGGTTGCATCCAGTGGAGTACGCCGCCTTTCCTGTGACCAGGCCACGAAAACGCGTCACGATATCCTGGCATTCATCGCCAAAGTTGATGTCATCGATCTTCATCTTGTTTCCTTTCCATGTTGTCCGTCATCAGGTCCTTCAGCAGTTCCTGCATGCTGACCTTCCCTTCCGCTTCAAGCGTCATTGCGGCGCCATCTGCCCAGGCCAGGTGCAGAATTGTTCCGCCAGCGTCGGTGCGTACCTGCATGCGTTTGGCAAAGCGGATACCGTCAAGGATCGCCTCGAGTGGCTCGCCATTGGCCATCTGGTCGTCGCTCACAGCCCAAGTGGCGTTTTCCACATCGTCTCTGGTGGCGGCCTCGAGCGCCTTTGCGCAGGACAGGATGGCGTTTTCAAGTTCGGTCATTTTGCACCTCATTCATGTCGGGCCAAATCGCTGACTGCGATCTCGGCGATGTTGTCGTTGGCGAACCGGGCGGCGGCCAGGCAGTCGGCTTTGGTGCGTCCCCAGGTGGTGATGCAATAATTGCCGTCATCGTCCACAGCCAGAATCGCGATACGCTTGGCATTGGCTGTTTGTCCCACTTTGCGCGCAGTGCTGATCGGGATCGAATTGATACTCATTCCTTTATCCGTCCTTTCGTCCGGCCCTTGTTCCACATTCTGACCAGAATTTTTGCCCCATGGTGCGAGGTTTTCCCGCCGAACATCCTGGTGACCTTGACGGCATCGATCCGGATGGATTCGAAGTCTGTTTCGCGTAGCATCACAACCAGATCGTCAAGGTCTCCGCCGGCCTCAATAACCTTGGCGGTCAACATGGCGGTCGCGGATATCGCGAATGACGTCAGAAGGTTTGTCTGTTTGGGCTGAGCGTCGAGCATCACCTCGAGGGTGGTGAACAGCATCCCAGGCCCTGGATGTTTCATCAGCCGTTCAAGGGCTGCAATCGCTCGCGTCTGTTTGGGTTTCAATGGCGTACCTGGGATCACGTCCGTGGTAATTCCAAGGTCGGTCAGCATCTGCGCCAGCTCGAGGGCCTGCTTGTCGCCAGATGCGCAGCGCGCCCGGAACTTGTCGACGGAGCCAACGCGGGTCCGGTCGTTGTTGATCCCGACGAATTCCAACGCCTGACCTTTCTGGTCTTCGCTGCTGACCATGCAGGGGACCAGCGTCACCCCCAATGTCATGGCTGCTATTGCTCGGTGCTGGCCGTCGATGATCAGGTAGGAGTTGTCACGCTTGGCCACCGAGAGGGCGCCAAACCGTGTCCAGGAGAAACCCTTCACGATTTTCCTGATGATGGCTGCGCTCTTGTTCGAGATGGTTCTTTGGTAGTTTCTGTCGATGTATAGTTTGTCGACGGGCACCATCTCGAACGACAACTGGCCCGGCATTTCCGGCGGTGTCACCAGTTTGCCTATGGCGATCCCATCAAGGGGTGAAATTCTGGCGATTTCATTCATTTTGAGCCTCCCATCAGAAATTGCCCCAATACGTCGATCGCTATGGGCAATGCGAGCACGATGATGGCGACAAAACAAAGTGCACAGGCTTGGCTGAAACGGTCCGGTTTGTGCCGTGCCGGTTCGGTTTCGTCGTGTATGAAATCCATGTCAGGGCGCTGTCGCATTGGCAGATCCTTTCTTGGGGGTTGAATTAATGTGGCCATAATTATTGACATCGCTATTATTTATGGCCATATAAAATGCATGGATTACGAATGGGACGAAAACAAACGCGACGCCAATATCGGCAGACACGGCGTCGATTTCGCGCTCATTCGTGACTTTGACTGGGAAACAGCCCTGATCGCCCCGGATACCCGCCGGGATTATGGCGAGACCCGTTTCATTGCCGTTGGTGCCATCGGCGATCAGCTGCATGTCTGCGCGTTCACGGATCGCCAGGGCAGGCGCAGGATCATCAGCTTGCGCAAGGCCAACCGGCGGGAAATCCGGATGTATCTTGGAGAATGAAATGAAACAGAAAATCGTCATGCCCTCGCAAGAGGAAGACGCCACAATCACGGCGGCCGCCAGGTCTGACCCCGACAATCCGCCGCTGGACGATGCCTTCTTCAAGCGCGCGCGGCGCGGGAGGCCCAGCCTGCCTGCAGACCAGCGCAAAAAGGCCGTCCATATAATGCTTGACCAGGATGTGATTGCGGCCCTCAAAAAGGATGGAAAAGGCATCTCGCCCCGCGTGAACGCCATTCTGCGCAAGGCGCTGAAGCTGGCGTCGTGAAGAAAAATGCCGGGGGCGGGAGGAATGCCCCCGGCAGTTGTGCCGCAGCCCCGGGCAGTGACGTGAGCGGTGAGGCAGGGGCTGTGGCGGGAAGGGCGGGTCATTGCAGCACCCCGGAAACGACCAGGCCGAAGGCTGCGACGAAAAACGCAAGGCCTGCGACAAGGATCAGGAAAGCCGCAGTCAGCCGCTTGCGGGCAGTGTTCAACATCGCCTCGGCCCGCTCGGCGTCGCGCGCTGACGCCTGCAAGCGGTGATCCGCGTATGATATGAGGTTCAGTAGCGCGCAGATGCTGGCGTGATCCAGCCGGATGTCGAGGTTTGTGGCGCGCGCGACCTTGAGGCGGTCGATCAGGGTCAATTCCTTGCTCATATCGCCACCTGTCCGTTGTAGGAGTCATCCAGGCGGCCATCGGCGGCGAGGCCAGCCAGCGGCTGTTCCGGCATGGTGCTGGGGCACGGTTGACTTGCCGCGCCCCAGCTTTCACCATCGGCTGTGCAACTTGAGCCAATGGAGAAATCAATGGAATTCAGAGATTTCGAATGCAAAAGCGTTCGGTATGTTCCCGCGCGGGAAGACAAAGCGATGAAAATAGATGTGGCTGGGAAGGAGATACCATTCGACCCAATCAAGGGCCATCCTGCATTCTTCGAACTGGAATTTGAAGTTAACATCATTCGCCACCTTGAAGTCGGGGGATACGTTCGCACCAGTGTGTCGATTGAGACAGCAGTTGATGCAGATATTCCGCCCTTGACAGGGCCTGACGCGCCATTTCGTGCGATTGAACGAGTTGCCCTTCGAGAGCTTGAACCCGTAATTCGAGCTCTCGCAGACGAGATATCTGTGCGTTCATCCAGAGATGGTTAATTCTAGAATTGTCACTGCTCATATCGCCACCTGCCCGTTGTATGGATCATCCAGGCGGCCATCGGTTGCGCGCACCAGATCGGGGCGCGACAGGCGGGCGGCGCGGATCCAGCTGGCGATCGCCTGTTCATCGCTGTCGCCCTGGCCGATCACACCGTGCAGGTGGATCTGGACCGGCTCGCCATACGGCCGCAGCCAGTGGCCGCCGGTCTCGATGCATTCGTTGAACATCAGGTCATGGTGCCGGCGTTTCTCGGCCCTCTCGATATACAAGAGGAAGTTGGCAAGGCGGTCATTTGTCATGATGCTTTCTCCGCGCGCCATTCGATGGCCGCCCTGACCATGCAGTCCTTGGCTTCGAGCAGCTTTCGCAACCCTGCCGATTTTTCAGGGCCATCGGGCAAGGCCGCATCCATGGAAGCGGCGACAGCATGGAATGGCTGGCTCACTGCCTGCAGGTGGCGGGGAAGATGGGCATAGCTGAAATGTTGCAGGATCGGATCGCTCATGGTCGCCTCTCAGTTGTGCAATGCAACGCCATTTTGTTGATCGCGCCGGTAACCGGCGCTAGTGTCAGGTGCAGGCCGCGCGTATCGGGCGCGCGGCCTGCCACACCACCCATGAACACACACTTCACAGGAGGCATGTTCTTGAAATGGAACCGGAAAATTTTGATGACAACGAATACGAACCAACAATTGGAGAGCTTGCGGCTGATTTGAAGCACCTGGCTGATGAACTCGATACGGTTTCCGGCGCCGCCGCCGACGCCAAGAAATTGGCCGACAAGGCGTTCAAGGGGATTGATCCGCTCGGGCTCAGAATACGCGCCATCGAAAACGCCCTGCGGGCGCATGGCATCAAGGTTTAGGGCCGGCGACTGCGTCATCATCGACATTCTCCGCGAGTTATCCGACGCAACGGTGGGTAAACCAATTTGCGTGTTCCACCATCGCCGCTGCGGCAGAAAAGATGGCGGCATAAGCGCGCGAATCCTTCGGAAGACCGTCAAGAAGCGCCACGATCCTGGCGCTTGCATCCCTGAACTCGGCCGCCATCTCGTCCGTTGAAGGCTGTTTCCTGTTCACCATTTCGCCACGCAGCTGTGAGGCCACATGGGCTGCGTGGTAATGCCCCCAGCTGCCCGGTTTGAACTTGGCCCTGGTGGCGTCGACAATGGCGATGGCCTTTTCGATGATTTCGTCGCCATCTTGTGCGTGGGCTTGTTGTTCGGTCATGTCGGGTCTCTCCCTGTTTGCTGTGGTTGGGTGGTTGCGGGGGCTCACGCCGCGCCTCCGCGGGTGATCAGGTGCAGGTCGGGGCGGCCTGCGAGGCGGGCCAGGCGGGCGCGGTTGACTGTCTGGCCTCTCGCCGCCTTGAGGCGTTCCCAGGCCATGATGCGCGTGCCGATCATGTTGGCATGGAGCGCGGGGCGGATGACCGTCAGGTAGGCGGTCAACAGCTGGGCGTCCGTGGGTTTTTTTGAACTGATGGATGTTTGATGCATTGAAACGTCCTCGAAATGCCGTGCCTTGTGCATGACTCGGGGAATAAAAATACACGTCGTGAATAATCTGTCAAACAATAATTATTCACACTAGGTATTTTTATTTACAGCGCTGGTGTTTTCTGCATCAATGGGAAGGGCTAGATATGCAGGAACACAGCGCTGTTGTTGGGGTGGCAAGAATGTGCCGATCGAGATCGCGCGCCATATTATGGCCACATTCGGGCAGAATTCTAAACTTTATGATCGATGCGCGTTGCGGCGATTCTATCTAGTGGGGAGTTGTTTGGGGTGCGGAAATATGGTCGCGGACAGGAAATGGCGCGAACTGGATCTACGGGAAAGAGTAGACAGATTGAGCGATCAGCAGTTATTACTGGTTCTCGCTGAGGCGGTTGGTCGCGGGATTATTCCTCTTCGACAGCATCAATCAAGGTCATCAACGCCTTTTGTTTTTCAGGGTCCAGTCGACGAAACCTCTCAACAAGTGACTCCATCAAAACAGGCCGATTCGGGGCGATCACGTCCGACGGTTCGACGTTCAGCGCCTCGGCGATATTCTTGATCTGGCGCAGAGTGATGCTGTCCTTCCCGCTCTCCAGGCGCGAGATGGTTGCCTGCGTAACGCCGGCCATTTCTGCCAGCTGTTCCTGGGTAAGGCCCGCAGATATGCGAATCTGTTTTAGTCTCATGACTTCACAATATGCCTGACTGGCATTGGTCGCAAAATCACGACACGCATAATCATCCTTGACAGCAATATACACGTCAGACATATTCATCGGCATGACAGCACTTGGTGAATATCTGAAGAAGCACAAGATCACCCAGACCGAGTTCGCTCGCACCTTGGGGATTACTCAGGCAACGGTATCGCGGTTGGCATCTGGCGCAGCCTATCCACGGCTTCGGATGGCCGTCCAGATTGAACGCCTGACAGATGGCGCTGTGGACGTTGAAAGCTGGGTTCGTGATGACGAAACCAAAGATTCCGAGGCCGCATGATGTCTGATCCCGTTCCATGCCCCCGACATAGCGCGCCCGAGGCGCAGGCCCAAGAAAACACCGTTGCACCCGTCAGCAACGGGCGGGTCGAGTTCGTGATCAAAGTAGCCGATCCCCAGATGTTCGCTCCCAGTCTGTTCGAAATGGCGCGACAAATGAACATTCATCCACCAGAGAAAGGAAAACGAGAATGTCAGCCAAGAAAGCAATCCTGTATCCCGACGTGTTTATCGACCTGCAACCGGCCACCGAGATGGGGCCAGCCCGCCCCGGCCCGGCGCTGCGCCTTGTCTTTGACGAGCGCGACCCGACGCTCGGGGCCATTCTGCGCCATAATGATGCGCAGGGGTTCGTGGTCCGCTGGTCGGATGTCGATCAGGTCGATTATTTCAGGTTCGAGGGGGTCGTTGCCCGCAGGGCATTTTTCAGGCGGATTGCGGTCGACCCCGAGGACAGTTCGTTCCTGGCCCGCCAGCCAGAGGGGCAGATATGCAGCGGCCGCTG
>WFQE01000289.1 GCA_015487165.1 Paracoccaceae bacterium | reverse complement strand
TCATCGACCACCGCGGCTGGTACATGAACCCGGGTGCATGATGGCCGAGCTTGCGCAACTCACCGCCTGGCGGGACGCCCTGATGGCCGCGCGCTACCGGGGCGTTCGTACCGTCGAATACGACGGCAAGCGCGTCACCTATGCGACCGACAGCGAGATGGCCGCCGCGCTTGCAGATCTCAACCGACAGATCGCAGGCGCGTCGGGCCGCGTCTCGGTCGTCCGCATCCAATCCTCGAAAGGACTGTAATCCATGAAAAACTACATTCAGGCCGGGAAGGTCATCACGGTAACGGCGCCCACAGGCGGCGTCGCCTCGGGCGATGCGCTGATCGTCGGCAACATCTTCGGTGTCGCAGCTTATTCGTCAGCCGAGGGCGACCCGGTCGAGCTCTCCACCACCGGCGTGTTCCAGCTGCCGAAGGCCAGCGCGGCGGTGCTGACGGTCGGCGCCCGCGTCGCGTGGGACAACACCGCCAAGCGGGTGGATGTTCCAGGCACGGGTCGGTTTCCCATCGGCGTGGCGGTGGAGGCGGCCGGGAATGGCGTCACCAGCGTTGCGGTGCGGCTGGATGGGATCGCGACGACGGCGTCGTGACTTTCGACGGGATAGAAATCAGTTACTCGGCCAAACGCTGGGAGAACTTGGCCCTGTACTCTTTCCGCTCCGCGTCGGTCAAGTCACGGCCTACGCGATTTCGGATACGAGCCAACGTGGGCCGATCCAGCTCAGGCGGCACCCTGCCCGGTGTCGCTTGCACAGCCGCACGTACCGATTCGCGTTTCGTCGCATCAAGTTGCGCAATCGCAGCTGCCATTTCAGCTTCAACAGCGGCTTCCAAGGTCTCGGCCTCCGAGCCGACGCCGACGGCCGCTTCGGACTGCGGAGCAGCGACAGCACTTGGCTGGCCCGCTGCCGGTGCCGGCAAACGAACTACAAGAAAAGCGTTCACATCGTCTTCTGTCCACTCCCGATGCGTGTCGGCTTCTTGGATGAGGTCTGGAGATTGAGAGCCGCGAGCGGGCTTTATCCCAAGTAGATGAACCTGGACTCCGAAAGTCTGGGCTACCTGAACACCGATCCGGATGTCCTCGTCGCCAGAAACGATAAGCGCATCACTGATGGCACGGTTGCGTGCGAGATCGATCAGATCCGTCACGATCAACGAATCTACACCTTTCTGCTGGCCCTTACTGTTCACCATGCCGAGCCGCAGCTTCGACAGTGGCGCGTTGGCGACCTCGATCTGCTCAGAGTTTGGCCGACCGCCACGGAGCAGGCCGTCGTACCAGTAGGTGCGCAGCATGCGGCCTTCAGGGCAGGCTTCCTCCGCTACCTTGCGTAGTCTTGCGAGAATCTCTCTTACGTTGAGTTCGACGGACGTCCGCGGTTGTTTCTGGCCCGCAATCAGCGCGGAACCCTGCGCATAGACGTAACCGGCATCTACAAAAACGGCGATCTGCAGCACGCTCTCGACCCATAAAGTATGGGGCACCCGCGGGTGCCCCTAAATAAATGAGTGCTGGGGCGTACACCGCCAGCGCGATAGGAAGATAGTATGTGTAGGTGAAGATTGCAATAACGAATCGGACCTCCCGTCGCAGCCCTGGGCGGAGCATTCCTCGAACAAACGGCGCATTTCTCCGTTTCAGAACCAAAACTTACCGATTAGATAGCGATCACTGCTCCCGTTTCCCTCCGGAGTATATCGCCTCCGTGATCTGTTTGAGCGGCGCAGCGTGGCCAGCAAGCACCGTGACATGGCCTCACATGACCTCGGTGGACGTCCTCGGGGCTGGCTACGAAATGGTCGTCGCTGGAAGCGCGGATGCGGTCGATGGCCGCGTCGATCTCGGTCTTACATTCAACGAACCCGGTGAGCGCGGCGCCGTTGGTCGTGGGCATGGAGTGGTCTCCCATGGTGGTGTCGGGGACCATCAGGCTCGCGGGCGCGCCCCGATCAAGCCGAGAGTGCGACGCGACTCGGCGCCATCCGTTGACACGCGCCGCCGGGACTTTGTTGACACAGTGCTGACACGAGCACCGAATGCAAAATTCATCCCAATCAGGAGACCTTTAAGTTGCTGTATTTTTTGAATATTTTGGTTGCGGGGGCAGGATTTGAACCTGCGACCTTCAGGTTATGAGCCGAATATAAAGCCATTCCAATAACTTACGGAATTCAGACACTTACGCGGCAAGCATTTGATTTCGCAAAATATCCTTTCCGTCACTCAACGATCTTCACTGGTTTTCGACCAGCTCCACCGCTGCAAAACGACGCACGAGGGTTGAGGTGGCGTTGATGTGAGAAACTGCGATCAGTCGCCATCATGATCGCGATCTGGCCCGCTCATCGCAAAGCGAGGGTCGCTTTTACTTCGGCCAAGCGGGCCAGTTTTCAACTGGCGTTGACATCCAACGAGTTAGCCCGCCGAGAATGCTAGATAGGCTCTCATACGATCGATCACGTTCTGATAATCGGCAGTGTTCTCAAATTCGGGCGGGTCCATAATTGTCTCAGCGAACGCCTCGTGCGCCTGTACGCGACCTAGGAACCCCCGCTTGATATCAGCAAATGCCAGCTTGCTCGGCATGTCGAAGCCTCTGCGAACACCTGCAGCCAAGCATTCAATTACAGCAATTGGAGTCGCAGTCCCGTTCGCAATGTCTTCGATCTCTAAAGCTGTATGCGACACCAAACCTGCAGCGAAGGAGAAACTCAGAGGGATAACTTGAGAGATCAGCTCGCGCGCTTGTGGGCACACAAACTTATCGTCAGGGTCTCCCCCTAGTTGGCGTTCGATGTCGCACAGTGGGGCTCCCGTCAGCCATGCACTGATGCCTGCTTCCAAGCGTTTCACCGCATCGCCGGTAAGTGCACCGTCTTTCTTCAGGCCAGCGGCACCGAGTATCGCTCTGCGATCACGTATGAGGATTGCATCACGTGCCGTATCATCTTGCTCCAACCACGAGATAATCCAACTGGCCCACCCTGAAATTGAACTCGGCAGCGCGCCTATACCGTCGATCAATCTCTGTCTCAGAGTTCTCAGTACCGCTATTGGCGCTCCGCTCTGCGCTGCGAGTTCACCGAGCACCTTATCGTCAGCCTCTTTACTTCTCTCGGCAAGAACCTCATTTAGGCGCTTCACCTTGGCATTGAATCCTTCCACGGCGTTGCGGCGGTCTGCCAAGAATTTTGCGAACGATTTCTTGACCACGAACCGCGAACTTGCCGCCAATTCCCCGTCCTCTGGCGCGATGGCGGTTGTCAAGCGATTGAGGGCATATTCGACATCACCGTCAGTGAGATCGGCAGCGCTGATCCGATCCAGTATCACTTGAAGTGGATCACTGAGTGTGAGGCAGCGGTCATCTTCCGGGAGAACCGATTGGAGCTTCTGGACAACGTCGTGTCTAATTTCGTCGGTCTTGGAGAACTGCAAGATTGGTTCCGGCACGAGGAGCACGATACCATTGGCTAGATGTCCCGCCCGTCCTGCACGTGCCGCAGCATTCAGGATTTCGTGGGCTTCTAGAGCTTCGCGCTCGCCATCGTCGGGGTCAGACCGTTTGTCACCGGCCAGTATCGCAATGTGTGCCGGGAGATTAAGACCTTGGGCTAACGTCGGGGTTGCGACAATGACTTGTGCGCCGTCCGCACGGCGGTACAGCCTTTCGGCGAGATCGCGTTCCTGCCGGATCATCTGCGCGCTATGCGGAACCGCCGCTGCGGGCGCAGGAATCAGCGAATGCTTCAGATCGCCAAGTTCACTCTTCAGGGCGTCCCAACGCGCCTGTTCATCCGGCGTTGCTTCCGGCGCATCACCCAAGAGTTTTGATATTTCGCGAGCGGTAGATGCAGCGGTGACCTTGCTGTTTACGAAGACAATGCCCTTGAGACCATTGCGCGCCGCTGAAGCGGCGATCTGAGCCGCCACCTTGTTAGCGTTCGGGGTGAGATTGATCCATTTTTCTTTTGATCCCCCCTCGTTCCGTGGAAATAGCTTCCCGGTCAGTGTAATTGGGGTATCAGATATCTTCACTATGGTGCAACTTGCGGAGTTGTCTTTCAGCCAATTGTGCTGAAGCCCAAAGAGTGCGAAGGGTAAACACGTGAGAGCCCCTTGCGCAGGTTTTCTCAGGCCCTTGGCGGCTTTTCCCTTCTTAGCGTCTTCGTCTTTTTGAATTTCTAGTGCCCGAGATCTTATCGCGTCCAGTGCCTGACGCTCATAGAGTACGACGCCGCGCGCCTGTCTGCTTGGCTTCCATAGCGGGTCGGCAAAAACGCAATCGCGCCCAGTCAGATTATTGATCCACTCCGCAAACTCGCTGCCGTTTTTCAGCATCGCAGAAAGAAACAGGAAATCAGCATCAGGGACGATGCTGTTGAATGCGAGGACGCAAAACATGCTGTCCAATGC
>WFQE01000288.1 GCA_015487165.1 Paracoccaceae bacterium | reverse complement strand
GGTCACCTTGACGCGCGCACCGGCCCCACGCAGAGACGCGGCCGAACCCTTGCCCACATCTCCATAGCCGCAGACAACGGCCGTCTTGCCGGCAAGCATCACATCGGTCGCACGGCGGATGCCATCGACCAGCGATTCGCGGCAACCATATTTGTTGTCGAATTTCGACTTGGTGACGCTATCATTCACGTTGATCGCGGGGAACGGCAGCAGGCCCTTGCTGACCAGTTCGTACAAGCGATGTACGCCGGTGGTGGTTTCTTCCGACACGCCCTTGATGGCATCGCGCTGTTTGGTGAACCAGCCGGGGCTTTCCTTGAGGCGCTTCCTGATCTGGGCGAAAAGCGCGACCTCTTCTTCCGAGGTCGGCACCTCGATCAGATCGGTTTCGCCATTTTCGACGCGCGCACCCAGCAGGATATACATGGTCGCGTCGCCGCCGTCATCGAGGATCAGGTTACAGGTGCCTTCCGGGAATTGGAAAATGCGGTCGGCGTAATCCCAGTATTCTTCCAGGGTTTCGCCCTTGATCGCAAAAACCGGCACGCCGCTGGCGGCAATTGCGGCGGCGGCGTGATCCTGCGTAGAAAAGATGTTGCACGAGGCCCAGCGCACATCGGCGCCCAGCGCGACCAATGTCTCGATCAGCGCAGCGGTCTGGATGGTCATGTGCAGGCTGCCGGCGATGCGGGCGCCTTTCAGCGGCTTGCTGTCGCCATATTCCTCGCGCAGCGCCATCAGGCCCGGCATCTCGGTTTCGGCAATATCCAGTTCCTTGCGGCCAAATTCCGCAAGATTGATGTCCTTGACGATATAATCGGTGTTGTCGGTGGTCACGCCACATTCTCCTTCAAAACACGTTCCGAACGCCCCATAACACCGGCATGCAGGCTGGACAATGGCTTTGGCACCGGCATAGGTTGCAGCCCCGCACATCTTGGGAAAAGACCACATGAAACAACCCCGCGCCTGGCAACGCATGCTTTCGGGCCGCAGGCTTGACCTGCTCGACCCCTCGCCGCTGGATATCGAGGTCGAAGACATCGCCCGCGGCCTGTCGTTTCAGGCCCGCTGGAACGGGCAGACGCGTGGCGAATACCCCTATTCGGTGGCCGAACATTCGCTGCTGGTCGAGGATCTTTTTCACCGCCTGTATCCGCGCGTGGCCGCACGCTGGCGCCTGGCCGCGCTGCTGCATGACGCGCCAGAATTCGTGATTGGCGACATGATCTCGCCGGTCAAATCCGCCGTCGGGCCGGGCTACAAGGCGCTGGACGACCGGCTGATGGCCGCCATTCACCTGCGTTTCGGCCTGCCGGCAACACTACCGGCCGAGGTCAAGAAAAAGATCAAGCGCGCCGATCGCATCTCGGCCTGGATGGAGGCCGTGCAGATCGCCGGGTTCGACGAAATCGAGGCAAACCGCATATTTGGCAAGCCCGATTCCACCCTGGTCGACGGCATGGAAATTCGCCTCAGACCCCCTGCTGATGTGCGCGAGGAATTTCTGGTGCGCTTTGGGCGGCTCTTGACCCTGACCTGACTGGACTCTATCGCGACAACGCGTTTGCCGCTACACTATCGCGCGATGACATGAGGAAGAGCAGACAGATCATGCCCATTTTCTTCAGGTTTCTTTTGATCGCCACACTGGCCGTCACATTGAACGCCTGCAGCAAGTTCAAGACCTACAACGGCCCTGAAGTGACCCGGCTGGTTCTGATGAAGGGGGAACGCAAGCTGTATCTTCTTCATGGCGACAAGACCCTCAAGACATATGATGTCTCGCTTGGCTTTGCGCCCAAGGGCCCCAAGCAATTCAAGGGCGATGGCCGCACACCCGAAGGGCGCTACTATATCAACCGCCGCAACCCGAACAGCCGGTATCACCTCAGCATCGGCATCTCTTACCCCAATGCGCGCGATATCGCGCGTGCGCGAAAGATGGGCAAGGATCCGGGCGGAGACATCTTTATCCACGGGGGGCCGATCCGCCTTGCCGATTTCGTCAAGAAAGACTGGACCTGGGGGTGCATCTCGGTCAGCAACCGCGAGATCGAGGAAATCTATGCGATGGTAAAGAACGGCACGGTGATAGACATCTACCCGTGATTAACCGGCAAATCAGTCGCCGAAAACCTGCGTCCACCAGATCTTGCCGCTGGGTTCCTGATACCACGCTATACCCATATAGCGCGCTTTCGGGTTCATGATGACACTGCGGGTGTCGTCTTCCTCCATCCAGGCAGCAAGGGTATCAACGTCGTTTTCAAAGGTTTCCGAGATATTTTCACCCAGCAGGCGCCCCTTGTAACCGGCGCGCGCGACCCGATCGATAGGCGAGGATCCGTCCGAGCCAAAATGCCAAGGCCGGTTCTGGATCGACATGTCACGTGAATGGGTCAAGGCCGCCGCCGTCAGCTCCGGCGACAGTTTGACCGGCTCGAGGCCGCTGGCGGTGCGCAGGGCATTGACCGTGTTCAACATTCTGACCGGAATCTTGACAGCCTCGCGCTTGGTGATTCTGAATACGGGCGGAAGTGGCTTTCCATCAGGGCCAAGCTGCGGTTTTGTATCGATGCAGCCGCTCAGAAGAACCAGAATAGCGAAAAAGGCAACAGCCAGGCGTGTCATTTTTGTCATACCATCCGTTAGGAAACCGGAACCACCTGTATCCGGTTGGGCGGGCCCTTTCAAACCATTGCTGGTTTTACTACAGAAAATAACAGCGGTTTGATTTGAAACTGTCTCTTTCGGGCAATAATTTGCCTGTTGGTTTCTGGAAGGAGTCATCCAAATGACAAAGCGTGGCAATACGTTCCTGACGCGCAGGGCATTTACTGGTGCACTGGCGGCAGGGATCGGCGCCGGAATGGGTGGATTGCCTTTCGCGGCGCGGGCTCAGGACAAGATCATTCCCGATGCGGACGTCACCAAGGTGACCCGCCACAATATTTCCAGCTTTTCGACAAAAAACTGGGAGGATTACTTCAAAAACCGGAAGAACGGGGTGATTCTCGTCGATACAGTCGAGCGCGTGCTGCATTTCTGGTCTGAAGACGGCAAAACCTACAAGCTTTACCCCACAAGTGTTCCCTTGACTGAGGATTTGACGCGACGGGGACGCACCCGAATCGTGCGCAAGGTGGTCGGACCGTCATGGCGACCGACCCCCGCGATGAAAAAGAGAAACCCGGAATGGCCCGACTTTGTGGGTCCGGGGCCGAACAATCCGCTTGGAACGCACGCATTGTATCTTTCTTGGAAATATTACCGGATCCACGGCACCAACGACACTAGAAAGATCGGCAGACGATCCTCTAATGGTTGTATCGGCCTGTACAACGAGGATATTGCCGAATTGTTCAAACTGGCCAGGGTAGGTACACAGGTGTTGCTAATTTAGCGATATTTTGCGAAACCTGTGTTCGTCCTCGGGACAGAAGCATTGCAATTGCAAATCTTTGCTGCTTAAAAATGGGGACGAGGTACAGTCTTGGGTGCTTGCAGCGGGGTTACATACCTTCCCCAATAATGCGGCAGGCAAAATCTGGAGGAAACAATGAAATCAATCGCTCTCGCAGCTGCTCTTTCCATCGCTGCCACTGCTGCTTTCGCTGG
>WFQE01000287.1 GCA_015487165.1 Paracoccaceae bacterium | reverse complement strand
TCCGCGACCTTGGCATCAACAACCCGGTCGAGGATTACATTGCCGCCCTGGAAGAGGAAAAGGCCGACATCCTGGGCATGTCGGCGCTGCTGACCACGACCATGCCGTACATGAAGGTCGTGATCGACACGATGAAGGAAAAGGGCATCCGCGACGACTATATCATCCTGGTGGGTGGCGCGCCGCTGAACGAGGAATTCGGCCGTGCGATCGGTGCCGATGCCTATTGCCGCGATGCGGCGGTCGCGGTGGAGACGGCGAAAAGTTTCATGTCGCGCAAGCATAACCGGGCGGCCGAGGCCTGATCGGCCCTTGTCGCGGGGCGCAGCCCAAGGGCGCGACATGCGGGGCTCTGCCCCGCACCCCGGAGTATTTTGACAAAGAAGAAGAGGGGTATGATGCGGCCCGATGACCAGACCCTGACAGAAAGCGGCCTTGCCCCGGCAGGTAACGCCAGGGCGCGCATCCTGCTGCTGGCCTGCGGGGCGCTGGCACATGAGGTTCTGGCGTTGAAACGGCTGAATGGCTGGGGTCACATGGATCTGGCCTGCCTGCCGGCCAAGCTGCATCTGTATCCCGAAAAGATCCCCCAGGCGGTTGAAGAGGCCGTGTTGAGGCACCGCGCGCAGTATGACGAGATCTTTGTCCTGTATGCCGATTGCGGCACGGGGGGGCTGCTGGCGGCGAAATGCGCGGACCTGGGTGTGGACATGCTTGAGGGGCCGCATTGCTATTCGTTCTTTGAGGGAAATGACATATTCGCAAAGAGCGGCGACGCGGAAATGACCGCCTTTTACCTGACCGATTTTCTTGTCCGGCAATTCGATGCCTTTGTCTGGCGCCCTCTGGGGCTGGATCGCCACCCCGAGCTGCGCGACACCTATTTCGGGAACTACAGGAAACTGGTCTATCTTTCCCAGACCTCTGACGCGACGCTTGAATCCCTGGCGCGCGACCATGCGCGGCGCTTGCGGCTGGAATACGAGCATCGGCATACCGGATTTGGCGATCTGGCACGGGAATTGTCAAAAAAGGCGTGATGGTACGCATTTTCGCCTTTCATTCCGGCCTGCCGAGTTGCAACATATGCGCATATTTCAATATACGACAGGTATGGGACAATGCGTACACGACCAGACGTGCTCACACGGATCGATCTGCCCGATGGCAACCACCTGACTGTTGACGAATACGGATATCTGACCGATCCTGATCTTTGGACCCCGGCATTTGCCGAAATCGTAGCCGAACGCGAGGGGATCACCTTGACCGACCTGCATTGGGCAGTGATCGATTTCATGCGCGACTGGCTGGAGGAACATGGCGTGGCGGCAGATGCCCGTTTTGTCCTAAAATTCCTGGCCGAGCGCCTGGAAACCGACAAGAAGGGCGCGCGCGATGCCATGTTTGAACTGTTCCCCTATGGCTATGTAAAACAGGCCTGCAAGATTGCCGGCATGAAACAACCACGGGCCTGGAGTACAGGCTGAAACCAGGGGGAAACAGACACATGCGCAAGCCATCTCTGCGCCGGTATGGCGTTTTCATCGGGGTGACTGCGCTGACCCTGCTTTTCCTGATAGCCAGCTTCTGGTCGCTCTGGATGCTGCTGCCGTTCGCCCTGTCTGCACCGATCATGCTGCTGGGGCTGTATGACCTGCTGCAAAAGCCCCATGCGATCCTGCGGAACTATCCGGTTCTGGGCCATATGCGGTTCGTTTTCGAAGGCATCCGGCCGGAAATCCGCCAATATCTGATCGAAAGCGACCAGGACGAAGAACCGTTCAGCCGGGACGCGCGCTCGATCGTCTATCAGCGGGCCAAGGGTGTCGAGGACAAGCGCCCCTTTGGCACACGCATGCGCGTCTATGATTCCGGCTATTCCTGGTTGACGCATTCAGTTTGCCCGAAAGAGGTGGATGCCGACAACCTGCGCATGCCCGTCGGCGGGCCGGAATGCAGGCAGTCATATGCGATTTCGCTTTACAACATCTCGGCGATGAGTTTCGGGGCCCTGTCGGCAAACGCGATTCTGGCGCTGAACAAGGGCGCAAGGATCGGCGGTTTTGCCCATGACACGGGCGAAGGCGGGATCAGCCGCTATCATCGCAGGTTCGGCGGTGATCTGATCTATGAGATCGGCACCGGCTATTTCGGCTGCCGCACCCCGGACGGGCGTTTCGACCCGGATCGCTTTGCCCAGCAGGCCAGCAACCCGCAGGTCAAGATGATCGAGATCAAGCTCAGCCAGGGCGCCAAGCCGGGCCATGGCGGGATGCTGCCCGCTGCCAAGATCTCGCCCGAAATCGCCGAAGCGCGCGGCGTGCCCATGGGGGTGGATTGCCTGTCGCCGTCAAGTCACAATGCCTTTTCGACCCCGATCGAGATGATGGAATTCATTTCACGGCTGCGCGAATTGTCGGGCGGAAAACCCGTCGGATTCAAGCTGTGCGTGGGACACCGGCGCGAATTCATGTGCATGGTGCGCGCCATGCTGGAAACCGGAATTGCACCGGATTTCATTGTCGTTGACGGCAAGGAGGGCGGCACGGGTGCGGCGCCATTGGAATTTGCCAACCACATGGGCATGCCCCTGAACGAGGGGCTGACCTTCGTACACAACACATTGCGCGGGGCGGGGCTGCGCGACAAGATCCGCATCGGCGCCGCCGGCAAGCTGATCACCGCCTTTGATATCGCGCATGCCTTGGCACTGGGGGCGGACTGGGCGAATTCGGCCCGCGGCTTCATGTTCGCGATCGGCTGCATTCAGGCGCAATCCTGCCATACCAACCGTTGCCCTGTCGGTGTGGCCACGCAAGACCCCTTGCGCCAGCGCGCATTGGTGGTCGAGGACAAGGCAGAGCGGGTGGCGCGGTTTCATGCCGGCACCCTCAAGGCACTGGCCGAGATGGCGGGTGCTGCGGGCCTGTCCAGCCCGTGCGATTTTCTGCCGCGTCATTTCATGGTGCGGCAATCCGATTCGGGCATGGTGACGGGGGACGAGCTGTTCCCCTATCTGCCTGAAGGATTTCTTGTAAATGAAGAGGAAGACTCGCTTGGCTATCTCGCCCGCTGGAAAAGGGCCCGCGCTGAAAGCTTTGCGCCCCCCGATTGATGGGGCACCAAGGGGCGCGGCAAGATTTCAGTGGCCTGCCGCGGCAATGCTTGCCATATATCCCTGCATAAACAGGAAGGATTCGCGTAAATCATGCGACGGCCCCACAACAAGACAGGCAGCGCGCTGCGCAAGTGGCGTGAGGCGTCGGCATGAGCAACACGACCAAACCCGCAACCGGGCGCGGCAGGTGGCTGCAGAATACCATTCCGGTGCTGGTGGGCATGGTGCTGTTCGGGCTGGGTGTCTATGCCCTCAGCCACATGCTGCGAACCGTCAAGGTTGCCGATATCATCGACAATGTGCGGGCAACCCCTTGGTCGCATCTTCTGGCGGCATTCGGGGCCACCATCATCGGCTATCTTTCACTGATCGGGTATGACTGGACCGGCCTGCGCTATCTTGGCAAAAAGGTTTCCCTGCGCATCGTCGCACTGGGGGGATTTCTGGGATATTCCTTTGGCAACACCATCGGCATCAGCATCATTTCGGGCGGGGCCGTGCGCTATCGGATCTATAGTACCGCCGGGCTGAACGCCTTTGAAATCGCTGCAGTTTCCACCTATATCGCGCTGGCTTTCGGCTTTGGCGTGACCGTGGTTGGGTCGGCTGCGCTGGTCATGTATCCGGACGCGCTCATCAACATCATGCCAGTATCCCCCGGCGTCGTCAGGGCGGCAGCCGCCAGCACGGCCGTCGGGGCGGTTGCGCTGGCAACATGGCTGGCCGTCAGCGGGAAATCCCTGCGCATCCGTGGGGTCGAGATCAACGCCCCCTCGACCGGAATCCTGTATAGCCAGCTGCTGCTGACAGCCATCGATACCGCGGCGGCCGCGATGGTGCTGTATGTGCTGCTGCCTGACGGTGCCCCTGGTTTTGTTCCATTCATGGCGATCTTTGCCGCGGCAATGATGACCGGTGTCCTCAGCCATGTGCCGGGCGGGGTTGGCGTGTTCGAAAGCGTCATCATTGCCAGCATGTCGGATGCAGCGCCCCTTGATCAGGTTGCGGCGGCGCTGCTGCTGTTCCGACTGATCTATTACATCGTGCCATTCGCCTTGGCGCTGGTCTTTGTCGCCCTGAACGAGGCCCGCCTTGCCGGGGGCATGGTGACCCGCCTGCTGGGCGAGGTGCCCGAACAGCTGCGCCCCGTGATGCGCACGGTCACATCCGTGGCGCCAACGATTTCCGGCACGGCCAGCCTTGGGCTGGGGATATATCTGTTGCTCATGTCGCTGATGCCAAGCGTGCGGCCCCATCAGATCGACCCGAACGACATGATGCTGGCGATCCTGCTGGAAAGCGGTGCGCTGCTGTCAGCGGCGCTGGGTGTCGTTCTGATACTGGTCTCGCAGGGGCTGATCCGCCGGATTTCCGGGGCATTCTGGCTGATCGAGGTCACGCTGGTTGCAGGGGCTGCGGCCTCGATCCTGAACGGGCTTGATTATGAAAGCGCCCTGCTGCTGCTGGGAAGCGCCACGGTTCTTTGGCCTTTCCGCACTGAGTTCTACCGCTCTGCCAAGCTGACGCACAACCTGCTGTCGCCAAGCTGGTTCGCGCTGGTATTCGCGATCATCCTGGGGAGTGGCGCCTTCCTGATGGCCGCGCACAAGGCGACTGACTATTCGTCGGATCTGTGGTTTCGGATCGCTGTCGATGAAAATGCCCCTCGCGCTCTGCGCGCGGCGCTGCTGGCGTCGTTCCTGATCACCCTTGCCATCATCTATTTTGCCCTCAAACCGGCGCGCGCCCATACCCGCACGCCAGATCACGGCGCGCTGGAAAAGGCGCGGCAGATTCTGGAAAAGCACGGCAACCCCGAATCATGGCTGGCCATGAGCGGTGACAAGTCGCTGTTTTTCACAGATGCCGAGGACGCCTTTATCATGTATGCGCCCAAGGGCAGGTCATGGATTGCATATGGCGACCCCGTCGGCCCCGAGGATTCAGCCCGCGATCTGGCCTGGGCGTTTTTCGACGCCGCCTATTCTGCCGGCTACCGCCCCGTATTCTATGAGGCGACCGAAAGATACCTCGCGCTGTGGGTAGAGATCGGCTTTACCGTTCACAAGATCGGCGAAGAGGCGGTAATCGACCTTCCGCATTTTTCGCTGTCCGGCAAGAAGTTCCGCAGCATGCGTTCCGCCCATAACGCTGCGCTGCGCAAGGGGCTGGAATTCACTGTCCACCACCCGCCCCACGCAGGGGCATTTCTGGAGGAACTGAAGGTCATTTCCGATGCCTGGCTTGACATCAAGCGGGGCAAGGAAAAGGGATTTTCCGTCGGCCAGTTCAAACCCGATTACCTGCAACATTTTCCGATCGCAACCGTGCGGCGCGAAGGCAAGCTGCTGGCATTTGCCAGTGTGATGGAGGTCGAGAACGGCAACCGCGCGGCCATCGACCTGATGCGTTATCTGCCGGAAGAGGCCGACGGCATGATGGAATTCCTGTTCATCGAACTGCTGGAACATTACCGCGACAAGGGCGCGCGCGAATTCAGCCTGGGCGTCGCTCCGCTGGCCGGGCTTGAGGTCCGGCGCGGCTCGCGGTTCTGGAACCGTTTCGGCGCGCTCTTGTTCCGCCATAGCGGGGCGTTCTACAATTTCGAAGGGCTGCGCGCCTTCAAGAAAAAGTTTGGCCCCCAATGGCGCCCCCGTTACCTGGTGGTGTCGGGCGGCGTCGCACCGATAGTGGCCCTGAAAGACGTGGCTTTCCTGATCAATGGCGGCCCGATCGAGATCGTCCGCTCTCGCAGCAAGCGCCGGGAAAAACCGGCTGACTGATATCGCCTATTTCGGACATTCGCGCCGCAGCCGATCGCGTTCGCGCTCTAACCACAGCGCCGATATCAGCAGCGGGCCATTTTCCGCCTCGCCGGAACGAACAGCTTCCATCAGCGCAGAAAACGGGACGATCAGGCTGCGAATATCTTCATGCTCGGCATCCAGCCCGTGAACGCCGGCCTTGTCGGCATCCAGATCGCACAAGGCCACGAAGGATACCAGATATTCCGAAACCGCCCCCGGCGTCGAATAATATCCGGCGATCCGCTCCAGCGCGGCGGGTATGACGCCGGTTTCCTCGACCATCTCGCGGCGCGCGCATTCTTCCAGCCCCTCTCCGGGGTCGCGCCGCCCGGCCACGGGTTCAAGGCACCACGGGTGGGGGTCCCCCCGCCCCAACGGCCCGGCACGGAACTGTTCGATCAACAGCACCAGATCGTTGCGCGGATCATAGGGCAGAACCGTCACCGCATCGGCCGGCAGAAATACCGCGCGGCGAAGGCTGTCGCTCATCCCGCCATCATATCTGCGATGCCGCAAGACGGTCTCTTCCACGGCGAAATAGCCAAGATAGGGGCGCTCGACCACCTGAACATCTATATCGGCACGGCCAAATTTCCGCCGCAACGAAACCGGCGCATGGTCGCGGGCGGCGATCCGCGACCATGCCCGCTGGCGCGCGGTTTGCAGGTTTTCGAACACCTCTCGCGGGGGGCGCATACCGTAATGGGCCATGATCTCGCGCGCCGTTTCCACGACCAGCGGCCCCTCTTTTCGGCGCCACTCGGCAAGGCTCCACCTACCCGCGGGCTGCCAGCCTTCGGATGCCGGCATGAAGGCGCGCGCATGTCTTTCGCGCCCGTCGCCAAGGCGGGGGCAGACCGGTGCAAGTGTATAGCCATGCCCGTCTTCGTAATAGCGCAGCCGTTTCAGCGCCTTGCCCTGGACGCCCACCAGCAGCCTGCCTTTGGCCCGAGCGTCTGGATCAGGGACAAGCATGGGAAAGCTCTGCCCCTTGACCGCGGCCAGCCGGTAGCCCGGCAATTCGGCATCGTGCAGATCGTCCGGGCCAAGTGGCCGGCCAAGGACGATCTGCAAGAGTTCCCGGTCGCACAGCGTGCCATACAGGAAGATATCGCTCATGGGTTCAGGGCCACCGTCTGCTGGCAAGCTCGGTCACGACGCCGCCCAGCATGCCGCCAATGACCAGCGCCAGAACGACATCGGGCGCAAGCAGCAGCGCGATCTCGTCATAAAGGATCACGATGATATTGGTCAGCGCATCGGTCAGGCCGCCATAACGCTTGTGGATCGCGCGCATCAGCATTTCGCGCAGGGCAAACAGAAGCAGCGCCCAGAAAACCAGCGCAATCGATGTGGCAAACCCGTTGAGCGCCGCGTTGCCCAGGGAATAGCCAACCATGCGCCCCATGACGCGCCAACCGACAACCGCGCCAAGCCCGGCACATACCGGAATGAAGTAGCGCGGGCGATAGCCGTCGGGAAGGTGACCCCACAGAAACCAGGCCGCCACCGCCCCCACACCAAGAAAACAGATCGCCGCGACCAGCTTGGCCGCTGTCGGCATTTCCCGCATGGATTTTCCTGCCCTGTTACCCTGCCCGCACCATCGTGACCTGAGTCACATCGCAGTTTCCCGCACGGAAGGCCGCCGCGCAAGAGGTAAGGTAATAATTCCACATGCGGCGGAAACGGTCGTCAAAGCCCATCTGCGCGATATCACCCCATGTTTCGTTGAACGTCTCGTGCCATCTGCGCAGGGTCAAGGAATAGCTTTCACCAAACTCGATCGAGCCGACCCGCAACAGCCCCGCCCGCGCGATCTGCTGCGAAAGCGCCTTGGGGCTGGGCAACATGCCGCCGGGGAAGATGTATTTCTGGATGAAATCCACCCCCTTGCGGTATTTCTCGAAGCGTTCATTGGCGATGGTGATGATCTGCAGCGTCGCGCGCGCACCGGGTTTGAGGCGCTCGCGCACGCAGTCGAAATAGGTGGGCCAGTATTTTTCGCCCACAGCCTCGAACATCTCGATCGAGGCGATGCCGTCATAGCTGCCGGTTTCGTCGCGGTAATCGCGCAGCACGATATCGACCCGGTCCGAAAGCCCCGCTTTCTGTATGCGCTCGGCCGCATAGGCGTGCTGTTCTTTTGAAATGGTCAGCCCGGTCACACGCAGGCCGCGCTCGGCCGCGGCATATTCGGCAAACCCGCCCCAGCCACAGCCGATTTCAAGAACGTGATCGCCGGGCTTGGCGCCGATTCTGTCGATCATCGATTCATATTTTGCGCGCTGCGCGGTCTCCAGCGGTTCCTGCCCGGTTTTGAAAAGGGCCGATGAATAGGTCATGCTGTCGTCAAGCCAGCGGGAATAGAAATCATTTCCAAGATCGTAATGATATGAAATGTTGCGCCGGGCCTGCTCGCGTGTGTTGCGGTTCATCCAGTGGCGCACCCTTTCGTAACAGCGCACCAGCCCCATGCCGGGAAAGCCGTCGAACACGCCTTCATTGCTGTCCAGAAGGATGTCCATGAATGCCTGAAGATCCGAAACCGACCACCAGCCTTCGAGATAGGCGTCGGAAAAGCCCAGATCGCCCTCGCGGATCAGACGCGCAAAACAGTCTGGGTTGTGAATGGTGATCTCGACCGCGTGCCCCGGTTTCTGCCCCTGCGCGCGAAAGACGCGGCCGTCTGGCAGGCGAAAATCGATCCGCCCGTGGTTGAGCTGACGAACCACATCGAAAACGGCCGGAAAATAGCGCGGCAGGTTCCCGTGGCCCTGTGTCGTGGTAAAAACATCCATGAAATATTCCCCCCCACGATCAAGCCTAGCCCGATTCCCGACATTCTGCCAAGAAATTTGCGCGCTCGACCACGCCGACAGAACCGCCCACCAATGAAAAAGGGCGCCCGCGCGGGACGCCCTTTTGCGACAGGTGATCGCGTTGGTTACTTGATCATGGTCAGCAGAGTGTCGAGGCTGGCCTTGGCATCGCCATAGAACATGCGCGTATTCTCCTTGAAGAACAGCGGGTTCTCGATGCCCGAATAGCCGGTCCCCTGCCCACGCTTCATCACGAAAACCTGTTTCGCCTTCCAGACCTCAAGCACCGGCATGCCGGCGATGGGGCTGTTGGGGTCTTCCTGCGCGGCCGGGTTCACGATGTCGTTGGAACCGATGACGATGACAACATCGGTGTCAGGGAAATCATCGTTGATCTCGTCCATCTCCAGCACGATGTCATAGGGCACCTTGGCCTCGGCCAGCAGCACGTTCATGTGGCCCGGCAGACGGCCGGCAACCGGATGGATGCCGAAACGCACATTCTTGCCCTTGGCACGCAGACGCCGGGTAAGCTCGGAAACCGATTGCTGGGCCTGCGCCACCGCCATGCCATAGCCCGGCACGATGATGATGCTGTCGGCGTCTTCCAGCGCCGCGGCCACGCCTTCGGCATCGATGGAAATCATCTCGCCCTCGATATCCATCTGCGGGCCCTTGGCCCCGCCAAAGCCGCCCAGGATCACGCTGAGGAAACCCCGGTTCATGGCCTTGCACATGATATAGGACAGGATCGCACCGGATGAGCCCACCAGCGCGCCGGTCACGATCAGCAGGTCGTTGCCCAGAAGGAAACCGGTCGCCGCCGCCGCCCAGCCGGAATAGCTGTTCAGCATGGAAACCACCACGGGCATGTCGGCTCCGCCGATGGCCATCACCAGATGCCAGCCCAGGATCAGGGCCAGAACGGTCATGGCATACAGCGTCCAGCTGCCGGCGCCCTGCATGTACATCACCATCAGGACCAGCGAGCCGACCACGATGATGATGTTCCACAGATGACGCAGGGGCAGGATCAATGCCTTGCCGCCGATCTTGCCCGCCAGCTTGCCAAAGGCGACGATCGAGCCGGTGAAGGTTACCGCACCGATGAACACGCCAAGAAACACCTCGGTTTCATGGATGATCTTTTCGGCATTTGTGGCAAATTCATGCACCGTCAGGTCGGAATTGATGCCGATCAGCACCGCGGCAAGGCCGACAAAGCTGTGCAGCGCCGCCACCAGCTGGGGCATGCCGGTCATCTCGACCCGCAGGGCAACGATCGCGCCGATCACGGCGCCAACGGCCAGCGTCACGGCAAGGATTGCCGACATCTGCACGCCCGGCCCGATGATGGTTGCAAACACGGCAATCGCCATGCCGACAATGCCATACCAGACGCCGCGCTTGGCGCTTTCCTGGTCCTTGAGGCCGCCGAGGCTGAGGATGAACAGAACGGCTGCCGCGATATAGGCAGCGGTCTGGAGTTCGGGTGAAATGGTCATGTCCTGTCCCCCGCCTTATGATTTCTGGAACATCTGGAGCATCCGGCGTGTCACCATGAAGCCCCCGACGATGTTGATGGTTGCCACAAGCACCGAAATCGCTGCGAGAACCGTCACGATCCCGCTGCCGGTTCCGATCTGAAGCAGCGCCCCGACAATGATGATGCCGGAAATCGCGTTGGTCACCGCCATCAGCGGCGTGTGCAGGCTGTGGGCCACGCCCCAGATCACCTGGAAGCCGACGAACACGGCCAGCACGAACACGATGAAATGCTGCATGAAGGCAGGCGGCGCATATTTGCCGATCAACAGCATCAGCAGCCCGCCCACGACCAGCAGGCCGATCTGTTGCCGTCCGGCCTTGCGAGCGGCGGCGGCCTCTTCGGCGGCAATTTCCTCGGGTGTCTTTTCGGGTGCCGCCTGGGGTTTCTTCGAGGCAATCGCCTGCACCTTGAGCGGTGGCGGCGGGAAGGTGATCTCGCCCTCGCGGCAGATGGTCGCGCTGCGGATCACGTCGTCATCCATGTTGTGGACGATCACGCCATCCTTTTCGGGGGTAAGGTCCGCGATCATGTGCCGGATATTGGTCGAATACAGTTCCGAGGCCTGTGTCGCCATGCGCGACGGGAAATCGGTATAGCCGATGATGGTCACGCCATTGTCGGATTCGATCTTCTTGTCGGGCACGGTCAGGTCGCAGTTGCCGCCGCGTTCGGCCGCAAGGTCAACGACCACGCTGCCGGGCTTCATCATCTCGACCATGTCCTTTGTCCACAGCTTGGGCGCGGGGCGACCGGGGATCAGGGCGGTGGTGATGACGATATCCATGTCAGGGGCCAGCTCGCGGAACTTTTCGAGCTGCTTGGCCAGAAATTCCGGGCTGGACGGCTTGGCATAGCCGCCGGTTTCGGCGCCGTCCTGATCATCCTCGAATTCCAGATAGACGAATTCGGCGCCCATGCTTTCGATCTGCTCGGCCACCTCGGGACGCACGTCAAAGGCATAGACCTGCGCGCCCAGGCTGGTTGCGGCACCGATTGCGGCAAGGCCGGCAACCCCGGCGCCGACCACCAACACCTTGGCCGGCGGCACCTTGCCCGCGGCGGTCACCTGGCCGGTAAAGAAGCGGCCGAAATTGTTGCCCGCCTCGATCACGGCGCGATAGCCGGCGATATTGGCCATCGACGACAGCGCGTCCATCTTTTGCGCGCGGCTGATGCGGGGCACCATGTCCATGGCGATATAGGTCGCGCCGATATCCTTCATCCGCGCAAGCTGTTCCTCGTTCTGCGCGGGGAAAAAGAACGAAATGACCGTCTGCCCCTTGCGGATGCGTTTTTCTTCGGTCGCATCCTTGGGCGGGCGGACCTTGACGACGATGTCGGCCTCTTTCCACAGCGCCGCGGCGGTCTTGACCACCTTGACGCCGGCAGCCTTGTATTCCTCGTCCGAAAAACGGGCCGCCGCGCCTGCGCCGGACTGAATGATGCATTCATGCCCCAGCTTTTGCAGCGCGCGCGCCGAATTCGGCGTCATCGCAACCCGGTTTTCGCCGGGAAATGTTTCTTTTGGTGCACCTATTATCAAAGCCTGTCTCCCCTTTCGTTCCTCATCCGTCTGTGTCGGGCCCGGTTCGGGAATGTCCTGCCGGTCTGCCCGATCGCCCGTGGCCCGCCTCTTTCCTGTTTCCCTTCGACAAGACACAGGTTCACGAAATTGTCATAGTCGCCCAAGGTGACGACAACCTGAACAGTACATGCACAGACAAAAGGGGCAAGACACTTATCGTTATTGACGCAGGTGCGGCTATAGCCAACGGCGGGTTTTGCGGAAAAATTCCTCGGCCTCGTCGGGGAATGCCGTGCGCAGGCCCTGTTCTTCGCCCCGGATAAAGCGGATCTCGATCAGCTTCATGAAAACCGGCACCAGCACTATCCCCAGAACCGAGCCAACCCACAGCGAGAACCCCAACAGAAAGACGGCATCGGCCAGATAGATGGGATTGCGGCTCAGCCGGTATGGGCCTGCCTTGATCAGGGCCGAAGGCACGCGCCTCGGCACCACGCTGGTGCGCAGGCGCAGAAAGAACACCGCCGCCCAGACCATCAGCGCAACCGCCACCGCCATCAGGACAAGACCGATATCGGACAACAGGCCCGAGCCCAGCCGCAAGGACGGCGCCACGCAAAGCTGCGCCCAGGCAAGCCCGAGAAACAGCAACAACCAGCTTGGCGGCATGTCCAGCACGTTTTTCCACAGTTTCTGCATGGGCGACTGTCCCTTTCGATCAATTACCAACACGACCCGATGGCATAACTTGCCAGCCAAGGCAAATCATCATGGCTTGATCACCAGAGAGAAAGCCCAAGATCCAAGATTGATATCAAGATGGCGTCACATGCCAAAACAACTTGTCTGCCCGCGCCCTTGATGACAAGGCTAGGACAGAACAGTCGCCGTCTCAATGAAAATTTGTTTGTATAGAAACAAATCGCCATGCCCCTGCACCCCAATACACCGCGCGTTGGAATCATCCTGCTGGCCGCAGGCAGTTCTTCGCGCATGAAGGGGCGCGACAAGCTGGTTGAAGAAGTCTGGGGGACCCCCCTGCTGCGGCATTCGGCAATTCAGGCCCTTGAAAGCCGGGCCGACAAGGTGGCCGTCATACTGCGCCCCGACGACCTGCCCCGGCGCGACGCCCTTGAGGGGCTGGCGGTAACGATCATCGAAAACCCCAGCCATGGCGAAGGTATGGCCAGTTCGATCAGGACGGGCCTTGGCGCCATGTCCGGCATGGACGGGGCCATCATTGCGCTGGCCGACATGCCCGACATCACGGCCCGATCACATGACCGCCTGATCGAAGCCTTTTCGGAAACACCCGACCGGATCATCCGCGCCGCCACGCCCGAGGGGCGCCCCGCCAACCCGGTGCTGTTTCCCCGAAACCTGTTTGATGATCTGGAACGCCTGACCGGCGACAGGGGCGCACGCGATCTGCTGCGCCGTTCCGACACCCGCCCCCGTCTGATCACCCTGCCCGGAAGCGGGGTTGATCTGGATACCGAGGCAGATTGGCAAGACTGGTTGGCTCAGAGGGTTTCACCTGACGACAGGTCAAGCGACGCCTGATTTTCAAGCGCCTCCCCCAGGGACGAACGCAGCTGGCTTTGCCGAAGTTCGGGGAAGATCTCCAGTATCTCGTTGCGCTGTGCATTGCCCACCGCACCCAGTGAATAGTCGCCGGCCTTGAAGCTTTCGACCCAGAACCCGTTGGTGGCGATGATCTGGTGGCTGGTGAACATGATATGCGCGTATTTCAGCCCCAACACATCGATCTGCATGATATCCCGGTGGTTGATCAGATGCTTGACGGCAACCATCTGCTGCTGCCCACCGATAATCAGCGATTTGAGGCCCGATCCCGGCTCTTCTATCGGAAGGCGGCTGTTGGGGGACAGCATGATATCCTGGCTGGGCAGCCCGTCGCCAAACGCCCCAGCCCTGACGAGAACCGGCCGCAGATGCGGATTGTCCAGCAAGAAGCGCCCGTGCATGCTGCGCTCTCCCACCCAGCGGACCGCCTGATAACCGTTGTCGCGGGTCAGAACCTTGTCACCGGGACGAAGCTGGTTGGCGGGAATGTCGCCATTTTCGGTTGTCACGAGGGTTTCGGATGAAAAGCATGTCATGGCGGGATATCCTGATATTACCTGGAATGATCACCGGTCCGCTGCCCGGCTCTCTGCGTCAGCGATTGTCGGCAGCGTCGATCGTTTCATTGACCGAGCGCACCAGCATGACGCCGATGAAAACGGAAATGCCGCTCAGCGGAACGAAATGAACCGTCTTGCCCAGAATGGTTGCGACATTGGCAATGGTCGCTCCGGTCCAGAGGCTGACGAGCACCATGTAATAGGCTTGGCGCAGTTCGGGAAAATCTTTCAGCAGGTTCATGTTCTCACCATCAGCGTGCCGATCCGACACGACATTTTCTTGATGGCCGCCCCTGGCCTGTAAGCCCCTCCCAGCGGGGCTGCTGAGTGGAAACTAGCCGAAATGTGGCATCAGACAAAACGAAATTTGGCCGAAATGTGGCACAAAGGTGCAATTTCCGGTTCGTTTTGGGACAAGGGCGGGGCATTCAAGGGAAATCGAAAGTACTAGCGATTGTTTGCCATATCGCAACAATATCCCCCATCAGATCACCCAAAACCCTGCTTTTGGTCAAAACTGCCCGATTGTTGTTGCCGCACGCGCAACAATGCCCGACAGCGACCCCCGTATTTCCGGCGACAACAAGGCATTTCCGGGCGGTGGATTGAAGCGGGATCGGAAATGGTCTGTTTCCCCAAGCCATGTCCGCAGCCCCAATTTCTGTCGAAACACAGCCATCTTTTACGCCGTTCGCATCGGTCTGTCGGGGCAAGCAAGAGAATCACATCCATCAACGCGCCCCCCCGCGCGGCGGTATTTTCGGACCATGCCGCAGGGTTATGGCGGAAAACGAGCACCGGCGCAAAATTTCACTTGAAAGAGGGTCTGCCTATCTGCGCAAAATGCCCGCGGCAGCGGTGTCGGGCCGTTTCACTTGCCGGACGCACCATGAAGAAGGGGGACAGATGATCCAGCCGGTTTCGACCAGAACCATGAACCTGGCACATTTCGCCGATCAGGCCGCGCGCCGCCTTGGTGATCATCCGGCATTCATCTGGGGTGATCGGCAGTGGACGTGGAAAGAACTGAACCCGCGAGTCACGGCGATGGCGCACGCGCTGGTCAATGAATTCGGTGTGCGCAAGGGCGACCGCATCCTGATACAGTCGGCAAACTGCAACCAGATGTTTGAAAGCATGCTGGCCTGTTTTCGCGCAGGCGCCGTCTGGGTGCCGGCCAATTTCCGTGGCACCCCGCTGGATCTTGACTGGATGGCCGAATGCAGCGGTGCCGTCGGCATGATCTGCCATGCCGATTTTCCCGACCACGCCTCGCATTGCGCAGGGCGGTTCCGGTTCACCATCTCGATCGGGGAATCGACCTTCGGCGAAGACTATGACCAGATCGTCGCGCGAAACCTGGGAAAACCCTTTTCCGCCGTCGCTGTCGATCGCGATGATCCCTGCTGGTTCTTTTTCACATCCGGCAGCACCGGCCGGCCCAAGGCCTCGGTGTTGACCCACGGGCAGATGGCCTTTGTGGTTACAAACCACCTGTGCGACCTGCTGCCCGGCACCGACGAGCGCGACAGCACGGCGATCGTCGCGCCCCTTTCACATGGCGCAGGCATCCATGCGCTGCTGATGGTCGCCCGTGGCGCGGCCACCATCCTGCCCGAAAGCCCCCGCCTCGACCCCGCCGAAATCTGGCAGTTGGTCGAACGCCACCGCGTCACCAGCATGTTCACGGTGCCCACGATCCTGAAAATGCTGACCGAACACCCCTCTGTGGACGAACATGACCATTCAAGCCTGCGCTATGTGATCTATGCCGGCGCGCCGATGTATCGGGTGGATCAGGTCCATGCGCTGAACAAGCTGGGGCCTGTACTGGTTCAGTATTTCGGCCTTGGCGAGGTCACCGGCAACATCACCGTTCTGCCCCCGTCCCTGCATTCGGCCACCGAAGACCTGCGCCCCGGAACCTGCGGCTATCCCCGCACGGGGATCGAGGTTCAGATACAGGGGCCAGACGGCCAGGAACTGCCCCCCGGTGAAACCGGCGAGATCTGCGTCGCCGGCGCGGCCGTCTTTGCCGGCTACTGGAACAACCCCGAGGCCAATGCCAAGGCCTTTCGGAACGGCTGGTTCCGCACCGGCGATGTCGGCCATATGGATGAAGAGGGGTTCGTCTATATCACCGGGCGCGAATCCGACATGTATATTTCGGGCGGCTCGAACATCTATCCGCGCGAGATCGAGGAAAAGATCCTGCTCCATGACGATATCAACGAAGTCGCCGTGATCGGCATTCCCGACCCGAAATGGGGTGAGATCGGGGTTGCGATCTGCGTTCCGCGCCCCGAAAGCACCCCGACCGCAGACGCGCTGCGGGCTTTCCTGAAGGAAAGGATTGCCAGCTACAAGATGCCAAAAGAGTTTCACTTCTGGGACAGCCTGCCCAGATCGGGATATGGCAAGATCACGAAAAAGCTGGTGCGAGAGGCGTTTTTCAGACGCCACCCTGACAAGGCCGACCCCACAGGATGACCCGCCTTCCCGACCACATCGAACAGCCCGGCCCGGCCGGGGAGCCTTACATCCAGGTGCCGACCCGCCTGGTCGATACCGAGATCGAGCTGCCCGCGGGTATCACGCTGGATGTCTCGCTTGCCGCGGCGCTTGACGAAGGCGGGTTTGCCAGTGGATGCTTTCGCGTCGCTGATGCCCCCATGTCGGCGTTTGACTATGTGATCCCCGATCATCCGAATGATGATCTTCACGTTGCCTGGTACAGCGCGCGCCAGAACCCGCCCGTGCCCGGTGCCGTGGTAGATGCGGCAATCACCTGCGGGCCCGGCCGTGATCTCATGTACTACCACTGTCACGGCAAGTTCCGGGATGCCCGGGGCAAGGTCACGATGGGCCATCTTTTGCCGGAAACCTGCGTGCCTTCCGTGCCGGTCCGCATCACTGGATACGCCTTTTGCGACGCAGCCTTTCAGCGCGTTGCAGACGCGCAGACCGGGTTCGAACTGTTCTCGCCCGTGGCAGCACACAAAGCGCCCGACGATGCCGAGGGCATCTTGCTGCGCATCACACCGAATATCGAAATCAGCGAACCGTTGA
>WFQE01000286.1 GCA_015487165.1 Paracoccaceae bacterium | reverse complement strand
GGCGTGGTGCTCCAGCTTGCCGCCGCGTTCGATCAGCAGCTGCATTTCCTGTTCCGGCTCGGGGTCGAACACCAGCACCCTGGCACCCGCGGACAGCGCCCGTTCCACCCGCCGGGCGGCCACCGTGCCGCCGCCATCGACCAGAACCGTCTTGTCGCGGATGTCGAGAAAGATCGGAAGATACTGCATGGCGTGGCTCCTTAGCCGGGCTCGGATTTCGGGGTGGCGCTTTCGCTCAGGATGCGCCCCAGCTCGCGCGCCGAGGGTTCATCCATGTCCACCTGGGTGATGCGCCGGCCCTCGCGCAGCACCAGCCGCACCATGCGCAGCCCCGATTCGAACTTCACCTCGCGCACCGAGGCGCGGCGGCCGAAGGGCAGTTCCAGCATTGCCAGTTCGGTGACGGTTTCGTCATTCATGTCTCAGCCTCCCGGACCGTAGCTCAATCCCCGGGTGAAAGCCGCCTCGAGCACCCATTCCCATTTCTTGGGCGTGTCGCGGTAATCGGGCTTGATGTCGAATTCCAGAAACATCTCGCCCGCTTCCCCGGCATGCTGGACGAGCTCTTCCAGCTCCTTGAAGCTGGTCACCTCCGGGTGGCTGATGATCAGGTCGCTCAGCTTTGCCATGTCAACTTCCTTCCACGCGGTTGCGGAACCGGACCCGGTAGACGACGCGCACATTCCGCGCGCCCTGGCCGTCTTCGAATCCGGTTCTGTTGTGCAGTATGTTGTTATTGAGGATACCTTGCCCGGGCTCAAGCCTGACCGACAGGGCGAGAGGATCGCCCTGCTGCAGATGAAGGCGCAGGAACTCGGCCGCTTCCCGGGTCAGCAGATCGTCGCGCCACTCGATCGAGCGGGTACGCGCGGTATAGCGCATCTGCAGCCGCCCGTTGGCGGCCGGATAGAAGACCGGGCCGGTGGAAACGGGGCGGATCGTGCCGTCGGGCTCTTCATTGGCGGGAATCGACATCGCCTGCGGATGCATCAGCGCCTCGACATAGGCGGGGTTCTCGTCGCGCAGGCGGATATAGGCGATTTCCGGGTCCAGAAGCTGGTTCCTGCCGCCCGCAAGAGCCTGTTCCACACAATGGAGCACGAATCCGTCGATGCGGTCTTCGGGGGCGTTGTAATAGCCGTCGGTGTGCCAGTTCATCGGCCTGGTGGAGTAGGGGATATAGCCGCGTCTGTTCGGGTCGGCCGAGACGCGCAGCGCCACGATCCCCGCCTCCTCTGCCGAGCGGTGCGCTTCGGCGATCTTCAGCCCGAAGGCGGCGGCGAAGGCGCGCAGATCGTAGCGGGTCCGGTCGGGATCGCGAGAATCGGCTGACGTGGCGTAATGGGCATAATTGTTCATTCTGCAGCGCAGAATGATCTCCCGACGTTCGGATTCGGAGGGATTCGCGATATTTTCGACCGCCACCGGGGTCAGCCCGAGAGCCTGTTCGGCAAGTTTCAACTTGAGAGATCGCCAGGAATCATATTCAATGCCGGATGACAGGTCTCTCCAGTCAAATGATTGTAGGATATCGATATTTTCGCTCATTTTCCTGGTCCTGTCCTGTCCTGTCTTCCGTGTCCGGATGCCCTTTCGGGCGCCGAAACTTGAGGTGCAGATAATGGCTTGCTTTTTTGTTTTTACATTCGATTATTACGATGTATAGATTAAAGTGCACGAACAGTAACCTGGAAATGGTAATGGGTGTACTTTGATCATGAGGCGGCGGGGGAGCCCGCCTGTCCAGGTAAGGAACGCGGCGCAAGGGCCTCATGGCCTGTATGTCTGGGAGGAAAGAATGAAAGACGGCGACTCGATTGACGGCAAACCTGAAGCCGGAAAGGCGGACAAGCATCCGACGCCCCATCTGGATCAGCTCGAGGGCGGCCCCTGGCCGAGCTTCGTGACCGGCCTGAAGCGTCTGCGCGACGAGGGTTCGCCGAACAACCAGAAGATCATGAATGACCTTCTGGGGCAGCTCAACCACTCCTACGAGAAGAAGCTCGGCTTCTGGAAGGGGGGCACGGTTTCGGTATTCGGCTATGGCGGCGGGATCATCCCCCGCTTTTCGGAAGTGGCCGACAAGTTTCCGGAGTCAAAGGAATTTCACACCCTGCGGGTGATGCCGCCCCCGGGCTTCCACTACACCACCGATGTCCTGCGCAAGATGTGCGACATCTGGG
>WFQE01000285.1 GCA_015487165.1 Paracoccaceae bacterium | reverse complement strand
TTGGTGCATGAATTCTATAACGCGCGCCGCGAAAACTGCCGACAGGCCCAACCCAACGCCGCCCACCGGGCACTGGCCCGCCTGCAGACAGAACATGTGGGCAAGGTCACCATCGTCACCCAGAACATCGACGACCTGCATGAACGCGCCGGCGCGCGGAACGTGATTCACATGCATGGGCAGATCGATCGCGCGCTTTGCGCCGCCTGCAACCACCGCTGGGATGCGCCTGCGGCAATGTCAGCCACCGACACCTGCCCGGCCTGCGGGGCAAAGGCCACCCGGCCCGATATCGTCTGGTTTGGCGAGATCCCCTATTTCATGGAGGAAATCATGTCCGAGCTGTCGCGCGCCGATATGTTCGTGTCGATCGGCACCTCGGGCAATGTTTATCCGGCGGCCGGTTTCGTGGCCGAGGCCCGCGCGCATGGGGCCAGAACGCTTGAACTGAACCTCGAACCCTCGGAAGAGGCATCACATTTCGACGCGCGCCGCCTTGGCCCCGCCAGCAAGATCGTGCCCGCATGGGTGGCCGAGCTGCTGGGCCGCCCCCTTTGATCACCCCGCGGCCAGACGCGCGCGGATATCGTCGCTCCAGCCGGCGCTCATCTCGCCATCTGCAATGATCAACGGGCGTTTCATCAGTGTCGGCCAGGCCTTGAGCAGATCGACCGCGTCCATCGCGCGCTCGGCCTCGGTCAGCTTGCGCCAGGTCAGCGAACGCCGGTTGACGATGGTCCCCTCGCCCAGACGCGCGACTGCCTCGGCCAGCACCTCGCGCGGCACACCATCCTTGCGCACATCTATATATTGGACCTCGTGCCCATCTTCCAACAACGCGGCATGGGCCTTCTTGCAGGTCGTGCAGCGCCCCAGACAATAGAATGTCAGCTTCATCTCTTCCCCTCCTGCTCGGCCGCCTGTGACATCGCTCACACTTGCAGCACCTGGCGCGATTGCCTAGATGCCCGGCAACCGAAATTCAAGAACGGGAAGACAAGCCGATGGCAAAAACCGTAAGCGAACTGCTGGCCGAGGCCAACCGCGTGGTCGAACTGATCGACTATGACGAAGCACGCAAACTGATCGACGAGGGCGCGCTGCTGCTGGATGTGCGCGACGCCCCCGAGGTGGAAAAGACCGGGCTGGCAAAGGGTGCCCACCATATTTCACGGGGCATGCTGGAATTCCGCGCCGACCCCGCCAGCCAGTATCACGACAAGGAAATGCATCCCGATCGCACGATCGTACTTTACTGTGCCTCGGGCGGGCGCGCGTTGCTGGCCGGCAAGCTGCTGGTCGAGATGGGTTATGCGCGCGTGTGCTCCATCGGCGGCCTCAAGGACTGGACAGAACAGGGCGGCGGCATCGAGCACCCGCTTGACCCCGGGATGGAGTAAGATTCCGCGCCGGATTGGCGGCTCCGATACCCGATCCGGCGCGATTTATCGGTTTTTCTGCATTTTGTTCAACCATTCCGCTTGCCTTTCAAGCAAACCTCCCCCATATAGGCGCTGTGAAGTAAGTCTTTCACTGATACCTCCTGAAGCCCACGGCCACAGTCGGATCAAAGTCAAGACCGCACTGCACCACGGCCGTCGCACAATGCGGACGGCACCACTTTAGGAGAAGACGGATGGCCACAGGCACCGTAAAATGGTTTAACTCGACAAAAGGCTACGGCTTTATTCAACCTGACAATGGCGGCTCGGACGTGTTTGTACACATCTCTGCTGTCGAGCGCGCCGGCATGACCGGTCTCGCCGACAACCAGAAGGTCGAATACGAGCTGGAAACAGGCCGTAACGGCAAGGAAAACGCCACCGAGCTGAAAGCAGTCTAAGCGTTCTTTCTGCGCGCTTTCGGGCGTGCGACCGGAAAATAGAAAAACGGCAAGTGGATCCCCGCTTGCCGTTTTTTCATGCCTGCCCCTTGCCCGTGCGGCGAAAGGAAAGGCTTGACCACGCCCTGACAGCGTGCAGCATTGCCTTACTGAAGCGAACAGATCAGAGGCAAGCGATGTCCACAGCCACCCCCGACAACATCGACGCCACCCAGGAATTGCTGGCCGCGCAGAATTACGTCTGCGGCCGCGCGCTGGCGACAGTCGTGTTTCTGGCGCTGAAACTGAACCGCCCGCTGTTTCTTGAAGGCGAGGCCGGCGTCGGCAAGACCGAAATCGCCCGCGCGCTGGCCGCCGCACTTGGCCGCCGGCTGATCCGCCTGCAATGCTATGAGGGGCTGGATGCCGCCAGCGCGGTGTATGAATGGAACTTTGCCGCCCAGATGGTCGCCATCCGCACTGCCGAGGCCGTCGAGGGCACCGACCGCGAATCGCTGGTGGACGAGCTGTTTTCCGACCGCTACCTGATTCGCCGCCCCCTGCTCGAGGCGCTCAGCCCGCAACCGGGCGGCCCGCCAGTGCTGTTGATCGACGAAATCGACCGCACCGACGAACCTTTCGAGGCCTTCCTGCTCGAGGCGCTGTCCGATTACCAGGTCACCATTCCCGAACTGGGCACGATCCGCGCCGAAAATCCGCCCATCGTGATCCTGACTTCCAACCGCACGCGCGAGGTGCATGACGCGCTGAAACGGCGCTGCCTGTATCACTGGGTGGATTATCCCGATTTCGACCGCGAAATGGAAATCCTGCGCGCCCGCGCGCCCGAAGCCCCCGAATCCCTCAGCCGCGAGGTCGTCGCCTTCGTGCAGCGCCTGCGCACCGAAGACCTGTTCAAGAAACCCGGCGTTGCCGAAACCATCGACTGGGCCAAATGCCTGCTGGCACTCGACACCCTTACCCTGAGCCCCGAGGTCATCGCCGACACGCTGGGCGCGCTCTTGAAATATCAGGACGACATCCTGCGCCTGCAGGGCTCCGAGGCCGCGCGCCTGCTGCAGGAAAGCCGCGCCAGTCTGGACGCACCGTGATGCTTCTTCTTTGCCCAAATACGCCGGGGGAGTCGCGCAAGCGACGGGGGCAGCGCCCCCCTGCCCCGGTTCTCGCGCCGGACAACTCCACCCGGAGCCCCCGGTAATGGCGACGCTGCCCGACCTGCCGCTGCCCGACAACCCGCGTCTTGCGGCCAATATCACCCATTTCGCCCGCGCCCTGCGCAAGGCCGGCCTGCCCGCCGGTCCGGGCCGCGTGATCGACGCCATCCGCGCGGTGCAGGAAGCGGGCTTTACCTCGAAAACCGATTTCTACTGGACACTGCATGCCTGTTTCGTGGCGCGGCCCGAACAACGCACCGTCTTTGCCCAGATCTTTCGCCTCTACTGGCGCGATCCGCGTTTTCTCGAACACATGATGGCGCTGCTGCTGCCCTCGATCAAGGGCGTGCAGGAAGAACGCGCCGCCGCCCCGGCCGAACGCCGCGCCGCCGAGGCCCTGCTCGATGGCGCCATGCAGGACGTG
>WFQE01000284.1 GCA_015487165.1 Paracoccaceae bacterium | reverse complement strand
GGTTTGGTTGCGGGGGCCGGATTTGAACCGACGACCTTCGGGTTATGAGGCGGATCAGATTGGTGCGGCGTAAGCCTTTCCGGCCATGTGGTTTTTCGTAGGTCATGGATATACTTGATAAATCCAGAATGCCCGCTTGACCTTTGTTTGACAGCCTCTCGCGTTTTTTCGAGGATGTGCAACCCAAATGCAACCCAAGCAACCCTCGGCGAACTTCGGGTTTTGCAAAAGGAGGTCGGCTGGCATGGCTATCGAAAAGCGCAAAAACCGATACGGCGGCACGGTCTATCGAGTGAGGATTTGGAAGGGCCGAAAGCCGGTCATCAACCGGACTTTTGACAGATTGTCGGATGCACGAGAGTTCGAGACGGAATGCCGGCGAAGATTGCAGAAAGGGGAGTCGCTGGCTCCGTCCAAGCCGACGCTGGCCGACGAACCGCTGCGGGTCATCCTCGACAAATACCTGAACGAGATCACGCCGACGAAGAAATCCGGCTTTGCGCGCCATCGGTCGGTCGTTCGCAACCTTTGCGCTCACCGGATCGCCGATGTGCCGTTCTCGCGCGTCACGCCGGCGGACGTGGTGGACTATCGGGATGCCCGTCTGCGGCAGGTGAGCGAGAAGACGGTGCGGAATGAGCTTGCGTTTCTCTCCGCCGTCTATGGCTCGGCCATGCGCGACTGGGGCATGGAAGGCTTGGACAATCCCGTGGCGAAGGTTCGGAAGCCATCCATGGGCCGCCCACGGGATCGCCGGCTGGAGCCGGGCGAGGAAGAACGGCTGCTCGACGCCTGCCGACAGTATGGCGACGGGCAAATCTTCGCCGCCGTGGTGCTGGCTCTGGAAACCGGGATGCGGCGCGGAGAGATCGCCTCGCTTGAATGGAAGCATGTGTACTTTCGCCGCCGCACCGTCCACCTGCCGGAAACCAAGATCGGCGAGCCGCGCACCGTGCCGCTGTCCAGCCGCGCCTTGGCGGTCTTGCGGCAGCTTCCGCGCCGGATTGACGGCCAGGTCTTCGGCCTGCGCTCCGATGCCATCGGCTTGGCGTTTCGGCGGGTTTGCGACCGCGCCGGCATCAAGGGGCTGCGCTTCCACGACCTCCGGCACGAGGCCACGTCGCGGTTCTTCGAGAAGGGACTGAACCCGATGCAGGTGGCGGCCATCACGGGCCACAAGACCTTGCAGATGCTCAAGCGATACACGCACCTGAAGGCGGAGGACTTGGCGGAGCTGTTGGGGTAGCGGGGCGCCTTGTGTTCCGCACACAAATGTGCGATGCTTGAGCAATGAAAGGCGCGGACTTCATCAGGGCGATTCGGAAGATCGGCAAGGCCCGGAACGTCCCCGTGGTCTTTGAGCCGCGCCACGGCAAGGGCAGTCATGGCCGATTGTATTACGGCGACCGCTTCACGACGGTCAAGGATCGGCGAAAGGAAATCGGCGAAGGGCTGCTGAACGCCATGTTGGCCCAGCTTGGCCTGAGCAAGCAGGACTTGGAATAGGAGGCGAGCGATGCGATTCAGCTATCCAGCGGAAATCGAAGAACAAAAGGACGGCATGTTTCTCGTCCGCTTTCCCGACGTGCCGGAGGCATTGACGGAAGGAGAAACGCGCGAGGAAGCCTTGCATGAAGCGCGGGATGCGCTGACGGCGGCGCTGGCCGGTTATGTCCATGCCCGCCGCGATATTCCCGCGCCTTCGCCCTGCCGCGCCGGCCAAGTGCTCGTCCACCTGTCTCCGCTGATTGCCTCCAAGCTGGCGCTCTACGAACAGATGCGGCGCGAGCATATCACCAACGCGGAGTTGGCCCGCCGCCTTGGCGTCACGGAGAATGCCGTCCGCCGCCTGATCGACCCGGATCACCGTTCGCACATCGGGAAGGTGGAAGCGGCGCTGGACGCGACGGGCGTTCATTTGAGCGTGGAGGCGCTGGCGGCATAGCCGGCGTGGCGTTTGACTGGTTCTTGACTTGGCCCGATTTCGGCTATACTGGCGCTGACGGCTGGAACCTGCTCGCCGTGCTGGGCATGCTGCTGATCTACACTGCGCTGATGTTCGCCTTGGTGCATCGGTCATTCGAGTTGATCGCCGACCTGCCGAACT
>WFQE01000283.1 GCA_015487165.1 Paracoccaceae bacterium | reverse complement strand
CCCACATCACCCGGCCCGATTTCCGGGCCCAATCCCCTGTGCCCTGACCGTATGCCGCCCGAGGCGCGCCTTGCGGAACTCGGCCGCATTCTCGCTGCCGGCATCATTCGCCTGAACGCTGCAAAGTCCAGCACTTTATCTGCCGAAAGCGGAGACAGTTTCGTGGACTTACCGCCCCGAAAGAGCGGTGGTCGACGTGCGAAACGAATCCGTATCGGAGGAATTGATGAAGCAAATGAGTAAGATAACGCCGCCCAAACCCGGCCAGGACCCCTCGACCGATCAAACTGTCCTGGCGCGCCTTGCCGCCTTGAAGGCCATGTCGGTGAAGGAGCTGAAAGCCGAATGGGAAAGGCTCATCGGCAACGCTGCGCCGAACAACAGCCGGGCCTTTCTCGAATCCCGTCTTGCCTATCGCATCCAGGAACTGACCTACGGCGGACCAGACCGGGAAACCCGCCGCATACTGGATCTGCTGGCCGATGAAGTCGAAGGCGTCGCCCGCAGGAAGAACCGGATCGCCGATCCGCGCAATCCGGTGGCGGGCACCAGGCTCATCCGGGAATGGGACGGGGTCGAGCATACGGTGACGGTCCTGAAGGACGGGTTTGACTGGCAGGGCCGTAAATTCAAATCGCTCTCGGCCGTCGCCCGGGAAATCACCGGCACGCGCTGGAACGGCTATCGCTTCTTCGGCCTGCGTGAGCGCAAGCGGGAGGAGGTATGATGGAATTGCCAAACCGACCCAACCGCCGCCTGCGCTGCGCCATTTACACCCGCAAGTCCACCGAGGAAGGGCTCGACATGGAGTTCAACAGCCTTGATGCACAGCGGGAGGCCTGCGAGGCTTATGTCGCCAGCCAGCGTTCCGAGGGCTGGGTGGCCACGCGCGACCGTTATGATGACGGCGGGTTTTCCGGTGGGACTCTGGATCGCCCGGGCCTCATGCAGCTTCTGGCGGATATCGACGACGGGCTCATCGATGTGGTCGTCGTTTACAAGATCGACCGCCTCAGCCGCTCGTTGATGGATTTTTCCAAACTGGTCGAGATCTTCGACCGCAACGGCGTGACTTTCGTCTCGGTGACGCAGTCGTTCAACACCACCTCCTCGATGGGCCGGCTGACGCTGAACATTCTGCTCAGCTTCGCGCAGTTCGAGCGCGAAGTGACCGCCGAGCGCATCCGCGACAAGGTTGCCGCCTCGCGCAAGAAGGGCATGTGGATGGGCGGCTACGTGCCCCTCGGTTACGATGTGAGGGATCGCAAGCTGGTGGTGAATGACGGCGAGGCAGCATCGGTTCGACGCATCTTCGAGCGGTTTGTCGAACTCGGGTCCGCCACGGCGCTGGCGCGGGAACTTCGGTGCGACGAATTCCGCAACAAGCGGGGCAAATTGATCGACAAGGGCTATCTGTATCGGCTGCTGAACAATCGCGTTTATCGTGGTGATGTCGTGCACAAGGGCAAGGCCTATCCCGGAGAGCACGACGCCATTATCGACAACGGCCTGTGGGACCGGGCCCATGCCATCCTGCAGGAAAGCCCCCGCAAGCGCGCCAACAACAGCCGGTCGCGAACGCCCGCGCTGCTCAAGGGGTTGATCTTCAACGACTCCGGCGCGGCCATGACCCCCACCGCGACGCGCAAGGGCGCGAAGCTCTACCGCTACTATGTGTCGATGGACGTGATCCGCAACCGTGACACCGGCCAAGAAACAGCCCCGACGCGATTGGCGGCCGGGATGGTCGAGAACGCGGTCGTGACCGAAGTCCGGTGCATTCTGCAGACGCCGGAGGTGGTGACGCAGGCCTTGGCGGCGCTGAAAGAGGATCAGGCCGGCGTTTCCGAGGCAGACGCCATCGCGGCCCTGCATGACTTCGACGCGCTCTGGACGCAGCTGTTTCCGGCCGAACAGGCCCGGATCATTCAGTTGGTCGTGCGGCGCATCACCGTTACCGCCGCTGGGCTGGAGGTGGACATCCGGCGCGAGGGAATTTCGAGCGTCATCCGCGAGATGGTCGCGCCGCACAATCTGGAGGCCGCTGAATGACCGAACCCCATGACACGATCCGGGTGCTGATCCCGTTGAAGGTTCGCAAGAAGAACGGTCGACCAAAAATCCTGCCGCCAGCCGATTACAGCCCGAGCGCGGACCGGACGCAAGACCCGCACATCCTGCGCGCCATCGGCCGGGCTTGGAGCTGGCGCCGGCGCATGGAGGCAGGCGAGTTCACCACGATCCAGGAGCTGGCCGAGGCGGCGGGGCTCGCCGAACGCCATGTCAGCCGCCAGCTGCGGCTCGCCTATCTTGCACCGGAGGTGCTGAAGCGGCTGACCTGTGGCCGCGAGGCCTCAGCGGTAAGCCTCATGTCGCTCGTGGGCATCACAGCCAAGACATGGGCCGAGCAGGAAGCTTCAGTCTTCCCCTGACGGCAACGCCAAGAGCCCCGCATTTACCTTTCGGACGCAGGGTAGAGCCTCGTGTCAGTCTGCGGTTTGAGCTTCCTCCGTGGCAGATCAAAATGCAGAAGGCCGGCTTTTCGTTGATCAACGGCAATGTCCTTCACGTGGGTCTCCCGTACGGCAACCTGCTCCATGACACGGGGGGCGACATCATGAAAAGTTATTCCTGGCTGCGCCTGAACGAGATCCAGTAACGTTTCAGCCGCCAAGCCCATGTTGGCCGGGCAGCCAACGCCATCGCGCTGCGCTTCGAGTTCAACGATCTGACCATCCGAGAACAAGGAGGGCTGGCCGCTCTCCGTTGTTTTGATTGTCTGCCTTGTCTTGACAGCTTCCTTTTCAACGATCGCCTGAACGTCTCGAAAAACCGAAACGCCCTGTTGGTTGTGCGTCCCAAGGATGAGCCGCATTTTGATGCGGTTTTCCCGCGGTTTACGGATCGCAATGTCCGGCAGATATGTGGCAGCACCTGCCTCTTTCATCTTGGCCTTGAACAGGCGTAATACCTTTTCTTCGTTGGACATGTCGGGAAGACCTTCGAAGGCAGGTCGCCAGGCCGGGTCAGCAAGAAAGCGCCCCACCGATTTTGCGACGCCATCCCAGCCAGCATGACGGTTCACATGCTCGGACATGAAATTAAACAGCACCTCTCCACGCAAATCCTTCAAGAGGGAGAAGATCGGGCCGCTATCGACATTCCATCCGGTGGGGTCGATGAAGGTAAAGGTGAAACTGTCGCGAATGTCGCTGCATGCAGCCCGTATTCCCTCGAGGTTGTCCTCGAACGCGCCGGAGAAGACCTTGATGTCGAACTCCGTTTTGCCTGCGGCGAAAGCTTGGAGCTTGGCGACAGAATCTGGATTACGCTCGCAGAAGCGGAAGCGGATTTTCAAGTTTGGGTGACCCAATTTCGCGAGGATACGACGAACGTTGTCGAGCGTCGCCAGTGCGAGGGCAAACGATGTGTCGGATAGCGACTCTGAATCCGAGTTCCGCCATGGGCCAGCAAAGGCATCGACGAAATTGAAAACGGGCGAACGCCCCTGAAAAAGCTTGTAGGCTGCGTTCTCAAGGTACTTCTGAAGGAACAGGTGTTTGATAAACGACTGTTCGCGACCCTGATAATAATCGATGTTGGGCCGCATCAGACACTCTCAGGCTGCAAAGCACTCAAGATCGACTTGGGGACAATCGACCAGGGAAAGCCGTTCCATTCCTCGCCGTCCAAGAGGCGTCCCCCGGACTTCGGCCGAGCACCGCCCCACTGCTTGAAAAAGAAGGCGACACCATCGCGATCGCAGATGTCGCGTAGGCGTCGAGCCCAGTGGGCTTGCATCGGGCGGGCGCCTGGTCCGCTTTCACCACCGACGATAGCCCAGGCAGTGCCACGCAAATCCACTTCATCGATCAGCCCCAACAGCGGCTCGAACGAGATGAAGCGGGCCTCCGAGTTGACCTCTTTCAGATGACCTATGCGGCTGGTATGCGCTGCGTCTTCCACCGAGACGCCCAACCAGATATGCCGTGGGACCGGTCCGCCCGAATATCGCGCACGAACGTAGTTGCGCAGGAGCGAACTGCGTTTCGTCAAGACTTGATAAACATGCCAGTCAGCACGCTCCATCGCGTCGAACACTCTGTCGATGAACCTGCGGTCGATGTCCTTGTGGAACAGATCGCTCATCGAATTGACGAAGATCATCCGGGGCTTTTTCCACGCCAATGGCTGCTCTAGCCGTGACGGCCAAAGCTTAAGGTCGAACCCCTGTTCGTAGGGATGGTCCGCCACGCCCCGCCAGCGCTCGGCGAAACGTTCAGCGTAGCAGTTGTCGCAGCCCGGACCGACTTTGGTACATCCGGTGACCGGGTTCCATGTGGCATCCGTCCATTCGATTTCCGATTTCTGCGCCATGCCTCAGACCCTTTTTTAGGGATAATCCTAACCGATTGTGAGGAATTAGGGAATCCTGTTCCTGCCGGCCGGCGCATTCGTGCGCGAGAACGCGCAGAACCACGCCGCCTCCGTGTGTCTCTGTTCGCCTCGGTGGCGGTTGAATTCGACTCAACTGCGGCGCAATCCGATTTAGCTAACCATTTGTAATCATGCCATTATTGTAACCCGTCTCGATTTTGGCAAAGGGCGGGTGAAAAGAGACACGGGGCATTCAGAGACTGAATTCAGGCCAGCGGCCAGTCTCCGAAGGTCGGATGGCTTCGCTAAAGCCCTTTGAAGCAAAAAGAAAAAAGGCCCACATGGGGGCCTCGTTTTGGGTTCGCGAACAGTTTGTGGCGGAGGGGACGGGACCGGGGGTGAAGGTTCTCTGCCCCTGCCCACACGTCGAATCGGCGTACGACCCGAAAGCTGCTGTCTCATGTATGGCGGTTAATGATTACGCAACCTGATGT
>WFQE01000282.1 GCA_015487165.1 Paracoccaceae bacterium | reverse complement strand
GGCCTCGGTTTCACGTCGCAGCAGAACCCCGATCTGCTGCGTCAGGGTGTCGGCTGGCGCCTGCGTCCGATCTTTCCCCTGGCTATCGGCCCGTCCGCCCATGGTCTGCCCCCTGCCTTGTTGTCAGATGCGGCCTTGATACAGGTTTCGCCCCCGATCACCAAGGTTGCGGACAGACAAATCGCATCCTGCGGCCATCGTCGGGGTGATACATCTCCAGCATCTCGGCATGCAGGGCCAGACGGTCGCGTACGTTCAGTGCATCGCCCGTTGCATAAAACCTGTCGCCCAGAATGGGGTGGCCGATTTCGCGCATATGCACCCGCAACTGGTGACTGCGTCCCGTATGGGGGAACAGGTGCAGCCGGGTCCAGCCCTCTTGGCGCGCAACCACCCGCCAGCGGGTCAGCGCCGGGCGGCCGCGTTCATGGCAGACCATCTGCAAGGGGCGGTTGGGCCAGTCGGTGATCAGCGGCAGATCGACCTCGCCCTTATCCGGCCCCACCTGCCCCCAGACATCGGCGACATAGGTCTTGGCCACATGGCGCCGCTCGAATTGCAGGCCAAGATGGCGCTGCGCCTTGCGGTTCATGGCGAAAACCATGATGCCGGACGTATCCATATCCAGCCGATGCACCAGCAGCGCCTGCGGGTAGACCTCCCTGACCCGGCTTTCCAGGCAATCCGCGTGTTCGACCGCCTTGCCGGGCACCGACAACAGGCCGGCGGGCTTGTTCACCAGCAACAGCGCGCCGTCTGCATGGATCACATCCAGCGGGGCGGTCGGTGGCGCATAGGTAAAGGGGCCGATCACGGGGTACCGCCCTTCACATCTTCCGGCCCGCTGCCGGGATAGCGAGGCACTCCCCTTGGGATATCATAATAGGCCGCCTTTTCCGCAACAAAGATATGATGGCTGGTGGTCAGCCCCCTGGCATCATCCAACGTGCCGCTGCCGATCGAGATGCTGTCGCGTTCCTCATTGTCCCAGAACAGGGTCGATCCGCAGTTGCCGCAAAATCCGCGCCGCACATGGGGGCTGCTGCGATACCATTTCAGGGCGCGTGCCGACAGCAGTCTCAGCGCCGGCCGGGGCACTGCGGTCGCCGACCAGTAATGCCCGCTGACCTTGCGGCATTGCACGCAGTGGCAGGCAACCGAGGGCCGCAGGGGGCCGTGCAACTCGTATTTCACCGCGCCACATGCGCATGACCCGCGATACATGTTTCACCCCGCTGTTGATTCGTCAGACTGGTCGTGCGGTGAAAGAATGTCATTTCGGGATGATTCCCGCAGCCTGGAATCGGCCAGTCGCGGGGAAGATTCCGCCCCTTTGGCCCGAAAACCACCTGAACTGAGGTTCAAATGGACATTTCAAACCCTGGGCGCATTTCCTTTTCCACATCCACGCCCTTACTGCATCTCATGCGATGGCCCATATTGGCCGCAAGTCGAGACGAGGAGATACGACAATGAATCTCAAATCCATTGTGATGGCCGGGCTTGTTGCCTCGACCATGGTGGCCGGGGGGGCATTTGCCCAGACCGGCAACAAGATGGTTGACGAAATGATCGCCCAGCTGCGTAGCCAGGGCTTTACCCAGTTCCAGGTCGGCCGCACGTTTTTCGGCCGCATCCGCATTGACGCCCTTTCCCAAAACGGTGCGCGCGAGGTGATCATGAACCGCTATACCGGCGAAGTCCTGCGCGATGCCGACATGAGCGCCCACCGGGCAGAAATGCTGGCCGAGATGGCGAAGAACCATAAAGGCGTGATCGGCGGCATGAACGGTTCTGGCAACATGGGTGGCTCTGGCAACGGCATGGGTGGCGGTGCTGACGGCTCCGGTGGTGGCATGGGTGGCGGCGCTGGTGGATCTGGCGGTGGCATGGGTGGTGGCGCCGGTGGTTCGGGCCACGGCATGGGCGGATGAGCAATCACTCTGCTATTGACATCCACCATCCCCCGGAATGACGCTCAAGACAGCCGGCATTCCACCTGATCCCCGCCTGCCTGTTACGGAGGAACCCAAATGAAGCTTGCCGCGGCCTTTCGCATGGACAGGATGATCCTGCTTGTCATCATCCTGCTTCAGGTGGGTTTCTCGGCCTTCTACATCCTCGATTTCATTCTAGATGTATTCGGTTTTCGCACGGTTCCCATGAGCTGGGAATATTACGAGGTCGTGCAAGGTGCCACGATCATCGGCCTTTTGCTGGGTGTGGTGTTGAGCATCGTGATGCTGGTCAACATGCTGCGCCGGCAGAACGAGGTGCGCTCGACCATGCTGGCGGCATCAGGGGCGTTTCACGAACTGATGCAGCTGAGGTTCGACGAATGGGGCCTGTCCCCTTCCGAACGCGATGTGGCCACATTCACCATCAAGGGCCTGTCCAATGACGAGATCGCCGCCATCCGGGGCAAGAGCGTCGGCACGATCAAGTCGCAATGCAATGCGATCTTCCGCAAGGCAGGTGTCAGCGGGCGCGCGCAGCTGGTCAGCCTGTTCATCGAGGATCTGACCTCGACCACCTGATTTCATCGCCATCAGCCGCGACTCGACTCTTTCCATTCCCTTTCGTAAAAACAGAACGAACAGGGAACATTTATCATGCCGCGCAACCGCCGAATCCTGTCGCTCTGGTTTCCACGACTGGCCGCCGAACGGGTGATGCGCCGGGGGCGCGGCATGATCGACGGCCCCCTTGCCGTGGTCGCGACAACCGGCAGCCGGCAGACACTTGCCAGCCTGAATGCCGAGGCCGAAGCACAAGGCCTGTTTGCCGGCCAGCCCCTGCGCGACGCGCTGGCCTGCTGCCCCGGCCTTGCCACACAACCCGCCGATCCCGTTGCCGAGGCCGGCTTTCTTGAACGCATCGCGCGCTGGGCAGGCAGGTTCACCCCCCTTGTTGCCCTTGATCCGCCCGATGCCCTGATGCTGGACATTTCGGGTTGCGCACATCTGTTCGGCGGCGAGGAAGGGCTGGCCACGGCCCTGCGCGACGATTGCACCGCGCTGGGGCTGAGCGCACGCATCGGCCTGGCCGACACCCCCGGTGCTGCCTGGGCGCTGGCCCGTTTCGCCGGGCGGGCCCCCAAGGCATGGCGCGGCGGCGACCTTATCAGGCAAGAGGCCCGCGCCACGCGCTCACGGGCACAAAGCCGGCCGGCCAGACCCGCCCCCATTGACAGCTCGGCCACCCCCGTCATCGCCCCGCCGGGGCAGATGCGCAGCACGCTCGCCCCCCTTCCGGTCGAGGCCCTGCGTCTGCCGTCCGACGCGGTGGCGGGGCTGGCCAGGCTGGGCATCCGCCATATCGGGGATCTGGCCGCCCTGCCCCGGGCCTCGGTCGCGCGGCGTTTCGGGCGCAACGTGGTGCTGCGGCTGGACCAGGCCCTTGGCGTCACACCCGAACCGATCAGCCCCCTGCGCCCCGAAACCCGCTTTGCCTTGCGCCTGACATTGCCCGACCCGATCGGGCTGGACGCCAACATCATGGCGGCAATCGACCGCCTGCTGCCCGCGCTTTGCGACAAGCTGGCGCGTCACGGCCGCGGCGCGCGCCAGATCCGGCTGGAGTTTCACCGCACCGACCACACGCGACAGGCCATTTCCATCGGCCTTGCCCGGCCCATGCGCGCACCCGACGACATCCGCCCCCTGATCCTGCTGAAGCTGACCGGGCTGGACGCCGGTTTCGGCATCGACATGATCCGTCTGATTGCCAGCGTAACGGAACCCCTGCATGATCAGCAACATGCCGGCCACGCCGAGGCCCGCGCCGCCGTCAGCCAACGCCTTTCCGGCAAAACAGCGCTGGATGATCTGATCTCGCGTCTGGGCGCGCGCATCGGGCTGGAGGCCATCACCCGCCTGCACCCGGCCGACAGCCATATCCCGGAAAAGACCGCAACCGTGATGGGCGCGGCGTGGAGTGCCGCTGCCCCCGACTGGCCCCTGCCCGCAACCCCGCGACCGCTGGTTCTGTTCGCACCCGAAATCGTCATGGCGCCCGAGACATGCGATCTTCCGCTGGGTTTCCGCTGGCGTCGGCGCGATTTCACCGTTGCCGACGCCACCGGCCCCGAACGTATCGCCCCCGAATGGTGGCTGGACGATCCGGCCTGGCGGTCGGGCATCCGTGACTATTGGCAGGTGGCCACATCCGAAGGGCCGCGACTATG
>WFQE01000281.1 GCA_015487165.1 Paracoccaceae bacterium | reverse complement strand
GTCTATGCTGGAGGCGTCCTCGCCCTCTTCCAGCAGCACGGCGATGGGGGTGTTGACCTTGACCCCTTCGGTGCCCTCTGGCACCAGGATACGCCCGATCACGCCATCATCGACGGCCTCGAATTCCATCGTGGCCTTGTCGGTTTCGATCTCGGCCAGCAGGTCGCCAGAGGACACGGTATCGCCCTCTTTCACCAACCATTTGGCAAGCGTGCCTTCTTCCATCGTGGGCGAAAGGGCGGGCATCAGGATCTGAATTGCCATCACAGGCCTCCTGCACGGTAGGTGACGGATTTCACGGCCTCGATGACCTCGGCCGTGGTGACAAGAGCCAGCTTTTCAAGATTGGCGGCATAGGGCATGGGCACGTCCTTGCCGGTCACGTTGATCACCGGCGCGTCGAGCCAGTCGAATGCCTGCTGCATGATGGTCGCCGACAGGTGGTTGCCGATCGAGGCAACGGGCCAGCCCTCTTCGACGGTGACGCAGCGGTTGGTCTTGCGGACGCTGGCCAGCACCGTGTCGTAATCGATGGGGCGCAGGCTGCGCAGGTCGATGACCTCGGCGCTGATCCCCTCGCCGGCCAGTTCCTCGGCCGCCTCGAGCGCATGGGTCATGCCGATGCCAAAGCTGACGATGGTGACGTCAGAGCCCTCGCGCCAGATGCGGGCGCGCCCTATGGGGACGGTGAAATCGTCAAGTTCCGGCACCTCGAAGCTGCGGCCGTAAAGGATTTCGTTTTCCAGAAAGATCACCGGGTTCGGGTCGCGGATGGCCGATTTCAGCAGGCCCTTGGCGTCGGCCGCCGAATAGGGCTGCACCACCTTGAGGCCGGGCACATGGGCATACCACGCGGCGTAATCCTGGCTGTGCTGGGCGGCCACGCGGGCGGCTGCGCCGTTGGGGCCGCGGAACACGATGGGGCAGTTCATCTGCCCGCCGGACATATAGCGCGTCTTGGCGGCCGAGTTGATGATCTGGTCCATCGCCTGCATGGCAAAGTTGAAGGTCATAAATTCGACGATGGGACGCAGGCCGGCGAATGCCGCGCCCACGGCGATGCCGGTAAAGCCGTGCTCGGTGATCGGGGTGTCGATCACGCGGCGCTCGCCGAATTCATCCAGCAGGCCCTGGCTGACCTTGTAGGCGCCCTGATATTGCGCGACTTCCTCGCCCATCAGAAACACGTCGTCACTGGCGCGCATTTCCTCGGCCATGGCGTCACGCAGGGCCTCGCGCACGGTCTGGGTCTTGGAGCTGGTACCGGCGGGGATTTCTTCCATCGGCGGAACTGTCGCCTCGGGTGCCGCAGAGGCCGGCACCGTCGGGGTGGCGTCTGCCGGAACCGTCGCGGGGGCTTCGGCCGCCTCGGGGGCTGCATCAGGTGTGCTGCCCGCCTCTTCGCCCTCTTCCAGCAGCACGGCAATGGGGGTGTTGACCTTGACCCCTTCGGTGCCCTCGGGCACGAGTATTCGCCCGATCACGCCATCATCGACGGCCTCGAATTCCATCGTGGCCTTGTCGGTTTCAATCTCGGCGATGATGTCGCCGGACGACACGCTGTCGCCCTCTTTCACCAGCCATTTTGCAAGTGTGCCTTCTTCCATCGTGGGCGAAAGGGCGGGCATGAGAATGTTCGTTGCCATTGTCTCTTTCTCCTCAGGCGATGACGTCGGTCCAGAGCTCGGCCTCTTGCGGCTCGGGGCTGGATTGGGCGAATTTGGCGGCCTCGTTCACGGTGGCCTTGATTTCCTTGTCGATGGCCTTGAGTTCGTCCTCGGAGGCGTGCTTGCCGCCGATCAGCAGGTCGCGGACGTGGTCGATGGGATCCTTTTCCTCGCGCACCTTCTGCACCTCTTCGCGCGAACGGTATTTGGCCGGGTCCGACATGGAATGGCCCCGATAGCGATAGGTCTGCATTTCAAGGATATAGGGGCCATTGCCGGCGCGGCAGTGGGCAACCGCCTTTTCGCCGGCCTCCTTGACCGCCAGAACATCCATGCCATCGACCGCCTCGCCCGGAATGCCGAAGGCGTTGCCGCGGTGATAGATGTCGGGCGTCGAGGTCGAGCGTTGCATCGCGGTGCCCATCGCGTATTTGTTGTTCTCGATGACAAAGATCACCGGCAGCTTCCACAGGGACGCCATGTTGAAGGTCTCGTAAACCTGGCCCTGGTTGGCGGCACCGTCGCCGAAATAGGTAAAGCTGACATTGTCATTGCCGCGATACTTGTCGGCGAATGCCAGCCCCGCGCCGATAGGCACCTGTGCCGCAACGATGCCGTGGCCGCCGTAGAAATTCTTTTCCTTGGAAAACATGTGCATGCTGCCGCCCTTACCGCGCGAATAGCCGGTTTCGCGCCCCGCAAGCTCGGCCATGACGCCCTTGGGATCCATGCCGCAGGCCAACATGTGGCCGTGGTCGCGGTAGGATGTCACGCGCTGGTCGCCATCCTTGGCGGTGGCCTCGAGGCCGACGACAACGGCCTCTTGCCCGATATAGAGGTGGCAGAAACCGCCGATCACGCCCATGCCGTAAAGCTGGCCGGCCTTTTCCTCGAACCGGCGGATAAGCAGCATCTGGCGGTAGAATTCGATGAGTTCGTCCCTGGAAATATTGGGGGAAACATCTGGCGCCGGCTGTTTTCGGGCGGCCTTGTTTCCGCTGGTCTTTCTCGCTGCCATCTGCAGGAAACTCCCCTTGTCGGAATAGATGGTTTAATACTAAACTACCTATTACACCATGACGCCGCGGAATGCAAAAAAAATCCCCGTGGGTGGTGAATGATCGGTTTCCGTCGGGATTCGACCGGTCTTAGCGGATGACGATTTCGTCCCCGCGGATGAGGCCCAGAACCTTGCGCGCCTGTTCATCCAGAAGATCAAGGTCGAGATAATCATCCGAAAGCCGGCGCGTCTTGTTTTCCAGCGCCGCGACCTGCGCCTTGAGCCGCGCCAGCTCTTGGGCAAGTTCGCGTTCCTGGGCCTCGATCTGGACGCGCCGGAACAGGCCGTATTCGCCCTGAACCGCGGCAAAGGTGAAATAGGCCGCCAGACAAAAGGCCGTGGCGAACACGAACACTGCCCCTATCGTGATATTGCCACGCTTGTCGTTCATTCTGCTCTTGCCCGATCCTCATTCGATCGCGTCGCGGGCGATCATCTGCGCGAATCATGACACAAAGCATCCTGCTTGTGAATCCCCTGCGTCACCGCCAGAAGGCGATTTTGTCGATCAGCTCGGACAGTTTGGTCATCAGGAACATGGGAAGGTCCAGATGCAGCCAGAAATGGTCGGCCACGAAAACCGACAGGATCAGCAGGGCAAGAAAAAGGGCGGTCTTGTTGTCCAATACGGTCTCCGATCGGTTGCGGTTCACGGCGTTGGCGGGGGCGGAAATCCTGTGGACCGGCCATTGCACGCCCATTGCCGGCGCCGAGTATTTGAACACAAGCATTTTTGTGCAAGATTGGCTAGCATATGGCCCCGAACAGGGCTTTGATTCGACCACAGCAGGAAATCGGCATCAAGATGGATGAGATCGAACAGTATCAATCCCGTATCTTCGCGGCTCTCGACAAGGTATCGGCAGTCGTTTCCAAAAGCGGTGGTCGCGACCAGGAACTTGCCAGGCTGCACGAACGCGATCTGGCGCTGATCGAGGAACTTGAAGCAACCCTTGCCGAGGAACGCGCCGACCTCGAGGCCGAGCGTGTGACATCTGCGCGGCTGAAATCACAGCTGGATGAAACGCGGATGCAACTGGAACAGGCCCGCGCCGCGCAAGAGGCCGCCGAGGCCCGCCTGAAAGAGGCCGAGAACGCCCGCTACGAGGCCGAGGCCGCCCTGCGTCACAGGATGCAGGAACAGGATCACGGGCAAGTCGATACAACCGAGCTGGAAGAGCGGATCGAACGCCTGACAGCGCGCATCAATACGCAGGACCAGCAGTTCCAGCTGCTCAAGGAAGCCAATGAACAGCTTCGGGAATCAAACGCCATCCTGCGTGAGCGCAATCTTGAAATGCTGCCGGATCCTTCGGCGATCGATCAATCCCTGAAGGCCGAACTCGACGCGCTGAAGGCCATGCGGTCGGCCGATATCGAAGAGATGGATGCCATTCTGGACGAGTTGAAACCCTTGGTAGAGGAAAAGATCAATGCCTGAGGTCACGATCCGCATTGGGGGGCGCAGCTTCCAGGTTGCCTGCCAGGAGGGCGAAGAGCCATATCTGCAATCGGCGGCGGCCATGCTTGACCACGAGGCACAGACGCTGGCCGATGCGCTGGGGCGCGTGCCCGAGGCGCGGATGCTGCTGATGGCCGGCCTCATGCTGGCCGACAAGACCGCAGGTCTTGAAGAAGAGCTGCGTGTTGCCGAGCGCCGGATCAAGGAGCTCAGCGCCAAGGCCGCCAGGGAAACGGTCCGCGAAAAAGAGGTCGTCGAGGTTCAGGTCGAGGTGCCGGTGATCCCCGACGAGGTTGTCGAAAGCTTCGCCCGCATCGCCGAGCGTGCAGAACAGCTTGCCGCCGAGGCCGAGGAAAAGCTGGCCGGCTGAGCCGTTACACCGGCACCACCGCCGTTGCCTCGATTTCCACCTTGGCGCGCGGCTCCATCAGGCCGACCACCTGCAGCATGGCCATGGCCGGATAGCACCGGCCCATATGGCGGCGATAGACCTTGCCCAACTCGGGCAGGCGGGAAAGATACTCGTCGCGATCCAGAATATACCAGGTCAGCCGCACCAGATGCTGTGGCCCGGCGCCGGCTTGGGCAAGAGTTTCGCAGATATTGGCAAGGCACTGGTCAACCTGTTCGACGAAATCGTCGGTTTCGAATTCCTGCTGCGCGTTCCAGCCAATCATGCCGCCGAGAAAGATCATGCGTCCGCTGGCCAGCACACCGTTGGCATAGCCCCGCGCGGCTTTCCAGTTGGTCGGGTGCAGCAATTCGTGAACAAGTTCTGTCATGGTGCATCCTTTCCGTTATTCATGCGCGCGCGCACTTTTTCGGGCCAGGGCTCTGGCCGGCCGGTATCGAGGTCGATACGCACCAATGTCTGACGCGCGACAAAGCGGGTCTCGGTGCCCTGCCGGCAGGTGGTTTCCACATCCGCGCTGCTGTTGCCGATGCGCGGGACGCTGACCGAAAATTCCAGCACGTCGCCCAGCCGCGACGGCGCCAGGAATGTCACGTTGATCTCGGCCGTGGGGATGCCGCGCCGGTCGTGAAAATGCATCCGGTCAAAGGGGTAGTCGAGGCATTGCCCGAACCATTCCTCGATCACCGACGAGATCATCTCGAAATAGCGCGGGTAGAACACGATACCGGCGCCATCGACATGGGAAAACTCGACCTTGCGGGTGGTGGTCCAGCTCATAGTGCAGTCCTTACATGCCACAGCTCGGGGAACAGCTCGGTTCCCAGCATCCGTTTCAGATAGGCCACCCCCGAGGTGCCGCCGGTGCCGCGCTTGAAACCGATGATGCGTTCCACCGTGGTGACATGGTTGAAACGCCAGCGGCGGAAATAATCCTCGAAATCGACCAGCTTCTCGGCCAGCTCGTAAAGCTCCCAGTATTTTTCGGGATCGGCATAAATGATTTTCCAGGCATCCTCGACGGCGTCGTCGGGCGTATATGGCTGGCTGACATCGCGTGTGATCACATGCTCGGGCAGGGGGACGCCGCGTTTGGCCAGCAGGCGCAAAGCGACGTCATACAGGCTCGGCCGCGCAAGTTCTGCCTGCAGGGCAGCGTGAATTTCGGGGCGATGCACATGCGGGCGCAGCATGGCCTTGTTGCGGTTGCCTAGTGCGAATTCGATCATGCGATACTGGTGGGACTGAAAGCCCGAACTCTGGCCCAGCTGGTCGCGGAACTGCGTATATTCGCTGGGCGTCATGGTGCGCAGAACGTCCCAGGCGTTGTTGAGCTGTTCGAAAATGCGGGCAACCCGGGTCAGCATCTTGAAGGCGGGGCGCAGCTGCCCGGCGGCCAGCGCGCTGCGCGCGGCGATGACCTCGTGAATGGCCAGCTTCATCCATAGTTCGCTGGTCTGGTGCTGGATGATGAACAGCATCTCGTCATGGGCATCCGACAGCGGGTGCTGCGCGCCAAGCACGGCATCAAGATGCAGATAGTCGCCATAGGACATGCGTCCGTCAAAGGCCATTTCTGCCCCATCTTCAGCGGGATCAAAGGGTTTCTTCATGTAACTGCCGCCTTTAT
>WFQE01000280.1 GCA_015487165.1 Paracoccaceae bacterium | reverse complement strand
TGATCGAGGTGCCGACCTCGGAAGAAGAGGTCGCGCTTTTCGCCCAGATCAGGAAGCGCCTTAAGGAAAGCCCCGGCTGGTTCACCAAACAGCGCGATGCCATCAAGGGCGTGTCGGAAGAAACCACCACCGGCGTGCATCGCCTGTACGAGCTGGTCAGCAAGGGCCTGCTGCCGTTCCCCGCGATCAACGTCAATGACAGCGTGACCAAGTCGAAATTCGACAACAAATATGGCTGCCGCGAATCGCTGGTCGATGGCATCCGCCGCGCGACCGACGTGATGCTGGCCGGCAAGACGGCGGTTGTCTGTGGTTATGGCGATGTGGGCAAGGGTTCCGCCGCCAGCCTGCGCGGGGCCGGCGCGCGCGTCAAGGTCACCGAGGTCGATCCCATCTGTGCCCTTCAGGCAGCGATGGACGGTTTCGAGGTTGTGGTTCTGGAAGACGTCGTGCGCGACGCCGACATCTTTATCACCACCACAGGCAACAAGGACGTGATCCGCATCGAGCATATGCGCGAGATGAAGGACATGGCCATCGTCGGCAATATCGGCCATTTCGACAATGAAATTCAGGTCGCCGCGCTGAAGAACCACAAATGGACCAACATCAAGGACCAGGTGGACATGATCGAGATGCCCAGCGGCAACCGGATCATCCTGCTGTCCGAAGGGCGCCTGCTGAATCTTGGCAATGCCACGGGGCATCCGTCTTTCGTGATGTCGGCGTCGTTCACCAACCAGGTGCTGGCCCAGATCGAGCTGTGGCAGAACAACGGCAAGTATGAAAACAAGGTCTATATCCTGCCCAAGCATCTGGATGAAAAGGTCGCGCGTCTGCATCTTGATCGCATCGGCGTCAAGCTGACCAAGCTCAGCCCGGAACAGGCCGCCTATATCGGGGTCACACCCGAAGGCCCGTTCAAGCCCGAACATTATCGTTACTGAGCGATCCCGCAGATCGCAGAAATGCAAAACCCGCCCGGCGATGTTCCGGGCGGGTTTTTTCGTGTCAGATCGGCGAGGGGTCAGTCGGCTTCGCCGATGCCGAATTTCTCGACCACATAGTCGATATCCTTGTCGCCACGACCCGAAAGGTTGATCAGGATCGACTTGCCCGGATGTTTGGGCGCCTCGCGCATGGCAAAGGCAACCGCGTGGGCACTTTCAAGCGCGGGGATGATGCCCTCGTGGCGCGACAGGGCAAAGAAGGCGTCGATCGCCTCTTTGTCGTTGGCCGAGGTATAGGTCACGCGGCCTGTCTTGTGCAGATGGGCATGCTCGGGGCCGACGCCGGGATAATCGAGGCCCGAGGCAACCGTATGCACGGGGGCGGGCTCGCCCTTGTCATCTTTCAGTACCAGCGTGCGGAAGCCGTGGATATCGCCGTCTTCGCCAAAGGTGATGGTGGCGGCATGGTCGCCCAGCTTGGACGAGGTGCCCATTGGCTCGACCCCGTAAAGGGCGACATCATCTTCGTCGATAAAGCCGGAAAACAGGCCCATGGCGTTTGATCCGCCACCGACACAGGCAGCAACAATATCGGGCAGGTCGCCGGTCATTTCCTCGAACTGTTCGCGGGCCTCGATGCCGACGACATGCTGGAAATCGCGCACCATCATCGGAAAGGGATGCGGCCCGACGACCGAGCCAATGGCAAACAGCGCCTTGTCGGCCTGCGGCACATAGGCCTGGAACGCGCTGTCCACGGCCTCTTTCAGGGAACGCCCGCCAAAGCCGACGGGAACGACCGTGGCGCCCAGCAGTTTCATGCGGGTCACGTTGGGCGCCTCTTTCTCGATGTCGATCTCACCCATGTGAATTTCGCATTCCATGCCGAAATAGGCGGCTGCGGTGGCGAGCGCCACACCATGCTGGCCGGCGCCGGTTTCGGCCATCAGCTTGGTCTTGCCCATGTATTTGGCCAAAAGGGCCTCGCCCATGCAGTGGTTGAGCTTGTGCGCGCCAGTGTGGTTCAGGTCTTCGCGCTTGGCATAGATCTGGGCCCCGCCGCAGATGTCGGAAAGGTTCTTGAAATGGGATACGGGCGTGGGGCGGCCCTGGAAATGCTTGCGGATATAGCGCAGCTCGCGGATGAATTCGGCTGATTTGGAAATCTTGCCATACGCCTCGCGGATTTCCTTGAAATGCGGAATCAGCGGCGGCGGCAGCTCGGCACCACCGTAATCGCCAAAGAAGCCGTCGCTGTCCGGCGTGGTCTTGAGGTAGGAAGTCATGTTCTATTGTCCCTCTCTGTTGTTGTTATGCGTTCAAACAGGGCAAAATTCCAGGCCGATCACAAGCGGGATTTTGGTTGGCGGGCGAAAAAATGCCTGAAATGCAGGCCATTCAGCGGCTTTTCCGGGAAGAATGCCGATCAGGGCAGCCATCGATACACGATGGATCGATAAAATTGTTTGTTTTTCCGGTTTGCCTGGGGCCGAGCGTCGGAATACGCTTGAGCCTCTGGCTAGGACGGCCGGGCCCGGAACATACGCGTGTGGCGGAGCGCACGTGGGGTGGCAGGGGGTCCCGGTTGCCGGGATCCCCTGTTTTGGTGTCAAAGGCTAGATCGCGGTAAGGATTGCCCCGATGATTGCACAACCGATCGTCGCATAGCCGCCGTTGATCAAGGTCAGGTTGAACGGTTTGCCTTCAAAGGCGTTATTGGTCGCGATCCAGGGCGAGGCGATGAACAAGCCCAGCCCCAACCCGGACAACGCGCCTTTGGCGGGGTTGTCGATACCGGCCTGCGTAAAGGCATGGCGCATCATTCCGGCCACAAGAATTATACAGATCAAGGAAATGACATAGGCTTTGCCGCCGCCGCCTTTGGGGCGCCCGTTTTCACCGGCCTCGACCCCTGCCGCGGCCATCCACGGTTTGGCCAGCGCCATGTACCATACTGCGCCAAAGGCATATGCCGCCCCTGCAGCGATGATGACTGAAAGATAAGTCACAAGAGTCCCTCCCATATATTGTTGTTATGGGGGGATTATTCCACAGAATGTTGATTTTACCAAATGGGGATATGGTTGGCCCACCTAGCGGGCTTCAACGCCGCCAAGTTCGCAGATCACCCGCCATTCCTGTTCCTTTACGGGCTGCACCGACAGGCGCGAGTTGTTCACCAGCACCATATCGGCAAGGCGGGGATCCTGCTTGCACATGGACAGCGTCACCGGGCGCGGCAGCGACTGCACCGCCTTGATATCGACGCATTCCCAGCG
>WFQE01000279.1 GCA_015487165.1 Paracoccaceae bacterium | reverse complement strand
CTTTTCCCCGCTGTTCGACTATGAACCCGTGTTCATCGCCGCATCCGGTCACCCGCTGGCCGACAAGCCCTGGATCGAGGCTGCGGATTTCGCCGACCAGACGCTGATCGCCTATCCCGTGGACAAGACGCGCCTTGATGTCTTTTCGCTGCTGCTGGGGCCTGCGGGGGTAGAGCCGCGCGAGATCCGCCAGGTCGAGCTGACCGCCGTCATCATGTTGCTGGTGGCCAGCAACCGCGGCGTTGCGGTGCTGCCCGACTGGGTAGTACGCGACAGCCGCTATGACCATGATTATGTGACCCGCCCCCTGACAGAACGCGGGCTGACCAAGCGCCTTTATGCCGCGACACGCTCGGACGACACGACGCTGCCCTGGATGGCCCATTTCATCCGCCTGGGCCGAACCGAGCCGCCCCGGCTGCAACGGCGCAGAAGGGTGTGACCGCAGCGGATCAGACGGACGGCCCGGCACCCAGCCGCAGGGTTACAAGTGTCGCCTGAACGATATCATCGACCCGCGCCCCGCGGGAAAGGTCGCAGACGGGGCGGCGGAACCCCTGCAAGACCGGGCCGATGGCCTGCGCCCCGCCCAGTTCCTGCATCAGCTTGTAGGCGATATTGCCGGCATCAAGCGACGGGAACACCAGAACATTCGCCTTGCCGTCGCCGATCCCCTTGGTTGCGGCGACATCGGGGTTGAGTGCTGCATCGGCCTGAATCGGGCCGGTCGCCTTGATGCCCGCCTCGGACAAGATCCCGACCGCCTTGCTGACCATGCCGACCGACTGCCCCGCCCCGCTGCTGCCCGTGGCAAAGGACAATAGCGCAATTCGCGCATCCCCCAGCAACGCGCGCGCCGAATGGCCTGACGCCCGCGCAATGGCCGCCAGACCCGCAGCATCCGGCGCGGCATTCACGGCGCAATCGGCAAAGATCATCTCGCGCCCGTCAGCCAGACGCATGAGGAAAAAGCTTGAGGGGATCTCCACCCCGTCGGCCAGACCGATCACCATCGTGGCGGCCTCGATCACGCGGCGTGTCGGGCTGGCCGCGCCCGCGACCATCGCATCGGCCTTGCCGGCGGCAACCATGGCGGCGGCCCGATACAGCGGCTTGCCCAACAGGCGCCGCGCGAGGGCGGGCCTGAGGCCTGGCCGGTGCCGACACAGCAGATCGACCGCAGCCTGATCCGGCGCGCCTTCGGGGATGGGAACGGGCCTTACCCCGTGATCCGCTTGCAATCGGCCCATCGCCTCGGCCACGCGGGGATCATGCGCTTCGGGAAACACCACCCGGAAAAGACGCTTTTGCCCTGTTTTGCTCATCCTCACCCCACGCGCCATTCCAAACGAGATGACATCCGGCCCCTTGCAAGGTCAAGACATGAAAAGGGCCGGGAGACGCCCCCGGCCCTTTGGCAATCTTGTTGTAGAAAGATCGTTTACTTTTCGTCCCAGATCTCGGAATCGCACATGGCGCCGCCGATCATGCAGCCCTTGATGCTGAGCTTCTTGTTCGACCCGATCACGACCGTGCCGTTGAAGGTCATGAAGCCGGGCATGTCCGGATGCTTCATCTTCTTGCCCGTCCAGGTGCCATCGGGCTGTTTTTCCATGCCGTGGCAAAGTTCGAAATTGTCACTGGTGCGGCGGCAATACAGCTTGCCGTCCTTGTCGGTGAAAACCCGAATTTCCTGACTGCCCTTGCGGATATATGTCTTGTTGACCTTGGGCGCGGCGGATGCGCCAAACGCCGTCATCGCAAGCGCAAATGCAGCGCCTGCCAGAATCACCTTTTTCATCGTTATCCTCCCTTGATGAACCCCAAAAGGTCTGCCGAGCGTATATTAGGAACGCCTTAAATGCAAATTTCTGCATATTTTCGCGTATCGACCTGCGATCGCCAGCGACATGAAGCCGCAAAATCTGGAGAATCCGGCAAAGCAATCTGGACAAGCCCGCAAAGGGACCGTTAAATACATTCGAATGATCTAATATGTCGGGCCGCCCACCGGCCCCGGCAAGACAAAACAGGGACCTCGGGAAACATCATGCCCCCATATGACCAGCCTGCCCTGGATACTTCGCCCGAAGTATCCGAAGAAATCCGCAAGACCACCTGCTACATGTGCGCCTGCCGCTGCGGCATCAACGTGCACATGAAAAACGGCAAGATCAAATATATCGAGGGCAACCGCGACCACCCCGTGAACAAGGGGGTGTTGTGCGCCAAGGGCTCGTCCGGCATCATGTCGCATTACGCGCCCTCGCGCCTGCGCGCGCCTCTGAAACGGGTCGGCGAGCGCGGCGAGGGCAAGTTCGAGGAAATCTCGTGGGACGAGGCGCTGGAACTCGCCACCAGCTGGCTGAAGCCGCTGCGCGAGACCGCCCCTGAAAAACTGGCCTTCTTTACCGGCCGCGACCAGTCGCAAAGCTTTACCGGCTGGTGGGCACAGGCCTATGGCACGCCCAACTATGCGGCGCATGGGGGGTTCTGTTCGGTCAACATGGCGGCAGCGGGCATCTACACCATGGGCGGCAGTTTCTGGGAATTTGGTCAGCCCGACTGGGAGCGCACCAAGCTGTTCATGATCTTCGGCGTGGCCGAGGACCATGATTCGAACCCGATCAAGATGGGGCTGAACAAGCTCAAGGAAACCGGGGCCAAGATCATCGGAGTGAATCCCATCCGCTCGGGCTATAACGCCATTGCCGATGAATGGGTCGGCATCACGCCGGGCACCGACGGGCTGTTCATCCTGGCGCTGATTCACGAACTGCTGAAGGCGGGCAAGGTCGATCTCGACTATCTGCGCCGCTATACCAACGCGCCGTTTCTGGTGAATGACGCCGAGGGCAGCGCGGAGTACGGGCTGTTCCTGCGCGACGAAAACGACAAGCCGCAGGTGCTGGACCGCGCCACCGGCAAGCCGGTCGCCTTTGACACCCCCGGCATCAAACCCGACATGGCCGGCACATATGAATCCGACGGCGTCACCTACCGCCCCGTCTTCCAGCTGCTGGCCGAAAAATACCTCTCGAACGACCACGCCCCCGAACGCATCGCCGAACAGTGCGGGATTTCGGCCGACCGCATCAAGCGCATCGCCGCCGAGCTGGCCCATGTCGCCTTTGAACAGGAAATCGTGATCGAGCAGCCCTGGACCGACTGGAAGGGCGAGAAACACGACCGCATGATCGGCCGTCCTGTCAGCTTTCACGCCATGCGCGGGATTTCGGCCCATTCCAACGGCTATCAGACCTGCCGCGCGCTGCATGTGTTGCAGATCCTGCTGGGCAGCGTCGAGGTGCCCGGCGGCTTCCGCTTCAAGCCGCCCTACCCCAAGCCGGTCGAGGCCCACCCCAAGCCCCATGCGGGCGTGACGCCGGGCCAGCCGCTGGACGGGCCGCATCTGGGCTATGTGCGCGGCCCCGAGGACCTGCTGCTTGATGAAAACGGCAATGCCAAGCGCATCGACAAGGCGTTTACCTGGGAAAACCCCATGTCGGCGCACGGGCTGATGCACATGCTGATCAGCAATGCGCATGCCGGCGACCCCTATCGTATCGACACGCTGTTCATGTTCATGGCCAACATGTCGTGGAACTCGTCCATGAACACGTCGAAGGTTATCGACATGCTGACCGACAAGGACGAGAACGGTGAATATGTGATCCCGCGGATCATCTATTCCGACGCCTATTCGTCCGAGATGGTGGCGTTTGCCGATCTGGTCCTGCCCGACACGACCTATCTTGAACGCCATGACTGCATCAGCCTGCTCGACCGCCCGATCTGCGAGGCCGACGGCATGGCCGACAGCATCCGCTGGCCGGTGGTCGAGCCCGACCGCGACGTGCGCGGCTTTCAAAGCGTGCTGCTGGATCTGGGTGCGCGCCTGGGCCTGCCCGGCATGGTCAACGAGGACGGCAGCCCGAAATACAAGGATTATGCCGACTATATCGTAAACCACGAGCGCCGCCCCGGTATCGGCCCGCTGGCCGGCTTCCGTGGCAAGGACGGCAAGGGCAAGGGCCGGGGCGAGCCCAACCCGAACCAGATCGAGGCCTACAAGGAAAATGGCGGCTTCTGGATCGACCATATCCCTGACGAGGCCGTGTTCTACAAGCCGTGGAACCAGGCCTATCAGGACTGGGCGGTCGAGCGCGGGTTGTTTGACAGCCCGCAACCCTATGTGTTCCAGCTTTATGTGGAGCCAATGCAGAAATTCCGGCTTGCGGCCGAAGGGCATGGCGATATCCAGCCCCCCGACCACCTGCGCGCCCAGCTCAAGATGGCGATGGACCCGCTGCCGGTCTGGTATCCGCCTTTCGAGGGCACGCTGATCGACGAAAAGGAATACCCCTACACGGCGCTGACCCAGCGGCCCATGGCGATGTATCACAGCTGGGGCACGCAGAACGCCTGGCTGCGCCAGATCCACGGGGCGAACCCGCTATATGTATCGGGCGAAATCTGCGACAAGCATGGCTTCAAGCCCGGCGATTGGGCGCGCGTGACCTCGGTTCACGGATCCATCACCGTGCCGGTCGTGCGCATGGATGCGCTGAACGGCAAGACCATGTGGACATGGAACGCCATCGGCAAGCGTTCGGGCGCCTGGGCGCTGGATGAAAATGCCTCCGAGGCCACCCGCGGCTTTCTGCTGAACCACATCATCCACGAATTGCTGCCCCCCCGCGGCGACGGCATGCGGTGGAACAACTCGGACCCGGTCACCGGCCAGGCTGCCTGGTTCGACCTGCGGGTCAAGATCGAAAACATCGGGCCCAAGGCCGACGGGATCAGCGAACCCCATATCCCGCCACAGGTTTCACCGGTGGGTAAAGGCCCCAAGAACGTCGCCTATGGGGAGGAATTCTGATGACCGCTCTGCCACAGACCACCCAGAAGAAACTGGGCCTTGTCATCGATCTGGACATCTGCGTCGGCTGCCACGCCTGCGTGACCAACTGCAAGGAATGGAACACCTCGAATTACGGTGCGCCGCTGTCGGATGTCGATGCCTACGGGGCCGAACCCATGGGCACATTCCTGAACCGGATCCACACCTATGAGGTCAAGCAGGAGGGGTGCAACGCCCAGACCGTGCATTTCCCCAAATCCTGCCTGCATTGCGAAGACGCGCCCTGCGTCACCGTCTGCCCCACCGGCGCCAGCTACAAGCGCGAGGAAGACGGTATCGTGCTGGTCAACGAAGATCGCTGCATGGGCTGCGGGCTGTGCGCCTGGGCCTGCCCCTATGGCGCGCGCGAGCTGGACCAGCTGGCCGGCGTGATGAAGAAATGCACCCTGTGCGTCGATCGCATCTATAACGAAAACCTGCCTGAAGAGGACCGCATCCCCGCCTGCGTGCGCACCTGCCCCGCCGGCGCGCGCCATTTCGGCGATTTCGCGGACCCCGAAAGCAACGTGTCGCGCCTGACGGCCGAACGCGGCGGGATGGAGCTGATGCCCGAACAGGGCACCGCGCCGGTCAACCGCTATCTGCCGCCGCGCCCCAAGACCGATATCGGCGGCGAGAACAAGATCGACATCCTCGCGCCCTTCCTTGAACCCGTGGTCAACGAAGAGACAACCCAAGACCAACCCGGCGGCTTCCTCGGCTGGCTCGACAAGGCACTGGAGAAAATCTGATGCATCCCGCACCTTCCGTCATCATCTTCACTTCGCTTTCGGGCCTTGGTTTCGGCCTGCTGTTCTGGCTGGGCATCGGCTATCCCGAGGTCTATGGCATGTCCGCCTTCGGCATGTTCTTCGTGGCCTATGCGCTGGCCGTGGGCGGGTTGCTGGCCTCGACCGCGCATCTGGGAAATCCGAAAAACGCCATCCACGCATTTTCGCAATGGCGCACCAGCTGGCTGAGCCGCGAGGGCGTCGCCTCGATCGTCACGTTGCTTGTCATGGCTGTTTATGCAATCGGCATGATCTTTCTTGGCCAGCGGTTCCAGATACTCGGCTGGATCGGCGCGGCGCTGTCGCTGTTCACCGTGTTCACCACGTCGATGATCTATGCACAGCTGAAAACCGTGCCGCGCTGGAACATGCGGCTGACATCGGTCATGTTCCTGACCTATGCGGTTGCCGGCGGCGCGCTGCTGGCGGGCCAGATCAGTATTGCCGTGGTGCTGCTGCTGGTGCTGACACTGGTGCAATTTGCGGTCTGGCAGGCTGGCGACAAGCGTTTCCGCGAGGCCGGCCACACGATCGAAACCGCGACCGGCCTTGGCAATCTCGGCAAGGTCCGCCTGCTTGAGCCCCCCCATACCAGCCCGAACTATCTGATGAAGGAAATGGTATTCACGGTCGGCCGCAAGCATTCGCGCAAGCTGCGCATGATCGCAGGTGTCTCGCTTGGCCTGCTGCCGGTGATCCTGCTTTATGCCCTGCCCTTCAACCCCATCTCTGCCGCGCTGGCAGTCGCGTTCCACATGCTGGGCCTGTTCGCCGCCCGCTGGCTGTTCTTTGCCGAGGCAGAACATGTGGTCGGGCTGTATTACGACAAGCGCTGAACCGGCAGACCCCGAAACCGGCGTATTTGGGGGCGCGGCGGGGATAACCGTCGCGCCCTGCCCTATTTCGCCTTCCGAATCGTGATTTCCTGACGCAGCTTGCCATCATCGCGGTTGAAGATCAGGATCCGGTCATCCTTTGTCACCACCGCATACCAGTCTGGCCCTTGGGTAAAACTGCTGGCTTTCGCCCCGTCGGGCAAGGTAATCGCGTCGGGCAGGGCCACGCTTTGCATGACTTTCGGCACCCTGATGACAATCAGCGCGATGATGGTTACAAGACCGGCAATCATCGACGCGGTCAGGATTGTCACAAGCACCCTGAGAAACCGCAGATTGGCGGGCTCGCCCCCCTGTTCCGGAGTATTGTCCATGTCCGAATCCGTGCTCCGTATCGTGATCGGGGAAAATCCCCCGCCTCGCCTAGATAAGGCCTTGGCCGCCGCGGTGCCAGAGCAAGCCGCGCTCAGCCGGTCGCATATCGGCAAATTGATCGAGAACGGCGCCGTCGCCCGCGAGGATGGCGAGGTCGTCACACGGCTGAAAACCCGAAGCCAGCCGGGCGATGTGTTTCTGATCACCTTGCCGCCGGCCACAGAAATCGAGGCCGGCCCCGAAGACATCCCGCTGGACATCGTTTTCGAAGATGACGAACTGATCGTTGTGAACAAGCCAGCGGGCCTGGTCGTGCATCCCGCACCGGGCTCCGAAACCGGCACGCTGGTCAATGCGCTGTTGCACCATTGTGCCGACAGCCTGTCGGGCATCGGCGGCGAAAAGCGCCCCGGTATCGTGCATCGTATCGACAAGGATACATCCGGCCTGCTGGTCGTGGCCAAGACCGACCGCGCCCATCACGCGCTGGCGGCGCAATTTGCCGACCATTCTATCGAGCGGCACTATAAGGCCATCGTCTTTGGCGTGCCTTCGCGCGGGGATCCGCGCCTTGCCGGTGTGCCGGGGGTTGCGTTCGAGCCGGGCAACATCATCCGTATCTCGGGCAACATCGCCCGCCACAAGCATGACCGCAAGCGCATGACCGTGGTGACCAATGCCGGCCGCCACGCCATTACCCGTCTCAGGGTCGTCGAAAGCTTTGGCAACGCGCTGGCACTGGTTGATTGCTGGCTTGAAACCGGCCGCACCCACCAGATCAGGGTACATCTGACCCATGCCGGCCACGCGCTGGTGGGCGACAGCACCTATGGCGGGCGCCGAAAACTGGCCGCCAAGGATCTGCCCGAGGGCGCGGTCGAGGCCGTACGCGAATTTCCCCGCCAGGCCCTGCATGCGGCAACACTGGGCTTCATCCACCCGGTCAGCGGCGAGATGATGCAATTCGAAGCGCCGTTGCCCGATGACATGGGCAAACTTCTTGCCCTGCTGCGGGGTTAAAGCTGCGATGGCCCAGCCGGAACCAACCGGCCGTGGCGGGGTGGAATCGTAATCCACGTCATTGGAGACCTCACGCAGGGCAAGGTTCGCGCCCGGCCTCGAGGGGGGCGCGCCAAGATCTGCGCTGCGGATTCCAGAGTGCAATGTTGCAATCTGCTGAAACGGCACCACCAATTCGCGCCCGCCTTGGGGGGCGGGGTCGGGCGCGAACCGGATCGCAAGCGATCCGGTGGCACGACATTGAACGATGCCCCCCCAAATTCAGGTGACTAGCCTTGCAACTCCGGCAAGTCGCGGAACAGTTCCAGCGCCTCGGGGTTGGCCAGGGCCTCCTTGTTCTTGACCGGGCGGCCGTGAACGATGTCGCGCACGGCCAACTCGGTGATCTTGCCCGATTTTGTGCGGGGAATGTCGGCGACCGCAATGATCCTGGCCGGCACATGACGGGGCGAAGCATTCTTGCGGATCTCGGCCCTGATGCGCCTGACCAGATCGTCGGACAGATCGACGCCCTCGCGCAGGCGCACGAACAGGACGACGCGCACATCGCCCTCCCATTGCTGGCCGATCACCAGCGATTCGAGAACCTCGTCGATGCGCTCGACCTGGCGATAGATCTCGGCGGTGCCGATGCGCACGCCGCCGGGGTTGAGGGTGGCATCCGAGCGCCCGTGAAAGATCATGCCGCCCTCATCGGTCAGTGTCACCCAGTCGCCATGGCACCAGACATTTTCGAAGCGCTCGAAATAGGCGGCACGGTAACGGCTGCCATCCGGGTCGTTCCAGAAACCCGATGGCATCGAGGGATGCGCATTGGTGCAGACCAGCTCGCCCGGCTGGCCGCGCAGGGAATTGCCGTTTTCATCGAACACCTGCACATTCATGCCCAGCATGCGTTTCTGACACTGCCCGCGATAAACCGGACTGACCGGGCTGCCGCCAACGAAACAGGCGATGATATCGGTGCCGCCGGCAATCGAGGACAGGCAGACATCGTTCTTCCAGTCGCGATAGACGTAGTCGAACCCCTCGGGCACCAGCGGCGAGCCGGTTGAAAGGATCGTGCGCAGCGCGCCCAGATCGTGGGTCTCGCGCGGCTTGATGCCGGCCTTGTTGCAGGCGTCAAGATATTTGGCCGAGGTGCCGAAATGGGTGACGTTTTCGGCCACGGCGATATCGGCAAGGCGATTGCCGTCGGGGTAAAAGGGGGATCCGTCATATTGCACCAGCGTCACACCAGCCGCCAGCGCGCTGACCTGCCAGTTCCACATCATCCAGCCGCAGGTGGTGAAATAGAACAGGCGGTCGCCGGGTTTTTCATCCGTTTGCAACATGTGTTCCTTGAGATGCTGCAACAACGTGCCGCCCACCGTATGAATGATACATTTCGGCAGCCCCGTCGTGCCCGACGAGAACATGATGTAAAGCGGGTCACGAAAGCCGACGCGGGTATATTCGGGCTCGACCGCGTCAAAGGGGGCGATGAAATCGGCCAATCTCACCGCCTTGTCGCCTGCGGGCGTGATGTCGGCGCCCGCATCGAGATGCGGCATCACCACGATACGCTGGATCGAGGGGATGCGCCCGGCGAGTTCGCCCGCGATTTCCAGCGATGAGAAATTCTTGCCGTTGTAATCATAGCCCTCGGCGCAGAACAGGACCTTGGGTTCGATCTGGCCAAAGCGGTCGTAAACGCCGTTGATCCCGAAATCGGGCGAGCTGGACGACCACACCGCGCCGAGGCTGGTCACGGCCAGCATGGCGGCGACCGCGCCGGGCATGTTGGGCAGATAGCCGGCCACACGGTCGCCGGGCTGGATGCCCTCGGCGCGCAGCCCCTGTTGCAGGCGCGAAACAAGCGCGCGCAGCTCGTCCCAGCTGATCTGCTGGCGTGTGCCGCCCTCGCCATGCCAGATGATTGCGGCGCCATCGCCACGCGTTTTCAGCAGGTTTTCCGCGAAATTCAGCCGGGCATCCGGGAAAAAACGCGCCTTGGTCAGGTGATCGCCGGGCTGGAACGTGACATCCCCCGGCGTGCCGATGACGTCCGCAAACTCCCACAGCGCGCGCCAGAATCCCGCCGTGTCGTCGATGGAATACTGCCACAGCGCGTCATAATCGGGTGTGCCGCCCTCAAGCCCCACGCCGACCTTTTCCATGAATTCCGCCAGCAGCGAGGCCTTGGCGCGTTCAGATGACGGACGCCACAATTCGGTTGCCATGATGTGATCTCCCCAAGCGATGCTGCCGTGCAGCAATTTTCGCGACAGTTATGTTGCAAACGAAATGAAACCGCAAGATGCAAGGGGCATACACCCCCGCCCTTGCCTTGGCGACGCTGCGCGGTAAGGTAGGGCAAAACCCTTCAGGCAGGATGACATGACCGCAGAGACCGATTGCGAACCGACCGACGCACCGATGATCAAGACCGTGGCCATGCCGGCCGACACCAACACGGCGGGCGATATCTTTGGCGGCTGGGTGCTCAGCCAGATGGACCTGGCCGGCGGTATCGCAGCGGCGGATTACGCCAAATGCCGGGTCGCCACCGTGGGGATCGAGGCGATGAGTTTCCTCAAACCCGTGCATGTCGGCGACATTCTGTCGGTCTATTGCGAGGTCGAGCGCGTGGGCCGCACATCAATGGCCATCCGCATCGGCGCCTGGGTGCAGCGCCGCCTTTCCCATCGCAGTTTCAAGGTGACCGAGGGCGTGTTCACCTTTGTCGCGCTGGATGATGACGGGCGCAAACAGCCGGTGATCAGGGACTGACGCCTCATTTTCCCCGATTTGGAACAAATAAGCGGCTATTCCACGAATTGTCCACTGACCGGCCTTTTTCTTGCCATGATGATCCGCTAGCACGAGGGCCATGGTGGGTGGCAAAAGCATAAGAACCTCGGCCCTCGTGTTCGCGGTATTCCTGATCAGCGCTGGGCTGGCGCTGTGGGCTGCAAGCGGCGAGGACATCTGGAACGAGGTCGTTCTGCTCGGCGGCCAGCAGGTGGTGGGCCTGCTGGCGCTGTCGCTTTTCAATTATCTTCTGCGCGCACTGCGCTGGTGGCTGTATCTTGACGCACTGCATGTGCGGCTGCGGCTGCTGTCAGTGCTGCGGCACTATTTCGGCGGCTTTGCCCTGACCATGACCCCGGCGCGGCTGGGCGAGGTCGTGCGCATGCGCTGGATCAGCCGCGAGACCGGCACAAGGCTGGAACAACTTGCGCCGCTGGTACTGGTGGATCGCGCGGGCGATCTGGCCTCGACCGGTCTGCTGCTGGCATTCGCGCTGGCGGCCGGGGCTGCGGGCATTGCGGGCGGGCTACCTGTTGCAATTCTGGCGGTGATCGCGGCGCTTGTCGCAACCCGACCGGTGCTGTTTGGCGCCATGATCGACGGGCTGTATCGCCTGGTGGGGCGCAAGCCGCGCCTCTTCGTGCGCGCCCGCCGTGCAGCGCGGGCGTTGCAACCCTTTTCGGTGCCGCGCATCGTGATCCCGGCCCTTTCCCTTGGTGCCTTGGGCTGGATGGCCGAGGGATACGCCTTTTATCTGTTGCTGGGCTGGCTGGGCGCGGATGTGCCGCTGTGGAGCGCGGTTGCGATCTTTCTGTTCTCGATGATGACCGGCGGGGCAACCGGCATGCCCGGCGGTGTCGGCGGGGCCGAGGCGGCAATGGTTGCGCTGCTGGCCATACAGGGCGTGCCTCTGGAAATCAGCATTCCCGCAACCGCCATCATCCGTATCACCACGCTGTGGTTCGCGGTTGCACTTGGCATCATCATATTCCCATTCGCCGAAGGAATGGCTGCAAGGAGGGGAAATGCGCTGGAAAACAGGTGAATATGCCGGCTGGGGCCGCGTGCTGCGCGCCAATGGCAAGATGGCGCGACCGGAAAAGATTGCCGCGCTCAGGGCCACGCTGCGCGAGGAAAAATGCCCCGCGATCGGCAACCGGCGCTCCTATGGCGACGCGGCGCTGAATGATGGCGGCCATGTGATCGACATGACCCGGCTGGACCGGATGATCGCGTTTGACGAAAACACCGGCATCCTGCAGGCCGAGGCGGGCATCACCATTGGCGAGATCACCCGCCTGATGGCCCCGCGCGGCTGGATCCCCGCCGTTCTGCCCGGCACCGGCTTTGCCACGCTGGGCGGCTGCATCGGCAATGACGTGCATGGCAAGAACCACCACGGCGCCGGCAGTTTCGGCCAGCATGTGGTGGAAATCGAGCTGCTGGGCGCAAACGGGCGCACGCGCCGGATCACGCCGGAAAACGCGCCCGATCTGTTCCGCGCAACCATCGGCGGGCTGGGCCAGACCGGGATCATCCTGTCGGCCAGCATCCGGCTGATCCGCTCTGGTTCGACGGTGATGGATGTACGCGAAAGCCGCGCCGACAATCTGGATGAATTCATGTCGCTGCTGGAAGGCTCGACCGCCACATATTGCGTCGGCTGGATCGACGCGACGGCGCGCGGCGAAAGCCTGGGCCGTGGCATACTGGAAGAGGCCGAAATTCGCGAACATGCGGTGCCGATCACCGAAAAGGGTGCGAAATCGGTGCCCCTTGATGCCCCCCGCTTTTTGCTGAGCGCGCCGGTTGTGCGCGCCTTCAACCAGCTTTATCTGCGCCGCGTTCCCCCCGGCGGGCGCAGGATCGACCGCTCGATGCAGGATTTCTTTTTCCCGCTGGATCGCGTGCATGACTGGAACCGTCTTTACGGCAAGCCCGGTTTTCACCAGTTCCAATGCGTGCTGCCCCCTGACAGCGCCCGCGACACCCTGCACCGGATGATGGAAAAGATCGCCTCATCGCGGCTGGCCTCGCCGCTGGCGGTGCTGAAACGGCTGGGCGAGGGGCGCGGCGGCATGATGTCGTTCCCGATGGAGGGCTTCACGCTGGCCGTCGATTTCCCCAACCGGCGCGAAAGCGCGGGCCTTGTGCAGGAATTGATCGACATGACCCTTGCCGCAGGCGGGCGCATCTATCCGGCAAAGGACTCGGTCGCGACCGCGGAACAATTCGCCCCCATGTATGACGAACGCGCGAATTTTGCGGCAATCGCCAATGCGCAGGATCCGAAACACGCGCTGGAAACCGATTTGGTGCGGCGCCTGAAACTGAGGAGCGAGGCATGAAACAGAGCTGGCTGATCCTTGGGGCAAGTTCCTCGATGGCACGCGCGTTTGCCCGTGCGGTGGCCGAGCGCGGCGCCGATGTCTTTCTGGCCGGGCGCGACATGGACGACCTGCAGCGCATCGCCGATGATTGTCGGCTGCGGGGCGCGCCAAAGGCCGAGGCGCTGAAATTCGATGCGCGCAAACCGAAAAGTTTTGACGCAATCAATGACAGGCTGGCCGAGCAGGACGGCATGTTGAACGTGGCGGTGTTTGTCGGCTCGATGCCCGAGCAGGCCGCGATCGACGCCGACCCTGCCCTGATC
>WFQE01000278.1 GCA_015487165.1 Paracoccaceae bacterium | reverse complement strand
GCCAAGGCGGGGATTCCAGGTCTTGCGGGCGATCTCTTCGCCATGGGGGATCGAAATGGTGATCTCGACATCGCCCGGCTGGCCGTATCGGACGGCCTGCTCGGCCACCACCTGCTGCATCATCTGGCGCGGCACGGGGTTGATGGCGGGTGCGCCCACCGGCACGGGCAAGCCGGGCATGGTGACGGTGCCAACGCCTTTGCCCGCGCGAAAAACCACCCCCTCGCCCGCATCGGCGCGGGCCTCGACACGCGCCTTGATCAGCGCGCCGTGGGTGACATCCGGGTCATCGCCCGCATCCTTGATGATACCCGCCTCGGCCCAGCCCGCGCCCTGCCGCATATGGGCAAGCGCAAAGGCTGGACGCTCGCCACGGGGCAGCGTGATCCGTACGCGATCAGGAAACGCCCCGCCCCACAGCGCCATCAGCGCCGCCTTGGTGGCGGCGGTCGCGCAGGCGCCGGTCGTCCAGCCGCGGCGCAATTCCGTTTTTGCAGTCCCGTTCATGGGGCGATAATGTCAAAGCCCGCCGCCGCTGCCAATGGAGGATGTTCGCCGCCCCGTGAAAGGGGGCTGCCGCCCCCGGGCCTTGCGGCCCTCCCCCGCAAGTATTTGGACAAAGAAGAAAGCCTGGCGGCAAGAAGTCGGGCCCTGCGCAAGGGAGGGGGCTTTTCCCCCGCCGGGCCTTGGCATAGACAGGGTCGGACCAGGGGGAAGGCGCATGACAGACACGGGCACAGGGCTGATCCTTGCCGCGCCCACATCGGGCAGCGGGAAAACGGTGGTCACGCTGGGGATCCTGCGCGCGCTAGCGCGGCAGGGGCATGCCATCCGGTCGGCAAAATCCGGGCCCGACTATATCGACCCGCGTTTTCACGCCGCCGCCACGGGGCGGGAATGTGTCAATCTCGATGCCTGGGCGATGACACCCGCACGCATCCGCGCATTGGCACAGGGGCCGGGGCTGTTGCTGGTCGAGGGCGCCATGGGCCTGTTTGACGGCGCGCCGCCTGATGGCCGCGGCGCAACGGCCGATCTGGCGAGGCTGCTGAACCTGCCCGTAGTGCTGATTGTGGATGCATCCTCGATGGCGCAATCGGTAGCGCCGCTGGTCAACGGCTTTGCCCGGCACCGCCCGGACGTCACCATTGCCGGCGTCATCCTGAACAGAACCGGATCGCCCCGCCACGAAGAAATGCTGCGCAATGCGCTTGGCGAGACCGGCGTGCCGGTGCTGGGGGCCATCCGGCGCGACAAGGGCCTGACCCTGCCTTCGCGCCATCTGGGGCTGGTGCAGGCAGAAGAACACCCCGAACTGGAGGATTTCCTTGAGCGCGCCGCCGACATCGTCAGCTCCGGGATTGATCTGGGCGGGCTTGCGGAACTTGCCGCCCCCCTGCCCGCCGGTCGCGCCAGTGCCACCCTGCCGCCCCCGGGCCAACGCATTGCCGTGGCACGGGACAGCGCCTTTGCCTTTGCCTATCCCCACATGATCGGCGACTGGCGCGCGGCCGGTGCCGAGATCGCGTTCTTTTCGCCGCTTGCCGACGCCCCCCCGCCGCCAGCCGATTTCATCTTTCTGCCCGGCGGCTATCCCGAGCTGCATGCGGGCAGGCTGGCCGCCAACCGGCGCTTCATCGAGGGGCTGCGTCGGGCCGCACAGACCACCCCTGTTTATGGCGAGTGCGGCGGCTTCATGGTGCTCGGCCGGGGCCTGATCGATGCCGGGGGCACACGCCACCAGATGGCCGGCCTGCTGGATCTGGAAACCAGCTTTGCCAGCAGGCGGCTGCATCTGGGCTATCGGCGGCTGATCCCCACGGCTGGCCCCTGGAACACCCCCCTGAACGGGCACGAATTTCATTTCGCCACCACCTTGCGCGCGCACGGCAACCCGTTGTTTCAGGCCACCGATGCCGAGGGCAATCCCCTGCCCCCGATGGGGCTTGTGCGCGACAAGGTGTCCGGATCCTTTGCCCATGTAATTGACGTTACGGAATAGCGCTTGGCACCGCTGCGGGGCCTGACTAGGGTCTTGCGCCATGATGGCTTCCTCAGCATCCGAGTCGGTCAACGACACCCTGGCCCGCCGCAATGTTGCGGTGCTTGTGCTTGCGCAGGCCTTCATCGGCGCGCAAATGCCGATGATCTTTGTTCTGGGGGGGCTTGCGGGGCAGTCGCTGGCCAGCAACCCGTGCTGGGCGACGCTGCCGATTTCGCTGATCGTGTTCGGGTCCATGACCACCGCGCCCTGGATGAGCCAGCTCTGTCTCTTATACACGTCT
>WFQE01000277.1 GCA_015487165.1 Paracoccaceae bacterium | reverse complement strand
CCCGTATCCAGTGTCATTCGGAAGCCGCTGTTTAGTCCCGGTCATCTGATAAGTCAATTCGCAGGGGCGCCGTTTATCGCAACATTTCGGGGAAAAGGACAGGTTGCGCCCCGATTTGCCGCAAAATGGGCCCCAAGGTCGAAATATTGCATCACCTGTGTTCAACGCGGCGTGATGCCCCTACCATTTTGCATATGATCCGGCCCACATGGTGGGGATGGCAGCCAGAGGCGAGTGAATGGAACAGGAAACGACAATGCACGGACAGCGCAAGAGCGGGGCAGGGGCACGGCGATTCCTGCCGCTGGGCGTGATCGTGATCGTGGCGATTGCGGGCTATTTCACGCTGCGCGACTATCTGACATTCGACATGCTGCGCGACAACCGCGCCGCGTTGCTGGCCTATCGCGATCAGCATTACGCGCTGTCCGTGGCAGGATTCCTGTTGATTTACATTGCCATCGTGTCGTTCTCGCTGCCGGGCGCGGCGGTGGCCTCGTTGACCGGGGGGTTTCTTTTCGGGTTGTTTCCGGGGGTTCTGTTCAACATGACCGCCGCAACTATCGGGGCGACATTCATATTCATAGCGGCCCGCATGGGGCTGGGCGAATGGCTGAACGGCAAGATTGACGCCTCGGACGGCACCGTGCGCAGGTTTCGGGAAGGTTTGCGCGAGAACGAGCTTTCCTTTCTGTTCCTGATGCGGCTGGTGCCCGCGGTGCCGTTTTTTGTGGCCAATCTTGTGCCCGCACTTGTGGGGGTCGGGCTTGGGCGGTTCGTCTTTACTACATTCTTTGGCATCATACCCGGCGCGCTGGTCTATACTTGGGTCGGAGCCGGCCTTGGCGAGGTCTTTGCCCGCGGCGAATCGCCCGATCTGGGCCTGATTTTCGAGCCACAGATCCTGGGGCCGATTTTGGCATTATGTGCGTTGGCGCTGTTGCCGGTGATCGTGAAAAGATTTCGCAGGGGCAGGATCTGACAAATGGGAACAATCAAGACTGATCTATGCGTGATCGGCGCGGGCTCTGGCGGGTTGTCGGTCGCTGCAGGCGCTGCCCAGATGGGGGCCGACGTCGTGCTGGTCGAGGGCGGCAGGATGGGGGGGGACTGCCTGAATTACGGCTGCGTGCCCTCCAAGGCGCTGATCGCCGCAGGAAAGCATGCCCATGCGATGACAGCAGGGGCGCCATTCGGGGTGCAGCCGGTTCAGCCACAGATCGACTATGCAGCGGCAAAGGACCATGTGGCGAGGGTGATCGCGGGGATCGCACCCCATGACAGTGTCGAGCGGTTCGAATCGCTGGGCGTGCGTGTAGTTCAGGCCTGGGGGGCGTTTCTTTCCCCGCGCGAATTGCAGGCGGGAGAAGCGGTGATCCGCGCAAGGCGCTTTGTGATTGCCACCGGCTCTTCGCCCCTACTGCCGCCGATACCGGGGCTTGACCACGTTCCCTATCTGACCAACGAAACCGTTTTCGAGTTGCGCCAACAGCCGGAACATCTGATCGTCATTGGCGGCGGGCCCATCGGCATGGAGCTTGCGCAGGCCCATCGGCGGTTGGGGTCGCGGGTGACGGTGCTCGAGGGCCAGAAGGCGCTGGGCAAGGATGACCCCGAACTGGCGGCCATCGCGCTGGAACGCATTCGCGCCGAAGGTGTGGAAATCATCGAGGGTGCGCTGGCTGAACGGGTTACCGGCAAGGCAGGGTCGATTGCCGTGCATGTCAAGGGAGGTGAAGTGTTCGAGGGCACGCATCTGCTGGTCGCGGTCGGGCGCAAACCGAACACCGAGCGCCTGAACCTTGCCGCCGCCGGGGTCGATGTCGCGCGAGGTGCGATAAAGGTCAACGCCGCCCTCAAGACCACCAACCGCCGCATCTATGCGATTGGCGATGTCATCGGCGGGTTGCAATTTACCCATATGGCAAATTATCACGCGGGTATCGTCATTCGTTCGGCCCTGTTCGGGCTGCCAGCCAGGGCCAGCACCGCCCATATCCCCTGGGCAACCTATACCGATCCTGAAATCGCCCAGGTCGGCCTGACCGAGGCCGAGGCCCGTGACAGATACGGGGCCAGGCTGGAGGTCGTTCGCTTTGACTATGCCGAAAATGATCGCGCCCGTGCCGAGCTGGCCACGACCGGGCTGATCAAGGTCATGGTGGTCAAGGGCAGGCCTGTGGGGGCCTCGATTGTCGGGGCGCAGGCGGGCGAGCTGATCCAGATCTGGGCGCTGGCAATCGCAAACCGCCTCAAGATGGGGGCGATTGCCGCGATGGTATCGCCTTATCCGACATTGGGCGAGATCAACAAACGCGCAGCGGGGGCCTATTTCGGCCCGAGACTGTTCGAAAGCCGCAAGGTCAAGGCAATGGTGCGTCTGGTGCAGCGACTGAGATAAGATGATCACGCGCTTGAAGAGCGGACCCTGCCAACATAGTTTGGGGGCAAAGGGGAAGAACGCGGCGCATGTTTCTGAAATCTCTCTCCGGGCGGTTCCTGCTGCTGACAGTCGTTTTCGTCATGCTGGCGGAAGTGCTGATCTTTGTGCCGTCGGTTGCCCGGTTTCGCGAAGACTACCTTCAGGCGAGGCTTGAGCGCGGCCAGATCGCATCGCTTGCGGTTCTGGCCGGCCCGGACGAAATGGTCAGCCCGGAACTGGAACGCGAATTGCTGAAGAATGCGGGTGTTCTGAACGTTGTCCTGCGCCGCAATGCCGTGCGCGAGCTGGTTCTTTCGTCGCCGATGCCTGCGCCTGTCTATCGCACTTTCGACTTGCGCTCGGCCACGCCGTGGGAATTGATCCGCGACGCGATCACGCGACTTTTCGACCCGCATGACCGTATCATCCGGGTGATCGGCAAGCCGGTCAACAAGGCCGGCCTCGAGATCGAAATCACCCTGCACACCAGCGACTTGCGGCAGCGGATGCTGGATTATGGCCTTCGGGTTTTCTTGTTGTCGCTGGTGATCTCGATCATCACGGCGGCGCTGCTGTTTCTGGCTGTGCGCCGCTTTCTGGTTGCGCCGATCAGCCGTGTCGTCTTTCACATCACCGCCTACAAGGAGGCGCCCGAGGATCACCGCCTGATCATCGAACCTCGTGCCGGCATCACCGAGTTGCACGAGGCCGAGGTCGCCTTGCGCGAAATGCAGATCGAGCTGAGCAAGGCCCTCAAGCAAAAGGATCGGCTGGCAACGCTGGGCGGTGCTGTCGCCAAGATCAGCCACGACTTGCGCAACATGCTGACAACGGCGCAGCTACTGGCCGACCGGATGGAGATGAGTGACGACCCTTCGGTTCAGCGCACTGCGCCCAAGCTGGTTGGATCTCTCACCCGCGCTGTCAGCCTGTGCGAAAGCACATTGGCCTTTGGCAAGGCCGAGGAACCGGCGCCGGAGCCGACCGACCTGAAGATTCGGCAGTTGATCGAGGATGTGATCGAGAACGAGCAGCTATCCACATCGGAAAACAAGGTGCGGTTCGAAACGGATGTCCCGCCCGAACTGGTCGTGCGCGCCGACCCCGAGCAGATGTTCAGGGTGCTCAGCAACCTTGTCCATAATGCCAGCCAGGCGATTCAGGCGACCGGCAAGCCCGGCAGCGTGTCCGTTGCGGTCAAGGAAGATGCCGACAGCTGGATCATAACGGTATGCGATACCGGGCCCGGCCTGCCCCGGCGAGCGCTGGAAAATCTGTTCCGGCCGTTCGAAGGAGGGGCCCGAAAAGGGGGCACCGGCTTGGGGTTGGCCATTGCGTCAGAGCTGGTGCGCGGGCATGGCGGCAAGCTTGAACTGGTCAAGACCGGCGAGGATGGCACATGTTTCCGCATCACCATGCCCCGTCGCGTGG
>WFQE01000276.1 GCA_015487165.1 Paracoccaceae bacterium | reverse complement strand
CAGCGGGAATATCGCGACGGTGTCGGATATTTCTGGCGTATCCGCACCAATGATCGGCGCGATTTCCGCCCGGTCGATCGATCCGAGCTGCTGGTGTTGCGCGGGCCGCTGATGGGAACGTCTCCGCTTGGTGCCGTTGGCGCGGCCGTGAAGGTCGCGCGCGGGCTGGACAGGATGCTGACCACGCTTGCGGATCGGGCCGGTCGGCCTTCGGGCCTGCTGGTGACCGAAGCGTTTTCGTCGCAGGATGCCGCGCGCACTTTCATGGAGCGGATCGCCAAGCGGTTCGGCCCTGGCGGCGAAGGTGGTCTTGTGCCGGTGGATGTGAACAAGGCCGAGCTTGTGCGTCTGGCCCTGACGCCCGAGGAATTGCAGGTCGACGCGGCGCGCAAGCGTGTGGTCGAGGATGTTGCGCGTGTGTTTCGCGTCCAGCCGGCGCGGCTGATGCACGAGATGGGCGGCCAGACTTATGCCAGCGCGTATCAGTGGAACATTGCCCATGTGACCGACACGATCCAGCCATGGGTGCGCAGGCTGTGCAGCGCATTCGACCTCGACGTGTTGGGCCCAGGACTGCTGGAGCAGGGCTATTACGCGGATATCGAGCTCAAGGGCCTGCTGCGTGGCAGCCCCGGCGAGCGGGCCGACTTCATGCTGAAGCTGCGCACCATGGGGGCAATGTCGCCACGGCAGGTCGCGGCGCTCGAGGATCTGCCGACCGATGGTCTGAGCGATGACCCGACCACGCCGCTGTTGACCAATCCGCCAAAGGGCAGCTCGGCACAGGACAATACTCATACCGGAGGGAAAAATGGAAAGGCTTGATTGTGTGTTCGAGGTCAAGGCCTCGGAGCAGGGTGTGATCGAGGGATACGGATCCGTGTTCAATATCCCGGATCAGGGAAACGACATCGTCGCACCAGGCGCATTTGCCAAATCGCTCGCCAACAGAATGCCGAAAATGCTGTGGCAGCACGACCCGGATGATCCGATCGGCGTCTGGGATGAGGCGCGCGAGGATGACAGGGGCCTGTATCTCAAGGGGCATCTCGCGATGAAAACCCGAAAGGGTGCCGAGGCGTTCGAGCTTTTGCGTGCTGGCGCGATCGATGGTCTGTCGATCGGTTACCGCACCATCGAGGCTGAGATGGATGGCAAATCCAGGCGTGTGCTCAAGGAAGTTGAATTGTGGGAAGTGTCGGTCGTGACCTTCCCGATGAATGAAAGTGCAACCGTTGATGCGGTCAAGGCCGCGGCAATGAGCGAGCGGGAATTCGAGCGACTGCTGCTGAGGGAATCGCAGCTGTCGCGTCGTGTGGTCGGCGCGTTGATGCGCGACGGCTGGAAAGGGGTCGCGGCTTTGAGGGAGTCGAGCGCGGACCTTGATGAGCTGGTCGGGGCAATCAAGCACCTGGCCGATCTGAAACGGTCGATTATGGAGGTTTCCCAATGACCGATATTGCTGAACTCAAGGCGCTCATCGAGAAGGATGCAAAGCTCACCGAAGAGCTGCGCACCCGTGTCGATGACGCCACCAAGGACGTTGTTCGCCAGGACGAGGTCAAGAAAATCCAGGACGAGCTGGCCAGAGTGATCGCTGATCGCGCGGCGGCAGAGGAAAAGCTGCGTGCTGATCTTGACGAAGCCAAGCGCATGGCCGAAGAGGCCGCGATCAAGGCGGGTCGAGGTATCGAAACCGGCGGCGCATCGGATGATCTGGCGCGCGAACACCGCAAGGCATTCGAGGACTGGATCCGCAGTCATGCCGATGATGGTCGTCCCAGTGCCGAGGCCAAGCAGGCGCTGATCGAGGTCGAGCGCAAGGCGGTTGAGGTGGCAACGCCGGCGACCGGCGGTGTTGCTGTACCGCAGGAAATGGCGACCGAAATCAACCGCAAGCTGGCGGACGCCGCTGTCATGCGCTCGCTGGTCAAGGTGGTTCAGGTCGGTTCTACCGATTACCGTGAACTGGTTGACAAGCGCGGAATGGCCTATGGCTGGATCGGCGAAACCGGCGCGCGCGCAGGCACGGCTACGCCGTCGCTCTATGAGGCGAAGCCGCTGTGGGGCGAAATTTACGCCTACCCAGAAGCATCGGATCGCGCGCTGCTCGACATGTTCTTCGATGTCGGCTCGTGGCTGATTTCCAGCGCGGTAACAGCGTTTGGAACCGGCATCGATACGGCGATTGTGGGCGGCACCGGCACGGATCAGCCGCATGGCCTGCTGACCACGGCTCCTGTGGCACTGGCGGATGGTGCGCGTGCCGATCAGGTACTGCAATATGTGCCGACCGGTGTCGCGGGTAATTTCTCGGCCGATCCGCATGCCGACCTGGTGAACCTGGTCTATACGCTGCGTGCACCGTATCGCCCGAGCGCCAAGTGGGTGATGAACAGCCTGACGGCGGCAAAGGTGCGCGCCCTGAAGGACACCACCGGCCGGCCGCTGTGGATCGACAGCATGATCGCTGGCCAGCCCTCGCAGTTGCTGGGCTATGAAGTGCGCATCGCCGAGGCCTGGCCCGATGCGGCGACCGACAGCCTGCCGATTGCGTTTGGCGATTTTGCCAGGGCTTATACCTTCACCGAGCGTGCCGGGCTGCGGATCACGCGCGATGATGTGACCAGGCCGGGCTACGTCAAGTGGCATATCCGTCAGCTGGTAGGTGGCAATGTCACCAATGATGACGCGGTCAAGCTGCTGAAGATGTCGCTGACCTGATCAGGGCCGATTGGCCTGACCTTGGGGGCGCATGATGCGCCCCCATTTTCTGAAGGAGAGTTGTGATGGCGAAAGTGATCAAGGCGTTCAAGGCCTGCATCAATGGTGAAGTCTATCCCCGCAGCTTCGAAGTCGGAGATGATGTTTCCGGTGAGGTGGAGAAAATCGGCCGTGATATCGGCTGCGTCGATGATGCTCCTGCTGGCGGGAAAAAGGCGCGAAAGGGCGCGCCGGAAAACAAGGGCTCGTAATTCATGGCGGGGCGTCCCTTCCTGATTGCGAAACCGGCGACCCAGCCGGTGATCCTGCAAGACGTGAAAACCCACCTTCGTGTCGATCACGCAGATGATGACACCCTGATCACGGGTTATATCGACGCGGCGATCGACTGGCTGGATGGGTTCGACGGATATCTTGGACGGGGCATCATTTTGCAGGACTGGGCGCTGCCGCTGTTCTCAACGGATGTAACCGTGTTTCCCATATTTCCGGATGCGCACGAGCTGACGATACAAAGAGAGAGCGCCGGTTCGTGGTCACCTGTGGTCGGAACATCGATTGTCCCGCAGCCCGATGGATGGATCAGGTTGTCAGGGTTGCCATCAGATATGAGCGGAGTAGCCCTGACGATGAAGACCGGCTGGGCGGATGCAGCGGCGGTTCCGGCTGCGATCAAGCAGGCGATCATGTTGCTGGTTGGGCAATGGTACGAGCTGCGTGAGGCGATCGGGACAGGGATCGGAGGCGAGCCGCCATATTCGGTTCGCGCGCTGCTGGCACCTTATCGCGTTCAGGTGCCGCTGTGAAAAGGGCCGGAAAACTGGACAGGCGGCTGCGCATCGAGCGCGCGACAACGACGCGTGATGCCCTTGGTGGGCAATCCAGCAGCTGGACGACGCTTGCCACTGTCTGGGCTGAATACCAGCCGGTCAAGGATGGCGAGAGGTTTCGAGCGGGTGAGATCGGCCGGGACCAGCTGGCCCGTTTCCGCATTCGCTGGTCGGCCATTGTGGCGACAGTTACCCCGCGCGACCGGTTGGTTTTCGAAGGCTCGGTATACGAGATCGTAGGGGTGAAAGAACTCGGCCGCCATATGTATCTGGAAATCACTGGCGCGTTGAAGGATCTGTGATGTCGCTGGTCAAGTTTGAAATCGAGGGTCTGTCCGATCTGGAACAGGCGCTTGGGGAACTGTCAAGGGCAACGCGCCGAAATGTTGCCCGGCGCGCGATGAAAAAGGCGCTTGAACCAGTCATCGAAACCGCGCGGCAACTGGCACCTGATGGCAACCCGTCAGCACCCGGTCTGAAGGAAAGCCTGGTCTTGGCGACGAGGGTCGATCGCCGATACCGGGATATCCCGACGGAAAAGGACGAGGTGCCAATGTGGGCAGGTCCAGCGGCCTTGCCGCATGCGCATCTGGTCGAGTTCGGCACCGCGCCGCGTTACCAGAAAAAGACCGGCAGATTTGTCGGCGTCATGCCGGCCATGCCATTTCTGCGCCCCGCGTGGGATATGCATGAAAGGCAGATCCTTGCCCGCATAGGCGAGGTGCTGGGCGCGGAAATCGAAAAATCCGTCGCACGTGCGCGGCGCAAGGCGGCAAGGCAGGGCTGATCCATGCCGATGCAGGAAGAACTGCTTGCTCTGATCGAGGCCGATCCGGGGGTCATCGGTGCGGCCGGGCGGCCAGATCCGTGTGCGTGGGGCCTTGCCCCCGAAGGCACCGATCTGCCGCGTATCGTCCTGACCGTCGTATCCGAAAACCGTGACCTCGTCGAGGCGGGGCCGGAAACATTGGTACGGTTTCGGGTGCAAAGCGACATCTGGGCGGAAACGAAATTGGCCGCCGTGACGGTGGCTCGCGCCGTTCGAGCCGCCATTGACGGACATGTTAGCGGAGCCTTTCGGCTGATCCGTCTCGAAACGGCACGGGATGCGAGCGACACCGCGTCCCCAGCCCCCATCCACGGTGTGTCGCAAGACTGGATCATCTACTATCAGGAGTAAGGAACAATGCCAGAAATCAGCATCGGTGCCGTTGTCGAAGTGGCCGACCCTGCCGGCCAGAGCACGACATTCACCGCCATTGGCGAAGTGAGCAACATCACGCCGCCGGGATTTACCGTCGACAAGGTCGAAACCACCCATGAGGGCACCACGGTCAAGGAGTTCATGCCGGGCCTTGTGGAAATTCCAGACCTGAGTTTTGACGTCAACCTGGTGGTTGGCGGCGCGGCTCATACCCTCTTGGCCGCCATGGCCGGCAGTCGCGAAGAGCGGGTGTGGCATTTCGATTTTGGTGGCACCGGCAAGATCTTCGAGTTCACGGCCTTCATCTCGAATTTCGACATGTCCTCGCCCACCGGTGACAAGCGTTCGGCCAGCGTGACGCTGACCAAGTCCACCGGCACCGTGACGATCCTGTGAGGCTGACCCATGAGCAAACAGGGTGAAATATCGTTCGAGGCTGGTGGCGATCGTCACGTTTTGAAGATCGACATCAATGCTCTTGCCCGGATCGAGGACGAGTGCGACGTGCAATCAGCCCTGGACGTTTTCGAACGCTTAGAAAAGCGCCCCTCGTTCAGGGATCTGCGGGTGGTTCTCTGGGCATTGCTGCAAGAGGATTTGTCGATCGATGAAGCTGGCGAGCTTGCGGGTGAGCTGGGTATCGAGCGCGTGGTCGAGCTTATTGCCAGGGCAGTGGAGGCGGCGTTCCCGAACGATCAGCCGGGAAAGTCTCGGAAGCGGAAATAGGCCTTGAGGACTGGGTGGCGCTCGGGCTGGATCCGGCGACCTATTGGCAGCTTACACCGCGCGAAGTTCATCTTGTCGAAACGGGGCGGATGCGCTGGCTCGAAGCGCAGCAGGAGCAGGCCATTGCACAGGCCTGGATCATGGCCTCCCTGTCGCGGGCTGAAAGGATGCCGGGGATGAACGAGCTGTTGAGACCACGCTCACGCGAGAAACAGAGCGTGGAAGAGCAGATGATCGCGATGCAGGCCTGGGCGGCGGCGGTAAATGCGAGGGAGCAACATGGCAGGTAAGGGACTGGTTGGCGCGCTGCGCGTGCGCCTCGGCTTGAACAGCGCCGAATTCCAGCGCGGGATCAAGAACGCGCAAACCAGCATGGAGCGATTTGCGCGGCGGATGAAATATACATTCGCGGCGGCAGCCGGTGCTGGCGCAGGGGCGCTGCTGCTGATGACCCGCCGAGCATTCGAACAGATCGACGCGCAGGCCAAGCTGGCGGCCTCGCTCGGCACCACGACCTCCAGCATGCAGGTGCTGGCGCGTGCTGCCGATCTGGCGGGCGTGTCGCAAGGCGAGGTCGAGCAGGCCACCATCATGATGACCAAGAGCCTCAGCCAGGCCGCTCAAGGGGCGGGCCCGGCGGTGAAGGCGCTGCAGCAACTGCACCTGTCGGCAACAGATCTTGCAAAGCTGCCGATCGACCAGAAACTGACGAAGATTCAGGACGCGATCCAGAAATACATCCCTGCGGCACAGCGCGCTGCAGTCGCTTCGCAGATCTTCGGGGCGCGGGCGGGGCTGATCTTCTCGCGCATCGACAGCGCCACCTTGCGGCAGGCCACCAGGGACGTGAAGGATTTCGGGGTTGCGGTCTCGGAACGGGATGCCGCCCAGATCCAGCGCACCAATGATGCCCTTTCACGCATGGGGCTGTTGTGGCGCGGGATCGCCAACCAGCTGGCAGTCGCCGCAGCCCCTGCGCTCGAAGCGGTTGCGAACGCCATGGCGGCATTCGGCAAGACGACCGGCCCGCTGGGGCGCGCCATCAAGGGGCTGTTCAACCATATCGGAGAGATTGCCACCATTGCCGCGACATTCGCTGCGGTCATGGGGGTGCGCCTTGTCGCATCGCTGACGGCTGCGGCGATTGGTGTCGGCAAGTTGTCACTGTCGATGAAGGTGTTGAAAGGGGCGATAATCCGCACCGGCATTGGTGCGCTGATCGTCGGGGCCGGCGAGTTGATCTACTGGTTCGGTCAGCTGGTCAAAGGCGCGGGTGGCTTCGGGAATGCGTTGGGCCTACTGAAGGATCTGGCGGTCGAGGTCTGGGACCGGATCAAGAGCGGGGCCGTGGCCCTTGGTGCCAGCATGACGGCGGTGTTTTTCGACCTCAAGGCAGATGCTGCCTCGGGCATGCAGAGCGCGATCCGCAGCGTGATTTCCTTCGGGAACACCGCATCCAACACCTTCGAGGGGGCTTTCAACGCCATAAAGGCAGTCTGGGGAAAACTGCCCGCCGCAATCGGCGATCTGGTGTTCCAGGCCGCAAACAGCCTGGTCAAGGGCATCGAACACATGATCAACGGGGCGATCGACCGGCTGAACTGGTTCGGACGCAAGATCAATGACTTCTTCAAGTTCATCAAGTCGCCCCGGCGTGTCGGGCTGTTCGACCACATCTCGATCGGTGGCATCGACAATCCGTTTGCTGGCAAGGCGTCGGCAGCAGGCAAGGCGGCGGCCGAGGCATTCCGCCAGGCATTCCGCGACAACCCCCTGAAAATGCCGGACACCGGGCTGGACAAGATTGCGCAAAAGGCGCTGGAAAATGCCAACTTTTACAGACAGGCCGCGTCGGATATCGCCAAGGGCGCCCTGGCTCCGCTGAAGTCCTGGAAGGCATTGGGCGAGGCAAT
>WFQE01000275.1 GCA_015487165.1 Paracoccaceae bacterium | reverse complement strand
TTGCATCCCTGCTGGCCGCGCTTGTCCTGCTGGCCCTGCCCACGACGGCGCAAGAGTTGCGCGGCACCGGCGACATGGGCGTGATCATCGAGCGCGCGACCGGATCCATCCTGGTCATCGACCAGAGCGAACACGCCATACTGGGCCGCGTCACCGGGCTGGGCGACCTGTCGCATGCCTCGGTCGTCTATTCGCCCGATGAACGCTATGCCTATGTGTTCGGTCGCGATGGCGGGCTGACCAAGGTCGATATCCTGACCCGCAGGATCGTCAAGCGCGTGATGCAGGCGGGCAATTCCATCGGCGGCGCGATTTCCGACGATGGCAGGCTGGTCGCGGTGTCCAACTATGTCCCCGGCGGCGTGCATGTCTTTGACGCCGACACGTTGGAACGCGTCGCCAATATCCCGACGGATTCGAAAACCATCGGCCTGGTTGACGCCCCCGGCAGGCGCTTTGTCTTTACCCTGTGGGACAAGGGCGAAACCTGGATTGCCGATTTTTCAAAGGGAAACAAGCCGCAGATCACCCGCATCCCCGGCATCGGCGAAAACCCCTATGACGGGCTGATCACGCCCGACGGGCGCACCTATATCGCGGGCCTGTTCAGCGAGGACCATCTGACCGCGCTCGACCTGTGGCAGAAGGATCCCAGGCCGCGCCCCTTTCTGATGGGATACGGCAAGGGCGAGAAAAAGCTGCCGGTCTACAAGATGCCCCATCTCGAAGGCTGGGCGCTGGCCGGCAACCAGTTCGTCCTGCCCGCGGTTGGCGCGCATGAGGTGCTGTGGGTCGATGCCCGCAGCCTGAAACAGACCGGCGTGACAAAAACCCACGGCCAGCCGGTATTCGCCATGGCCCGGCCTGACGGGCGCCAGATCTGGGTGAATTTCGCGCATCCCCTGAATGACACGGTTCAGGTGATCGACACGCTGACGAAAAAGGTGATCCACCAGTTCACCCCCGGCCCTGCGGTGCTGCACATGGAATTTACCGCCCGCGGCAACGAGGTGTGGATCTCGGTGCGCGACCGCAACAAGGTGGTGATCTACGACACCCACAGTTTCCGCAAGATTGCCGAACTTCCGGCGCAATCGCCCTCGGGCATCTTCTTTACCGTGCGCGCGCACAAGACGGGGCTTTGACGATGATCCAGCTTGGCGATCCCATCGACCGCAGCCTGCTGAACGACTGGCAGCGCGACCTGCCGCAGGTTCCACGCCCCTTTGCCGCAATGGGGCGCAAGCTGGGCATCGACGAGGAAGAGGTCATTTCCCGGCTGGAAATTCTGCGCGAGCAGGGCAGCATCACCCGCGTCGGCGCCACCTGCGCGCCCAACACCGTTTCGGCCTCGACGCTGGCGGCGATATCCGCACCGGAAACGCAAGTCGAAGAGGTCGCCGAAATCATCAACCGCGAACCGGGCATCAACCATTCCTATCTGCGCGAGGACGACTGGAACCTGTGGTTCGTGGCCACCGGCCCCGACCGGACCCACGTAAACGCCGCCCTAGCCCGAATCGAGCGCCGCACCGGCTTGCGCGTTCTCGACCTGCCGCTTGTGCGCCCCTTCAACATCGACCTCGGCTTCAACCTGAATGACAGCGACAACGCCCCGCCCGCGCCACGGCAGCCGGATATCTCGGTCATGCAACGCGGCGACCGCGATATCCTGCAAACGCTGTGTTCCGGCCTGCCACTGGTTCCGCGCCCCTATGCCCTGATCGGTGCGCGGCTGAAACGTTCCGAGGACGATATCCTTGCCCGTGTCACCGCTCTGCACGAGGGAGCCATCATCACCCGCCTGGGTGTTATCGTGCGCCATCGCGCCCTTGGCTGGCGGGCCAATGCGATGGTGGTCTGGGATCTGCCCCACGCGGCAATCACCCGCGCCGGCCCCCGCCTTGCCGCGCTGCCCGGTGTGACGCTGTGTTATGAACGCCGCCCCGTGCCGGGCATCTGGCCCTGGCGGCTGTATTCCATGATCCATGCGCGTTCACGCGAGGCCGCACTTGACGTGCTGGCGCGCGCCCGTGCCCTGCCCGAGTTGCGCGGCGTGCCCTGCAAGCCGCTGTTTTCGGTCCGCTGTTTTCGCCAGACGGGTGCGTTGATCAAGCCACCGGTCAGGCCGGTGCTGACGGAAGGGGTTTCACCATGACCCACGCCATCGACGAGATCGACCGCAAGATCCTGAACGCCCTGCAAGACGGCTTTCCCCTGTCGCCGCGCCCCTTTGAACAGGCAGCGCGCGCGTTGGGCCTCAGCGAGGGCGACTTGATCGCCCGCATCAAGCGCCTTCGGGAAAGCGGCATCATTACCCGCTTTGGCCCCTTCTATGATGCCGAGGCCATGGGCGGCGCCTTCTGCCTGTGCGCGATGGCGGTGCCCGAGGCAGAATTCGACCGCGTTCTGACACAGGTCAATGCACATCCCGAAGTTGCCCATAATTATGAGCGCGACCACCGGCTGAACATGTGGTTCGTGCTGGCAACCGACAGCAGGGAACGCATTGCCGAGGTGGCCAACCGGATCGAGGCGCTCACTGGGCTGAAAGTGCTGCGCTTTCCCAAGGAACGCGAATTCTTCATCGGCTTCAGGGTGGCGGCATGAGCATCGACCAGACAGACAGGCAGATCATCCGGGCGACCCAGGCCGGCCTGCCGCTGGTGCCCGCGCCCTATGCCGAGGTCGCGCGCCAGCTGGGCCTGAACGAGGCCGAGGTCATTGCCCGCATGCAGGCCATGCAGGACAGCGGCATCATCCGCCGCATCGCGCTGGCGCCCAATCATTACGCGCTGGGCATCAAGGCCAACGGCATGTCGGTCTGGGATGTTGCCGACGATCAGGCCGAAGAGATGGGCCGCCGCGTCGGCGCGCTGCCCTATGTCTCGCACTGCTATCTGCGCCCGCGTGCCCTGCCGGACTGGCCCTACAACCTGTTTGCCATGCTGCACGGCAAGACCCGCGCCGAGGTCGAGGAAAAACGCGCCGAGGTCGCCGCCCTGCTGGGCGATGCCTGCCGTGGTCACGACATTCTTTATTCGAAACGGATCCTGAAAAAGACCGGGCTGAGGCTCGGCAACCCGAAAGGCTGATGCCATGTTCCGCCTGACCCACTACATGAACCAGCTGGTCAACCCGACACCGCTGCGCACGCCGCGCGGGCCGCAAAAGCCGGTGGTGATCTGGAACCTCACCCGGCGCTGCAATTTGCGCTGCCGCCATTGCTATACGGTTTCGGCCGATGTGAACTTTCCGGGTGAATTGACCCACACGGAAGCGATGGAGGTGGTCGAGGATCTGGGGCGTTTTCGCATCCCGGCGCTGATCCTGTCGGGTGGCGAGCCGCTGGATCGCCCCGACCTGTTCGAGATCGCCGCGCGCGCCCGCCAGCTGGTGCCGGTGCTGGCGCTTTCCACCAATGGCACCCAGATCAATGACAAAAATGCCGACCGGATCAGGGAAATCGGTTTCGATTACGTGGGTATCTCGATCGACGGCATCGGCGAAACCAATGACTGGTTTCGCGGCGTGGACGGCGCTTTCGACACCGCCCTTGCCGGGGTGCGCGCCTGCCGCAAGCGGGGCATCAAGGTCGGACTGCGCTTTACCCTGACCGAGGCCAACCAGCACCAGCTGGGTGACCTGTTGCAGCTGTGCGATGACGAGGGGGTCGAGAAATTCTATCTGTCGCATCTGGTCTATGCCGGACGCGGCGACAAGAACCGCGGCGAGGACGCCACCCGCAAGCGCACCCGCAAGGCGCTGGACGAGCTGATCGAACGCGCCTGGCTGGCGGTGGCCGAAGACATGCCGCTGGATATCGTCACCGGCAATAATGACGCCGACGCGGTCTATTTTCTGCGCTGGGCCGAACGTCATTTCGCACCTGAAAAGATCGAGCATCTGCGCCGGCACCTGCGCGCCTGGGGGGGCAATGCCTCGGGGCTGGGGGTTGCCAATATCGACACGCAAGGCAAGGTGCACCCCGATACCTACTGGTCCGACTACACCATCGGGGATGTGCGCGAGAAACCGTTTTCCCGGCTCTGGACCGGCCCCGACCCGATCCTGGCCCAGCTCAGGTTGCGCCCGCGTCCCCTCAAGGGGCGTTGCGGGGCCTGCGCCTACAGGGAAATCTGCGGCGGCAATACCCGCATCCGCGCGCTGCAACTGACCGGCGACCCCTGGGCCGAGGATCCGGCCTGCTATCTGGACAATGCCGAGATCGGGCTGGAGGACGCCGAGCGCCTTGAACTGCGCCCCTTCCGCGGCAAGAGCCACGACCCCGCCCACCAGTTTCAGTGATCAAGGGACGAAAGATGTCGGCCACCCTGCTTTCTTCTTTGTTCAAATACGCCCGGCAAGGCCGGAAATGGCGCCTTGCCAAGGCGCCATGCCTGCGGCGCGCGTATTTTCGCAAAGAAGAAATGCTGGGCGTGCTGGCCGTCATCGCCGCGCTGGTGCAGCCCGTTCATGCCGGCCCGGCCGAGGATTACGCGCAATACTGCGCCGCCTGCCACGGGGCCAATCGTCTGGGCGGACAGGGGCCGGCCGTGATCCCGCAATCGCTGGGCCGGATGCGCGGGCCGCATGTGGCGCAGGTCATTGCCAATGGGCGGGCGGCAACCCAGATGCCTGCCTTTGGCAAGGTTCTGGACAAGGCGCGCATCAAGGCCCTTGCCGAATATCTGCGCCAGCCGCTGGAGCGCATCCCCCCCTGGGGCGCGGCCGAGATCATGGCAAGTCGGTGGATCAACCCCACCTATATTCCCGCCGACAAGCCGGTGTTCACGGCCGACCCCATGAACATCACCCTGGTGGTGGAAAAGGGCGACCATCATGTCAGCGTGCTGGATGGCGACAGTTTCAGGGTTCTCGACCGTTTCGCCACCCCGTTTGCCGTTCACGGCGGGATCAAATACACCCCGGACGGGCGCTATGCCTTTGTGGTGTCGCGCGATGGCTGGGTGCAGAAATACGATATCTGGTCGCTGCACGAGGTCGGGCGTATCCGTGGGGGCCTCAACAGCCGCAATATCGCGATCAGCCATGATGGCAAGCATCTGGCCATTGCCAATTACCTGCCGACGACGCTGACGATCCTGTCCACCAGCGATCTGTCGGTGGAAAAGGTGTTCCAGGTGGTCGGGCGCGACGGCCGGCCCTCGCGGGTTTCGGCCGTCTATCAGGCGCCGCAGCGCAAAAGTTTCATCCTTGCGCTCAAGGATACGCCCGAGATCTGGGAAATCGCTACCGACCCCAATGCCGGCAAGGTGCATGAGGGGTTTGTTCATTCCTATGAAAAGGGCATGGAAGAGGCGCTGCCCTCGTCGGAGGGGCTGTTTGCGCGCCGCCGGATCGAGATTTCCGAGCCTCTGGACGATTTCTTTTTCACCCCCGATTACCGCTTTCTGGTCGGCGCGGCGCGTGATCGCAAGCGGGGCGTGGTCGTCAACCTGAATGTTGGGCGCGAGATTGCCACCCTGCCGCTGGCCGGCATGCCGCATCTGGGCTCGGGCATCAGCTGGGTGTGGAAAGGGCGGCGGGTGATGGCAACGCCGCATTTGAAGGAAGGCAAGATTTCGGTCATCGACATCACCGACTGGAAAGTCGTCGCCACGATCAGGACAGACGGCCCCGGCTTTTTCCTGCGCAGCCATGAAAACACGCCCTATATCTGGGCCGACGTGTTCTTTGGCCCGAACAGGGACGAAATGCACGTCATCGACAAGCAAAGCCTGAAGATCGTGAAAACCCTGCGCCCCATCCCCGGCGTCACGCTGGCGCATGTGGAATTCACCCGCGACGGAAAATACGCGATGGTTTCGGTATGGGAAAACAAGGGTGCTCTGCTGATCTATGACGCCAGAACGCTGAAGCTGGTCAAGCGCCTGCCGATGAAGAAACCTTCGGGGAAATACAATGTCTGGAACAAGATCACCTTCTCGGAAGGCACCAGCCACTGAGGCAGGTGCAGACGACGGCGCAAGATGGCCCGTGTGGAAGCTGTCGTTGCTGCTGTATCCCTTTGCGGCGGCGGCGGTGGCGATCAACCTGTTCATGCTGGCGCTGGCGGGCACATATTTCGGCCTGCCGGCGTTGTCACCATGGTGGGCGCTGGCTCTGTCGGTGCCGCTGGGCATTCCGGCGGGCTGGGCGGCGGGGCGCTGGGTGCGGCGCCTGATGGACGAGGCCGACGGGAAGTGAGGCACCTTCAGGACATGCTGTCAATCGTCGGGCAAACCCCCTATGAAGGGTGAATGTTTCAAATCATTCCTTTCCTTCTTGTCAGCGCTGGCATTACTGCGGCCCTGCCCTTTGCCCTGATCCTTTCACAATATCCGGCAAAGGGGTTGGTTGCTGAAACCGGCGGGCTGGATTTTGCGCGCATCAGCAAAAACCGGAACACCGCCCCGACCGAGCTGCAGACATATCGCGCACGCGACGGGGCGGCGCTGGGGGTTCGGGTGTATTCGGCACAGAACGCGCCATCAAGGCAGCCGCCCCTGATGGTCATGGTCCATGGGTCGGGCTGGCACGGCCTGCAGTTCGATGCTCTGGCGCGGCGGATTGCCGACAGCGGGCTGGCCCATGTCGTGGTGCCGGATCTGCGCGGCCACGGCCCCTCGCCCATACGGCGCGGCGATATCGACCATATCGGCCAGTTCGAAGAAGATCTGGCTGATCTGATCGCGCTCCATGTCCGCCCGGGGCAAGAGGTCATCATGCTGGGCCATTCCTCGGGTGGCGGGCTGGTCGTGCGTTTTGCAGGCGGCGAATACGGGCATCTTCTGGTGCGCGCGATCCTTCTGGCCCCCTTTCTGGGCCATGACGCCCCCACGACTCGCAAGAATTCGGGCGGCTGGGCAAAACCGCTGGTGCGGCGGATCATAGGCCTGAGCATGCTGAATGCCGCCCGCATCCGGGCGTTGAACGGGCTGACGGTGATGCAATTCCGCTTTCCGCGCACGGTCCTTGACGGCCCCTTGGGTGAAACCGCGACGCGGGCCTATTCTTACCGGCTGAACCGATCCTATGCCCCCCGTCCCGGCCTGGCCGGGGATGCGGCAAGGCTGCCCGATTTCCTGTTGCTGGCCGGAACGCAGGACGAGGCATTTCACGCAGATATGAATGAACCGACCCTTGGCAAGCTGACCAGCAAGGGGGAATATGTGCTGATCAGGGATACCGGGCATCTTGATCTGGTGGACGCCCCCGCCACAGCCGATCACATTGCCAAATGGCTGAACGGGAAACCATAGCACAAGGCCGCTTCAACTTGCCCATTGCCATGACCGGCCGGTTTCAAATACGCTCTGCAAGGTCCTGCCCGGTCATGTGGTAGCGATCCTTGCGGCAACTTGCAGCTCAAGATATCAGGCGCGCAGATGAACAAGACGATCCGCATTCGAAAATCGGCCGACGACCGCAAGGCCGAAATCCTGCAGACCACCTTGCGGCTGGCCTTCGAGGTTGGCCCCGACATGGTGACAACAGGCATGATCGCGCGCGAGATGGGGGTCACGCAGCCCTCGCTGTACAAGCATTTCCAGAACAAGGAAAAGATCTGGATCGAGGTCGCCGAATATCTGACCGGGCGGATCAGGGAAAACCTTGACCGCTGCCGCGCCGCCGATATCGGGCCTGATGAGCGTATCCGCATGCAGGTGATGGATCATCTCGAACTGGTCGAAGAAAACCCCGCCCTGCCCGAAATCATGGTGCTGCGCGATCTTCACAATAGCCAAAGCGTGCTGCGCGACCAGATCCTTGAAAGCATGACGACCTTTCATTCGGTGCTGGTCGAAAATGTTTGCGCGGCACAAGAGCAGGGCATCTTTCGCAAGGGTCTTGATGCCTCGGATGCCGCAAGCCTGATCCTGGGCATCATTCAAAGCCTGGTGCTGCGCATGATGCTAAGCCGCGATACATCCATTTTGCGGCGCGAAGGCGAGCGGCTGCTTGAACTTCAGCTGGCGGGCTTCATGGCCGACAGGGCAACCGCCGACTGAGCAGCCCCAGACGGATCGGGGGAACTGCCCTGCAAGCCTTGATCCAGCCGGAACCCGCCATCCGCAGAGCGGCTGACCACCCATTCCCCCGGAGGCTGCATGCGGGCGCGACGGCGCGACAGGCGCCATGACGCATGCCGGCCCGCGCGCGGCGCCATGTGCCAGCGGCTTTCCACCCCCGGCGCGCCGCCCTCGCCCGCCAGCAACACCACCCCCAGGGGCGCGCGGCCCGTCCTCTGCCCGCCCTGTTCGGCGGCAAGGTGCAGGCGCCGCACCGGCGTCAGGCCGGGAATGCCCGGAAGCTCGCAAATCACCAGCGGCACGATGCCGGCACGCAGGGTTTCCTCCATCGCCCAGAGAAGATCGATGGCGCGATGCGGTGCAACAAAGGTAAAGTGGTGTGGTTCAACAAGCCCGGCCATCCCGTCGCCATGCAGGCGTTCGACCTGGCGCGCCGAGCGAATCCAGAACACCGGCCCCTCCATCACGCGGGCCAGAATCACGGCAAGAAACCGGCGGGAAAACCCGCAGAATTCATGCAGACGCCCCGGAGAAAGGGAAAGAGAGGGCAGAAATTCGACACCCGGCAGACGGGCGGGAAAGGATTGGGAAAGCAGCTGATTCTTCATGCCTGCATCATTGCATGTTCTTGTTGTGTTCTCAATTCGATCTTGCGGATGCACAAAGAAGAAAAAGACAAAACCGTTGCGTGCAACCCGATGTCATGCTCTAATTCGAATATAAGAATAACAACCAGAACCACACCAACAGGGAACCGAAACATGAAAAAGATCATCACCACCCTTGCAACCGCCATTGCCACCCTGCTTCTGATCGGACAGATGGCCTGGGCTCAGGGCAAGACCCATTACGTCGCCATCCATGTGGATACGTCCAACCCCAAGATTCAGAACATGGCCCTGAACAACGTCGTCAACATCACCAAATACTGGGAGGCCAAAGGCGACAAGGTTGTCGTCGAAGTGGTCGCATACGGGCCCGGCCTGACCATGTACATCCCCGGCAAAAGCAAGGTTGCCGATCGCATCACCACCATGGCGCTTGGCATGGAGAACCTGTCATTCTCGGCCTGCGGCAACACCCGTCGCAAGATGAGCAAGAAGGCCGGCCACGAGATCCCGATCATGGAAGAAGCCACCGTCGTCCCCTCGGGCGTGGTGCGCCTGGTCGAGCTTCAGGAACAGGGCTATGCCTATGTAAGGCCGTAAGGCAAAGCACATCCGCAACATATGCGCCCCTCCGTCTTTGGAGGGGCGTTTTTTTGTGCGGGCAGACACGCCGAATTTGTCGCTTATTTTCAATAATATGAGGAAAACAGGCGCCATGCCGTTTCAACCCGTGTTAACCCGACACGGGCAGCATTGACCCGTGGGGGCGTAAAGTGGGGAGCCAGGGGTGGCTTACTTTACGCATATCTCGACCATGCTCGGGGCGGGCTTTCCGCACACGCTCAGAGCCATCGACCTGAAGATCTGGCATGTCGGGGCCAGCTTTCGCCTTTATGTCGCCGATTCGACGGACAGCGGCATCAGCGCCTATACGCTGCGCCCCGGCATGGCACCAAGTCTGATAGGCACGCTGGATTACCAGCCTGGGGCGGGCACCTTCAACCTTGTCGAAATAAGCATGGCCAGAATCGGAAACGGGCTGGATGTTCTCTTGCCTGCAGCGCGCTATGACATGAATGCGGTGCTGTACAAGCTGGACATCAATGGCAGCATTCCCTCGCAAAATGGCACATTGCTGGACACGCCGCATCAGATTACCGGACATCTCAGCCATACCGAGATGATCCAGGCAGGGCCGAACCAGTTTGCAATCACGACCGGGGTGCATTGGGACGGGCTTGACATCTACAATATCTCGACCACCGGAAATGCCAGCTTTCTTCATCATGTTCAGGGCCTCCATCCCCAGATGCTTTCGGGGATCTCGGACATGACCGAGATGAGTTTTGGCAAGCGCAGCTACCTGTTTGTGACGACGGGCCCCACCTCTATCCTGTCAAGCTATCGTATCGGCCCCAAAGGGTGGCTCGACTTCCGCGACAGTGTTCTCCCCGGAGATGCCAGCGGCTTTGCCAACCCGACCTGCCTTGAAACCGCCGAGGTGGGCAACAACAAGTTCCTTCTGATGGGGGATTGGGGGACCAGTTCGATCACGGTCTATCATGTCTCGCGCACCGGGATGCTGACCGAGACCGATCATGTAATGGACACGACCAACACCTCTTTTTTCCATATCAGCGCGATGGCCACGCTGTCCTATAAGGGCCACGCCTATGTGATCGCCGGCGGCGCCGATTACGGGATCACGCTTTTCGAGCTCAATTCCGACGGCACGCTGTTTGCCCTCGACACCCTCGCCAACCAGCCAGGCATGAGCCTGCACAATGTCCAGACCATTACCGCCGCGGTCATGGGTTCCGAAATTCAGGTCTTTGCCTCGGGCGCAGACATGGCTGGCGTGACGCAGCTTTCGTTGAACCTCTCGCAGATTGGCGCGCCGGTGAACGGTTCGCGCCGACGCGACCATCTGGTCGGCACGCCGGGCGATGACACGCTGGTCGGCAAGGGTGGTCGCGATCATCTTGATGGCGGGGCGGGCAACGATCACCTGATCGACGGGCGCGGTCGAGATGTGCTGACCGGCGGGCCGGGAAATGATGTCTTCATCTTTCGCGAAGACTCTCAGCCCGACCGGATCGTCGATTTCACCTTCGGACAGGACCGCATCGACCTGTCAGACTATTTCATGGTCCACAGCATGAATGACATCAATATCGTGCAGAAAAGCTGGGGCTATGCGATTCATGTGAACCAGGATGTTCTATGGGTCACGCTGGCCGCATCGCAGGCCGGACAGACACATCATTTTGCCCCGTCCGATTTCATCTTCTGAGCGGCCCCGCGCATTGCCGCCTGCCCCATCGCCGCTGGACAAATCCGCGAAAAAATGTCCGACTGGCCTGCAAGGCAGATCCGCAACCAGGGGGAAACCATGTTCGACCATATCATCGTCGGAGGCGGCTCGGCCGGCTGCGTGATGGCCGCCCGGCTGAGCGAGGACCCAAAGCTGAAGGTCTGCCTGATCGAGGCCGGCGGCGGCGGCAAATCAATCCTGACCCGCGCGCCCGCGGCTGCGGTGATCACCCTGCCGGGGCGGCCGAAGATCAACAACTGGGCCTTTGAAACCGTGCCGCAGCCTGGGCTGAACGGGCGGCGCGGGTATCAGCCCCGGGGCAAGGCGCTGGGCGGATCCAGCGCCATCAACGCCATGCTGTATCTGCGCGGCCATCGCGACGATTACGACGGCTGGGCGGCGCAGGGTTGCACCGGCTGGGGCTGGGAGGACGTGCTGCCCTGGTTCATCCGCGCCGAGGCCAACAGCCGCGGAGCCGACGAATTTCACGGCGCGAGAGGCCCGTTGCAGGTGACCGACCAACACGCGCCGCGCCCGATTTCGCGTGCCTTTGTCAAGGCTCTGACTGCGGCGCAGATCCCTGAATGCAACGATTTCAACCGTGGCGACAACGAAGGCGCCGGGCTGTTTCAAGTGACCCAGTTCTTTGACGATGCCCGCCGGGGCGAGCGCTGTTCGGCCGCCGCCGCCTATCTGCACCCGGTCATGAACCGCCCCAATCTGCGTGTCATCACCCATGCACAGGCAACCGGCATCATCATGGAAGGTCGGCGCGCGGTGGGGGTGCGCTATCGCGACCGCAGCGGCCTGCACGAGGTCCGCGCGGGACGCGAGGTCATCCTGTGTGGTGGCGCGTTCAACTCGTCCCAGCTGCTGCAACTGTCGGGGATCGGCGCGCCCGAGGACCTGAAGCCCCACGGGATCGAAGTCGTTCACGCGCTGCCGGGGGTGGGGCGGAACCTTCAGGACCATCTGGATTTCATCCTGGCCTGGAAGACGCGCGACACCGACAATTTCGGCATTTCCCTGCGCGGCGGCATCAACCTGATCCGCCAT
>WFQE01000274.1 GCA_015487165.1 Paracoccaceae bacterium | reverse complement strand
GCGCAGACGAAACCGCTTTCAGCGCTGGGCCTTGTGGCAGCGGGGGGCGCAGATCCCGTGATTACCGGCCTGTCGGTGGACAGCCGCAATGTCAGGCCCGGCCACCTGTTTGCAGCCCTTCCCGGTGTCAACCGGCACGGGGCCGAGTTCATCAGCTTTGCGCTGCGCATGGATGCCGCCGCCATCCTGACCGACAAGGCGGGCGCGGACATGGCACAGGATGCGCTGGACGCCCATGATGCGGCGCTGGTCATCTCTGACAATCCCCGCCGCGATCTGGCGCTTGCCGCCGCCGCCTGGTTTGCCGCCCAGCCCGAGGTCATGGTTGCGGTTACCGGCACCAACGGCAAGACCTCGGTTGCCAGCTTTACCCGCCAGATATGGGAGGCCGCCGACCTGCGCGCCGTCAATTTCGGCACCACCGGCGTCGAAGGCGCCGTCAGCGCGCCGCTGGGCCATACCACGCCCGAGCCGATCACCCTGCATGCCCTGCTACGCGATCTGGCCGACGAGGGGGTGACCCATGCCGCGATGGAGGCCTCCAGCCACGGCCTCGCCCAGCACCGCCTTGACGGGGTGCGGCTGCGGGCGGCAGGGTTCACCAATTTCACGCAGGACCATCTGGATTACCACACCGATTTCGATGATTACTTCCGCGCAAAATCGGCGCTTTTTACCCGCGTGCTGCCTGCCGAGGGCACGGCTGTCGTGAATATCGACGACCCAAGGGGCGGCGACATCTGCGCCCTGGCGGGCAAGCAGGGGCAGGAGATCCTGACGGTCGGGAAGGCAGAGGGCGCCGATCTGCGTATCCTTGGCATGCGTTTTGACGCGACGGGGCAGGATCTGCGCTTTTCGTGGCGGGGCAATGTGCAGATGACGCGCCTGTCGCTGATCGGCGGGTTTCAGGCCGGCAATGTGCTGCTGGCGGCGGGGCTGGCGATTGCCTCGGGGGGCGATGCGGCGCAGGTCCTTGGCGCGCTTGAAGGCTTGCAGACCGTGCGCGGCCGGATGGAGCTTGCCGCCACGCGCCGCAACGGGGCCGCGGTTTTTGTGGACTACGCCCATACGCCCGACGCGCTGGCAACGGCGCTTCAGGCGCTGCGCCCGCATGTGATGGGCCGCATCATCGTGGTGTTCGGCGCCGGCGGCGATCGCGACCGGTCCAAGCGCCCGTTGATGGGGCAGGCCGCAGCAAATCACGCCGACATGGTGATCGTGACCGACGACAACCCGCGCAGCGAAGATCCGGCCGCTATCCGGGCCGAGGTCATGCAGGGCTGCCCCGAGGCAACCGAGGTGGGTGACCGGGCCACGGCCATTCTGACGGGCGTTGACGCGCTGGGGCCGGGTGATGCGCTGCTGGTTGCGGGCAAGGGGCATGAAACCGGGCAGATCATCGGCGATGATATCCTGCCCTTCAACGATGCCGAACAGGCCTCGGTTGCTGTCGCGGCACTTGATGGATTGGGGGCATAGGCATGTTGTGGACATCGGCCGAGGCACAGGCCGCGACAGGCGGCAAGGCACGGGGCAGCTGGCAGGCGAGTGGCGTGTCGATCGACAGCCGCGATTTGCAGCCGGGCGATCTGTTCATTGCGCTGCGAGATGTGCGTGACGGGCATGATTTCGTTTCGGCCGCCTTTCGTGCCGGTGCGGTCGCGGCCCTGGTCTCGAAGGTTCCCGATGATGTGCCGGCGGATGCACCGCTGTTGATCGTGGATGACGTGCAGGCCGCGCTGGAAGCGCTCGGCCGCGCCGCCCGGCAGCGCGCCAATGCGCGGGTGATTGCGGTTACGGGTTCTGCCGGCAAGACGACGACCAAGGAAATGCTGCGCAGCGCATTGGCGGGGCAGGGCCGTGTGCACGCCGCCCATATGAGCCTCAACAACCATTGGGGCGTGCCGCTGACGTTGGCGCGGATGCCGCAGGAAACCGATTACGCACTGGTCGAAATCGGCATGAACCACCCCGGCGAGATCACGCCCCTCAGCAGGCTTTCCCGCCCTGACGTGGCCATCATAACCACCGTGGCGCAGGCCCATATGGCGGCTTTTGACGGTATCGAGGGCGTCGCTCGCGCCAAGGCCGAGATATTCGACGGGATTGTACCCGGCGGCACCGCGATCCTGAACCGGGATATCCCGACATATCGGTTGCTGGCCGATGCCGCGGGCGATGCCGGGTTGGATATCGTCACCTTCGGCAGCCATGAAGAGGCCGGTTTCCGGCTGATCGAACATGCCGGCAGGGGCAATGTCACCACCGTCAGGGCGCGGCTTGGGGATTCCCCGCTTCTGTTCAGGATAAGTGCCCCCGGCGGGCATCTGGCGATGAACGCACTGGCAACGCTGGCCGCGGTGCAGGCGGTGGGTGGCGATGTTGCCGTTGCCGCACTTGATCTGGCCCGCTGGCAACCCCCGGCCGGCCGGGGGCAGCGCCATGTGGTGCGGCTTGACCCGGTGGTTGACGATCTGTGCCTCGAGTTGATCGATGAATCCTATAACGCCAACCCCGCCTCGATGGCGGCCGCGTTTGATGTTCTTGCGGCAAGCATCCCCTGCGACGGGGTCGGACGCGTCGATCGGGGCCGTCGCATCGCCCTGCTGACCGACATGCTGGAACTGGGCGATGACGCGCCGGCCATGCATCGCGGGATCGCCGATCTGCCAGCGCTTGCGGCGGTGGACAAGATCCACGCGGCCGGGCCGTTGATGCGCGAATTGATTGATGCCCTGCCATATGACAAGCGGGGCGAGTGGCATGAATCCGCCGAAGAACTGGCGGCGCGCCTGCACCACCTGCTTGACGCGGGCGATGTGGTCATGGTCAAGGGGTCGAAAGGGTCAAAGGCGTCGATCCTGGCGCGGGCGGTGCTGAAACTGGACCGCGCGGGCGAGCAATAACAAGAGGGAAGCCAATGCTCTATTTTCTCAGCGATTTCTCGGATGGAGGCGGTGTCTTCAACCTGTTTCGCTATATCACCATGCGTTCGGGCGGGGCTTTCTTCACGGCGCTGCTGTTTGGCTTCATGTTCGGCCAGCCCCTGATCAACCTGCTGCGGCGGCGGCAGGGCAATGGCCAGCCGATCCGCGCGGACGGCCCCGAAAGCCATATCCTTGAAAAGGCGGGCACCCCCACCATGGGTGGTGTGCTGATCCTGGGGGCGCTGATCGTTTCCACACTGATCTGGGCGCGCCTTGACAACCCTTATATCTGGCTTGTCCTGTTTGTGACCATAGCCTTTGGCCTGGTCGGCTTTGCCGATGATTATGCCAAGGTCAGCAAGAACAATACCAAGGGGGTTTCCAGCAAGATCCGCTTTGGTATCGGGCTGGTGGTTGCCGGGATTGCCGGCTATTGGGCAACGGTCGTGCAGCCGGATGCGCTGTCGGGGCAGCTGGCGGTGCCGTTCTTCAAGAACGTCCTGATCAACATGGGGATTTTCTATATTCCGTTCGTCATGCTGGTGATTGTGGGTTCGGCCAATGCGGTGAACCTGACCGACGGGCTTGACGGGCTGGCGATCATGCCGGTGATGATTGCGGCCGCCACGCTGGGGATCATCGCCTATGCCGTCGGGCGGGTGGACTTTTCACAGTATCTCGAGGTCCATTACGTGCCCGGCACGGGCGAGCTGCTGATTTTTTGTTCCGCGCTGATCGGCGGCGGGCTGGGCTTTCTCTGGTATAACGCGCCACCTGCGGCCGTGTTCATGGGGGATACCGGCAGTCTGGCGCTGGGCGGCGCGCTTGGGGCCATCGCGGTTGCCACCAAGCACGAGATTGTTCTGGCGATCGTCGGCGGGCTGTTCGTGGTCGAGGCGCTGTCGGTCATCATACAGGTGCTGTATTACAAGAAGACCGGCAAACGCGTCTTTCTGATGGCGCCGATCCACCACCATTTCGAAAAACTCGGCTGGGCCGAAAGCCAGATCGTGATACGGTTCTGGATCATCTCGCTGGTGCTGGCGCTTTTGGGGCTGGCGACGCTGAAGATCAGATAGGGGGCGTTGTGGGGGCTGTGCATGAGTTGGCCAGAGATGTGCATGAGGCAGGAGTGCCCTGCCCGTGATCCCCGTACGCGGATATCGCGGCCACAAGGTTGCCGTTCTGGGGCTGGGGCGTTCCGGCCTGGCGGCGGCGCGCGCGCTGGAGGCCGGGGGCGCCATCGCCCTGTGCTGGGACGACAACGCCGAAAGCCGCGCCCGCGCCGAGGCCGAGGGCCTGTTGCTGCACGATCTGCGTCGCGACCGCGCTTTCGACGATGTTGTCGCGCTGATCGTCTCGCCCGGCATTCCGCATCTCTACCCGGCGCCACACCCGGTCGTGCGTGCCGCATGGGAGGCGGGGGTTGTCGTGGACAACGACATCGGCCTGTTCTTCCGCTCGTTTTCCTCCGCCGATTGGGACGATTTCGAAACCCTGCCCAAGGTTGTGGCGGTCACCGGCTCGAACGGCAAATCCACCACCTCGGCGCTGATCCACCATATCCTGCGTGAACAGGGCCGGCCGACCCAGCTGGCCGGCAATATCGGGCGCGGCGTGCTGGATATCGAGCCCGCGCAGGAAGGCGAGGTCATCGTGCTGGAACTGTCCAGCTATCAGACGGAACTCGCCCGCGCGCTGGCGCCTGACATCGCCGTGTTCCTGAACCTTTCGCCCGACCACCTTGATCGTCACGGCGGCATCGGGGGCTATTTCGCCGCCAAGCGCCGCCTGTTTGTCGAGGGCGCCCCGGAACGCGCCATCATCGGCGTGGACGAGGACGAGGGCCGCTTTCTGGCCAGCCAGCTGCGCGAAGGCGCCGGCAGTGGCGACCCGGTGATTCGTATCGCTACCTCGCGCAAGCTCAAGGGGCCGGACTGGACGGTTCACGCGCGCAAGGGCTTTCTGGCCGAATGGCGCCGCGGCAAGCAGATGGCGGCAATCGACCTGCGCGAAATGCAGGGCCTGCCCGGCACTCACAACCACCAGAACGCCTGCGCGGCCTATGCTGTGTGCCGCAGCCTCGGCCTGGCCCCGCGATTGATCGAAAAAGGCCTGGCCACATATCCGGGCCTGCCGCATCGGGTGCAGTTCCTGGGCGAACGCGATGGCGTGCGTTTCGTCAATGATTCAAAGGCCACCAATGCCGACGCTGCCGCCCGCGCGCTGGCCGCTTTTGGCAATATCCGCTGGATACTGGGCGGGCAGGGCAAGGAAGGCGGCATTGCCGGCATTGCCGAGCAGATGCAAAACGTGCGCAAGGCCTATCTGATCGGCGAGGCGGCGCCTGATTATGCAGCCCAGCTTGGCGATCTGCCCCACGAGATTTGCGAAACCATGGACCGCGCCTTTGCCCGCGCCGTGGCCGAGGCCGAGGCCGGCGACACCGTGCTGCTGGCCCCGGCGGCGGCAAGTTTTGACCAGTTTCGCGATTTCGAGGCCCGTGGCGAGGCCTTCATGGCGCTGGTCGCGGACTATCTTGGCAGTGGCTGACGCGCTGCTTTCCGCCAATACAGACAGAAATTTCTTGCCTTCGCCGTTCATTTGGTGAAATGGAACCGGCAATCCAGCAATGGGCCCTGAAAAGGGAAATATCCGCAGCTATCACGAGTGGTGCCAAAATTGGCTTCTGATCCCCAGCACAGCACGACCCCCGAACTGACCATCGTGGTGCCAACCTATAACGAGCGCGACAATGTGCGCCCGCTTGTGGATCTGCTTGAAAAGGCACTGGAAGGGCATCGCTGGGAAGTGGTGTTTGTGGATGATGACAGCCCCGACGGCACCGCCCGCGAGGTGCGCGCCGTTGCCCGCGAGAAACCCAATGTGCGCGTGATCCACAGGATCGGTCGGCGCGGTCTTGCCGGCGCCTGTATCGAGGGCATCCTCTCCAGTGTCGCCCCGATCGTGGCGGTCATGGACGGTGACTTGCAGCATGATGAAACCATCCTCGCGCAGATGCTGGAAATGATGCAGGCCGACCCTGATCTCGACCTGGTGATCGCCAGTCGCAATGTCGAGGGCGGCAGCAGCGGCAATGGCCTTTCGGCTGTGCGCAAATGGGGCAGTGATACGGCCACCGCCATTGCGCGGCGCCTGCTGCGGATCACGGCCTCGGACCCGATGAGCGGCTTTTTCATGGTGCGTCGCAACAGTTTCAACAGCGTGGTGCTGGGGCTGCAGCAGCAGGGGTTCAAGATCCTTGCCGACATGCTGTCGGCCAGCCGGGGCGGCTGGAAGATGGCCGAGGTGCCCTATGTCTTTCGCGAACGCCAACACGGCGAAAGCAAGATGGACAGCGCCGTCGCGCTGGAATTCCTCAGCCTGCTTCTGGTGCGCATGACCGGCGGCATGGTGTCGATCCGCTTTATCCTGTTCATGATCGTTGGCCTGTCCGGGCTGGTCGTTCACCTCACCACGCTGCGGCTTGTCATGCTGGCCTTTCCGGTCAGTTTCGCGGTGGCCCAGACAGTTGCGGTCGTTGTTGCCATGACGTCGAATTTCATCCTGAACAACGTGCTGACCTACAAGGACCGCACCCTGCGCGGGCGCGATTTCCTGCGCGGTTTGCTAAGCTTTTACGGCGTCTGTTCGGTCGGAGCGGTGGCCAATGTCGGGGTGGCAACGGCGGTCTATGCGGTGTTGCCGTTCTGGGCGCTGGCGGGTTTCGCCGGGGCCTTTGTCGGGGCGCTGTGGAATTTCGTTGCCAGCGCCCTGGTCACCTGGAAGTCATGAACTTCAGGGGGGGCAGAAATGGGTGATCTTCTGCCCGAAAATGCGACTGATCGCCGGTTTCTGGTCCGTTTTCTGCTGGCGCTTGCTGCCTTCAAGATTTTGGTTGCCGCACTTGCCCCGCTTGGCGTGGACGAAGCCTATGCCGTGGCCGTGGCCCGTGAATACAGCCTTGCCTTTTTCGACCATCCGCCGCTGAGCTTCTGGCTGCCCGTGGGGCTGGCGCAGTTGACCGGGGTCGAGCATCCCGTGATCTATCGCCTGCCTTTCATCCTGGCCGGCTTGCTGACGACATGGGCGATCTACGACATTGGTCAGCGCATCGGCGGGCCGCGGGTGGCAAGGGCAAGCGCGTTGCTGCATGTCGCCGCACCCTTCTTTCTGGTTTCGGGCGGCCTGCTGGTGGTGCCGGACGGAACCCTGAATCTGGGCCTCGCCTTTTCGGTGCTGTTCCTGCTGCGCATCCTTGGCGCTGACAACCGCGCCCCCCTGCACCAGTGGATTGCGGTTGGAACATTCCTGGCACTGGCGCTTGCCTCGAAATACCAAGCGGCCTGGCTGCCGGTTGCGGTGCTGTTGTTCATGGTTCTGACACCAACCGGGCGCAAATGGTTCGTGCAACCGGGGCCGTGGATTGCGGCAGGAATCGGCCTTGTCGGCCTTTTGCCCACCGTGCTGTGGAACATGGATCACGGCTGGGCCTCGTTTGCCTTTCACACCGGCCGCGCCGAAAACGGGGGCAGTCTTGCGAATGCGGCCCTGATGATTGTCGGGCAGGCGGTGTTTCTGCTGCCGACCGGCCTTGTCGCGGGTGTCGCCGGTGTCGCGCTTGGCTGGCGCAGGCGTGGCGAACAACCGGCGCTGTTTCTGCTGGCCCAGCTGGCAATCGGGCCGATCCTTTTCTTCAACTATATCTATTTCACCTCGTCCGGCACATTGGCCCATTGGCCCATGCCCGGATGGCTGTTCGCACTGCCCTTGGGCGCGCTATGGATCAACAATCGTGGAGAGCGATTTCGCCGCCTTTTCCGCCGCACAGGCGCCGTTCTTGCCCTGGCCCTGTGGGTGCCGCTGCTGGCGCTGGTGGTTCACGCCCGCACCGGCTGGCTGACCGCGCCATTCCATGACCGCCCCCCGAAATGGGACAACACGCTGATGCTTTTCGACTATGGGGGCCTGCGCGGCGCGCTTGAAAGGCGCGGCTTGTGGGAAGGCACCGATGTCCTGATGGCAACCACATGGATTGATGGCGGCCTGCTTGACACCGCGCTGAAAGGTGAAAGACCCATGCGCATCATCGAGCCCTCTGCCGCCCACCATTTCGCCTATATCAGCGACGCCAGCGCCAGCGGCACAGCCCTTTATCTGCGTCCCTCGCGCCTTGAGGATACGGCCCAGACCGGCGCCGCGATGCTGCGCCGCGCCCGCAGGCTTGATGCGGGTGCCAAACTGTTGCGTCCGATCATCCTGAAACGCGGCAAGCAGCCCTATGTCGCCGTCAATATCGTGCGCCTGCGCGTGAACTGATCGCGCGACCCCACTTCTTCTTTGTGCAAACACTCCGGGGGTGCGGGGGCAGCGCCCCCCGCTGGGCGGTTGCAATACCAATTTGCGCTCAATCGTATTCACCGTAACCGTTGTCCTGCCCCCACCTTCTCAAAGCTGGCGTGATTTGTGACTCTCCCACGTGAAGTCTTTTTCGGGAGGTTCTCCATGGAGCAGTCAACAGAGTTTCTCATTGGCCAGGATGTCAATGAGCATTTAAAACTGACCCGGTTTCGGCATTTAAATTTGACCCCCCTTTGTGGTGCAAAGCCCCCAGTCGGGCCGCCCTCATGTAGCGAGTCCGTCTGGGGGCTTTGCTTGCGGAACGGCTAGTTTTTTCTACGGCGTTTACT
>WFQE01000273.1 GCA_015487165.1 Paracoccaceae bacterium | reverse complement strand
TCGAAAAAGCTGGCGGCGGGGCTTGAGGGGCTGGTGCTGGATGTCAAATGCGGCTCGGGCGCCTTCATGGCGGCCGACAGCGATGCCGAGGCGCTGGCGCAATCGCTGGTGTCGGTTGCCGATGGCGCCGGGTGCCGGACGGCAGCGCTGATCACCGACATGTCGGAACCGCTGGCAAGTGCGGCCGGCAATGCGCTTGAGGTGCTGAATGCGGTGCAGTTCCTGCGCGGCGACGCGGTTGACAGCCGCCTGTGGGACGTGACCATCGCCCTTGGCGGGTTGCTGCTGGAACTGGGCGAGCTGTGCGAGCGCGCGGCCGAGGGCCAGGCAATGATTGCCGCGGCCTTTGAAAGCGGCGCCGCGGCCGAGTGTTTCGGCCGCATGGTGGCGGCCCTTGGCGGGCCTGCCGACCTTGTCGAGAGGGCTGAAAACATCCTGCCCCGCGCCCCCGTGGTGGGCGAGGTCGGCGCGCCATCCGACGGTTTCGTGCAGGCCATCGATACACGCGCGTTGGGCATGGCGGTGGTCGGCCTTGGCGGCGGGCGGCAGAAACAGAATGATGCGCTGGACTACCGCGTTGGACTGCAACACATGGCGGGGATCGGCACGCATCTTTCGGCGGGCGATCCGGTCGCGCTGGTGCATGCGGCGGATGAAAGCGCGCTGGAGGCCGCCAGACAGGCGGTGCTGGACGCCTACACATTTGGCAGCGAGGTTGTGGAAGAACCACCCCTCATCAGAAAAAGGATCGGCTGAAATGGGGCGTGTGTTTCTTGTGGTGCTGGATTCCGTTGGCTGCGGCGGGGCGCCTGATGCCGCCGCCTTTGGCGATGCGGGGGCCAACACGCTGGGCCATATCATCCAGGCCTGCGCCGCAGGTGGCGCCGACCACGGCCGCAGCGGCCCGTTGCATGTGCCCAACATGGATGCGCTTGGCCTTGGTGCGGCCGTGCGTCTTTCGACCGGCTGTCAGACACCGGGGCTGGACGCCACGCCAAAAGGGCGCTGGGGGGCGGCAACCGAGGTCTCGAAAGGCAAGGACACCCCCTCGGGCCATTGGGAACTGACCGGCGTGCCGGTGCCGTGGGACTGGCATTATTTTCCCGATACCGTGCCCGCCTTCCCCGAAGATCTGGTGGCAAGGGTGTGCGAGCTGGCAGGCGTTGACGGCATTCTTGGCAACTGCCACGCATCCGGCATTCCCATCATCGAAAAGCATGGGGCCGAGCATATCAAGACCGGGCGGCCGATCTGCTATACCTCGGCCGACAGCGTGTTCCAGATCGCCGCGCATGAAGAACATTTCGGCCTGCAACGCCTGCTGAAGCTGTGCGAGGATCTCGCCCCCACGCTGCACGCCATGCGCGTCGGCCGCGTCATTGCACGCCCCTTTGTCGGCAGCCCGGAAACCGGGTTCACCCGCACCGCAAACCGGCGCGACTATGCGATCGAGCCCCCCTTTGACACGCTGTGCGACCATGTCGCGCGCGCCGGGCGCAACGTGCACGGCATCGGCAAGATCCGCGACATCTTTTCGGGGCGCGGCATTACCGATTACGTCAAGGGCCCCGACGACAAGCTGTTTGATGCCCTGGTCGAGTTCGGCGACACGGCCGAAGATGGCGATCTGGTATTCGCCAATTTCGTCGAATTCGACACGCTTTACGGCCACCAGCGCGATGTGGCGGGCTATGCAGCCGCGCTGGAATGGTTCGATGCCCGTCTGCCCGAACTGCTGTCGCGTCTGCGCGAGGGCGATATTGCCATCTTTACCGCCGATCACGGCAATGACCCGACCTGGCGCGGCACCGACCACACGCGCGAACGCGTGCCGGTGATCGTGGCGGGTGCGGGGGCCAAGGAAATCGGGCTATGCGCCTTCGCCGATGTGGGCGCCAGCGCCGCGGCGCATCTGGGGGTGCCGTTCGGGCCGGCCGGGCGCAGCTTTCTGTAGGACCCGACTTTCTGCAAGACCCTGTGATTTTTCCCGTTGGCTTGGCGTCTGCGCTGGAGTAACCATTCCCCCGACGCGCCACAAAACCTGCCGGGGGAAATCATGCAACAGCACCTGACCATCGTCGATCACCCGCTGATCCAGCACAAGCTGACATTGATGCGGGAAAAGACCACGCCGACCGCAGTGTTTCGTCAACTGTTGCACGAAATCTCGTTGCTGCTGGGCTATGAGGTCACCCGCGACCTGCCGATGACGACCCGGCGCATCGAAACCCCGCTGATGGAAATGGACGCCCCCGTTCTGGAAGGCAAGAAACTGGCGCTGGTGTCGATCCTGCGCGCAGGCAACGGGCTGCTGAATGGCGTGCTGGAACTGATCCCCTCGGCCCGGGTTGGCTTTGTCGGGCTGTATCGCGATGAAAAGACGCTTGAACCCGTGCAGTATTATTTCAAGGTGCCCGAGGGTCTGAAGGACCGGCGCGTGATTGCGGTGGATCCGATGCTGGCCACCGGCAATTCCTCGGCCAAGGCGATCGAGCTGCTGAAACAGGCGGGCGCCACCGACATTCGTTTCATGTGCCTGCTGGCCGCCCCCGAAGGGGTAGCCCGCATGAAAGAGGCGCACCCCGATGTGCCCATCGTCACCGCCGCGCTGGACGAGCGCCTGAACGAGGTCGGGTATATCCTTCCGGGGCTAGGTGATGCGGGTGACCGCATGTTTGGCACTAAATAAGCCAATTTTTCACGGGTTTCACTTTACTATCGCGCGGTGATTCGGCAAACTGCCCCCAATTACAGGGGGCAGAAAATGCGGGCGGTTATCGCAGTTTTGACAGGGTTGGCGCTGGTATCATTTTCTCAGGCCGCGCCGGCAAAAACACTTCGAGAGGTTTCAAGCCCGGCGGAATTGCCGCCGCCGGGGTTCAAGGGCCGGCAGTTTGTTGACAGCCGTGGCTGTGCCTTCATTCGCACCGGCTATGGCGGCACGGTCACCTGGGTTCCTCGGGTGACACGCTCGCGCAAGGTGCTGTGCGGTTACCGCCCGACTTTTGCCGGGAATACGCAAGCCACACAGCCTGTTCGCAAGGCGCAGGGCCGCAAGCAGACCGCCCCCGTGATCAAGCCCAGGCTCAACCTGTCACCGACAACAACACAACCGACGCTGGTTTCCGATATTTATACGGATCAGTCGTCGTCCACCTACCGCAAGGATTCCTCGGAACATACACGCAAACAGCGGCGGCGGTCCGGCTGGGGCGCGTTCCTGTTCGGATCCCGCAAGCCGGACAGCTCTTCGGACAGCCGGAACGAAACGTCGTCGGATGTTTACCGCAAGCCGTCGGTGCGAACGCCATCGCAGCCCGTGGTCGCCCCCGCCCCGCAGGGTTGGCAGGGGCAAGGCAGCGCCGTTGTCGCCGGCGGGACCAGGCCCGCACAGCCCTCGGCCAGCATTCCTGCCCGGAATTTCGTGCCCAAGGGCTATTACAGCCTGCTGGACGACGCCGGCACGCAGGCGTTGCGAGGGGTGGGCACCCCGCAAGGCAAGGCCGCAATGGATCTGATCTGGACCGAAACCGTCCCGCGCCGACTGATCGATGTAACGACCGGGCAGGATGTGACCGCCCGTTACCCGCAGATCCGCTATCCCTATCAGACCGCATCGCTGCGGCCATATGTGCCTGCGGGAACGGTGGCCAGGCATCACAAGCGCAAACGGAGTTACCGGCACAAGAAGGCCACTGCGCCCCAGAATTGTTCCTGTGTCTGCAAGCCAGCCGAGGTAATTTGCACACCCAAGGTCAAGCAAGGCAAGAAGCCCCGCATCAAGGACGAGGCGGCGCCGGCGAACATGAAGTATTACCACAAGGTCAACGATGTTTCGGCGACGAACGGCGATATGCGCCAGGGCCGCAAGCGGGGCGTTCTGGTGCAAGTGGCCACCTTTGGGGTTCCGGCCAACGCCAAGCGCACGCTTGCGCGGTTCCGCTCGGCCGGGATGCCGGTACTGTCAAAACCCCTGCGCCGTGGTGGCAAAAGCTATGATATCGTGATGCTTGGGCCGTTTACCGATGCCGCCAGCCTTGCCAGGGCGCTGAAAGCGGCCCATGGCGCAGGTTTTTCGGACGCGTTCACGCTCAGGCGGTAAGCTCGTCGTCCAGCGCCTCTAGTCGCAGGCGCGCGATCTGGTGAACCTGGTTCAGCGCTTCGCGAAATTCCGTTGCCACATCGTTGTGTATTCGGG
>WFQE01000272.1 GCA_015487165.1 Paracoccaceae bacterium | reverse complement strand
CCGAGGGGCCGTCAAGCAGCGACAGCTTGCTGCCGCCGGTAAAGAATTCGGGCGCGCCGCATTCGTCTTCCTGGACATGGGCCTCGTGGTGGCAAAAGATTGCTTCCCACGGTTTGGCAAACAGCGACAGCGCCAATGAATTGGCCGCGGTGCCCGTGCCCACCAGATAGACCGCCGCCTCGGGAGCCTCGAAGATCTCGCGGATACGATCGCGTACACGGGCGGTTATTTCGTCGTCGCCATAGGGCGAGGCATAGCCGTCGTTGGCTTTGATCAGCGCCTGCATTACACGCGGGTGGACGGGGCCGGCATTGTCGGACGCAAAGAACATTTCAGTGCAACTCCTGAACGATATAGTGTTCGAGATCCTCTTCCTCGACCTCGAATTCATGTACCACGCGGTTATGCATGGAAATCCCGGCCTCGCGCACGGATTCGGGACGGCCCGAGACCAGCGGGTGCCAGTCAAACAGGGGCCGGCCCTCGTGCAGCAGGCGATAGGCGCATGTGGCGGGCATCCAGTAGGCGATGCGTTCAAGGTTTTCAGGGGTCAGGATCACGCAGTCGGGCACCAGTTGCTTGCGCAGCGCATATTGCCCGCAGGTGCAGTTTTCGGCATCGAACAGGCGGCAGACGACATTGGTATATTCGACCTCGCCCGTGTCGGCATCTTCCAGCTTGCGCAGGCAGCAGCGGCCGCAATTGTCGCAAAGGGCCTCCCATTCATCGGGGGTGAGATCCTCGAGCGGGAAGCGTTCCCAGAATTTCTTGCGCAGCCCGGTCATGGTTGGGGCGGATTGGCAAGGATTTCGCGGCAGCGGCGGCAGTCATCCTCGATCTGGCGTTTCAGCGCCTCGATATCGGCGAATTTCACCTCGGGCCGCAGATACGAGACCAGCGCGACCGAGATTTCGGTGCCGTAAAGGTCGCCCGAAAAGTCGAAGATATATGTTTCCAGATTGGGGAAGTCGCCGCCAAAGGTCGGTCGGAACCCGATCGAGGCGGCCCCCTGATACGACCCCTTGAACGGGCCTTCCAGAACATCGACGAAAACCGCATAGATGCCGAATTTCGGCGGGTGCAGCCCGTCGATCAGCAGGTTTGCCGTGGGGTATCCCAGATCGCGGCCGCGCTGGTCGCCGCCGACGACGGTGCCGTCGATCCGGTGCCAGTGGCCAAGCATGCGCGCGGCATCCTCGGGGCGGCCTTCGGACAGGGCCTTGCGGATGGCGGTCGAGGAAAACTCGCCCTTGGCGTCGGCGACCAGCGGGGCGATGGTGACGCCAAAGCCCAGATCGGCGCCCATTTCTGCAAGCATCTGCGCATTGCCTTGCCGGCCCTTGCCAAAATTGAAATCCTCGCCCACGACGACATGTTTCAGGCCCAGCCCCTTGTGCAGCACGTCGCGGGCAAATTCCTCGGCCGTCAGGTTTGACAGCGTTGCGTTGAAGTTCAGCTCGTACAGTTTGTCGACGCCCAGCTTTTCAAGCCGGTTCGCGCGTGTTCGGGCATTCATCAGGCGAAAGGGCGGGGCGTCGGGGGCGAAATATTCGCGTGGGTGCGGCTCGAATGTGACGATGCCAAGGGGCGCACCCAGCTCCTGCGCCTGCTTTCTGGCAAGATCTATCACCGCCTGGTGGCCCCGATGCACGCCGTCGAAATTTCCGATGGCGGCAGAGGCGCCCCGGTCCTCGGGGCTGACGAACTGATAGTCGCGAATGATCCGCATGACTGCCCCTTTCTTCCAGCTTCAGCCGCGGCGCGGGGCCAGCACCAGGGCATCGCCCTTGATGACCACGGTTTCCCCGACGCTGGCGATACATTCAAGGCCAACGCGCGCCTTTGCAAGGTTGATTTCGGTTACCGTTACGGTCGCTGTGACAAGATCGCCCGGCTTGACAGGTGCCGTAAAGCGCAGGTTCTGACTGAGATAGATCGTGCCGTGGCCGGGAAGGCGTTCGCCGATGATGGCCGAAAACAGGGCCGAGGACAGCATCCCGTGGGCAATGCGCCCCTTGAACATGGTGCCGGCGGCATAGTCGTCGTCCAGATGCAGCGGGTTGCGGTCTTCGCTGATCTCGGCAAAGGCGTTGATTTCGGCATCCCCCATCACCTTGGAAAGCGAGCGCGACAGCCCCACCTCAAGGTCTTCCAGAAAGATCGTGCCGATTTCGCTGTCAGTCATCTGTTGATCCCTTGAAAATCATGTGTCAGCGCAGGTGCCCCATCGCGTATTGCGGCGAAAGCTGCGCGTTGTCGAGAAATTCCTTGAGCCGCGCCGTGTCGGGCTGTGCAGCCTCGTCGGGCGCGGTGCGGGTTTCTTCGGCGGCCAGACCGCCGGTGATGAACAGGCTGTCCAGATCTTCTGCCATGGCGCCCCTGATATCGGTGTTGATCCCGTCGCCAATGCAGATGATTTCGCTGTCTTCGACGTCAGTGATGGCATCAAGCCGCTGGCGCGCCAGGTCATAGATCGGCGGATAGGGCTTGCCAAAATACAGGGAAACGCCCCCCATTTCCTCGTAGGCGCGCGCGATGGCGCCAGCGCAATAGATACGGTGATCGCCCTTGTCCACGAACTGGTCGGGGTTGGTGCAAAGCAGCTTCATCCCCTTGTTTTTCGCATACAGCAGGGTCGCGCGGTAATCCTCGGGGGTTTCGGTG
>WFQE01000271.1 GCA_015487165.1 Paracoccaceae bacterium | reverse complement strand
GCGCGCGCCCCCGCCAAGCGCCACGGAAAGGCGCGGGCTGGGGCGCAGGCTGGAAACCGGGCTTGCGGTGTTCAACACCCTGCTGCCGATCGTCCGCGGCCAGCGCATCGGGATTTTCGCGGGATCTGGCGTGGGCAAATCCACCCTGATGGGCAAGCTGGCGCTCAGGTTGCAGGCCGATGTGGTGGTGCTTGCCATGATCGGGGAACGAGGCCGCGAAGTGCGGGAATTTGTGGAGCGTATCCTCGGGCCCGAAGGCATGCGCCGGGCCGTGGTGGTGGCCGCGACCTCGGATCAGTCCGCGATCACCCGGCGGCGCTGCGCCTGGGCGGCCATGGCCGTGGCCGAGCATTTCCGCGACGAAGGGCACCATGTGCTGTTCATCGCCGATTCGATCACCCGTTTTGCCGATGCTCACCGTGAGGTGGCGCTGGCAGCGGGGGAGCCCGCCACCATGCGCGGCTATCCCCCTTCCACCGCACATCTGATCAGCGCGCTGTGCGAAAGGGCCGGGCCGGGCGCCGGGGCCGGCGACATCACCGCCCTGTTCAACGTGCTGGTCGCCGGCTCGGACATGGAAGAGCCGGTGGCCGACATCCTGCGGGGGGTGCTCGACGGCCATGTGGTGCTCAGCCGCGAGATTGCCGAGCGCGGCCGCTTCCCGGCGATCGACGTGCTGCGCTCCGTCTCGCGCGCCCTGCCCCATGCGGCCAGCGGGGCCGAAAACGCCCTGATCGCCAAGGCCCGGCAACGCCTCGGGACCTACGAGCGGAACGAGCTGATGATTCGCGCCGGCCTCTATGCGGCGGGCTCCGACCCCGAGATCGACGCGGCCATCGAGGCTTGGCCGAAACTGGATGCCTTCTTTGCCGAGGATGAGCCTGACGGCACGGCTGCCAGCTTTGCTCGGCTGGAGGCCTGCATGAGCCCCGCGCCGACCACAGAGATGGAAGCGCCCGCGCCCTGACAGGCTATGGAGAAACGTGAGAAACGATAGACGGGACCGAAGCGCAAAGCATTCCGCCCGACCTCGAATGCCATCCTCAGATGGCAGGAGAGCCGCAAGGTCGAAGGACACTACATCGCTCCGGGAAAGCCCATGCAGAATGGTCATGTGGAAAGCTTCAATGGCCGGATGCGCGACGAGAGCCTTAACAAGAACCTGTTCGATACCCTGCACCATGCCCGCCATCTGGTTCACGCTTGGCACGACGACTACAACCGGAACCGCCCCCATTCGAGCCTGGGTGGGCTGACGCCATGGGAATATGCTAACCGGTCCATTATGGACCAGAACTCGAACAGAGCTAACCTGTAGTGTGGACTCTTTGGAGAGCAGGTCACGGATATTCGGATCGCGGCGTCAACGATGTCGAGGGGCCGGAGGCGGCGGTTGGCGCGGGTGCTGCGGGCGGCGCGCAGAACTCCGGCGGCTTGGGGATGGGTATCGGCCCCAACGGCATCACGCCGAGCCTACCCGTCATCCTCGACCTCGACGGCGACGGGGTGGAGGTGAGTTTCGGCACGCAGGCGGCGTTTGATCTTGACGGTGACGGGTTCCGCGAGCAGACGGCCTGGGCCGCGCCGGAGGACGGGTTCCTTGTCATCGACCTTAACGCCGATGGTTCTCGCGGGATCGGGGATGGAAAGATCGACCAAGCCGGGGAACTGGCCTTTGCCCAGTGGGCGGAGGGTGAGGCAACCGATCTTGCAAGCGCCGGCGGAAGCCGGTTTTCACAGGCGGTGTTTTTCGAGGAAAAGTTCAGGCACGCGGCTGAGCGGGCTTTCCTGAACATGAAGCGCCTCATCGACGTGGTCATCGAACTCTCATGTCGGCTGCTCGCGCGGAAGGAGAAAAGCCTGTTGACGGCCATCCCTTGTGCTTGTTCATACTCGCCCCCAAGAATGTTTCTGCCGGGGTGATTGCGCATGAGGGCGGGGGACGAGTGATCCGGGTTTCAGTGTTGGCCTTTGCCGGGGCGCTTGCGGCCGCGTTGGCCGTCGGTTTCCGTTCAAGGTACCGTGGCTTGCGGCAAGAACCGCGACCATGTCTTGCAGGATCGCTGTTCTTGCGTCGACAAGAGATTTAAGATGAGAAACCGGCTGAAAAGATTTTTCCTGTATCACCCTCTGGGTATACTCGCTCTGACCATCCTGACAAGCGATGTGCTCGGGGGAGACATCATCGCCAGCCTTGCCATCTGGTTGAGCGACCAAAACTATGCCGGAATTTTCGCCTATGACGGCATGTATGGCACCGTTTCGGGGATCAGCGACACATGGGTGGTGATCCGCCGGATTTTCGGCATTGGCAGCTGGGTCATCATCTATGTTCCCTACACGTTTTTCACGCTGGTGGTCTGGGCAATCGTTTCTCTCAGGGCGGGGCGGCTGGTGACATGTCTCACCCGGCGGCAACGTTGGGCGATGGTGCTGGCCATGCTGACGATCCCCGCCTTTGGTTTCGTTTTCGAGTTGAGCCGACTGCCCCAGATGATCCTGTTTGCCGGTCCGCTCAACGGCTTTCACCCGCTGACGCCGGTTACAAAGGCTTTTTTTGCGACTCTCGCCCCGCTGATTTTCTGGGGACTGGTCGGAAGAAAATGGGATGCGATGCGCGCCGCGGACGCGGAGGGAAACGAGAAGCATCCTTACGAGCTCTACCTCGAGCTGGGCGACCTCGAGCACAGGCGCACCAGGGTCAGATCACCGAAGACCAACGGCTTCGTCGAGCGTTTCAACCGCACCGTGCTGGACGAGTTCTTCCGGGTGAAGATGCGCGAGACCTGTCTCACGACAGCGTCGAAGCGCTGCAGGCCGACCTCGACGCATGGTTGGTGTATTACAACACCGAACGACCGCATCCGGGATACAGAAACATGGGCCGCAGACCCATCGAAACCGTCATGTCTTTTGTTCGGCAAGAAGGTTAAGAATACATTGCAAGGGATTGCGCGGCGATTGTTTTGGGGGCGAAATTGACTGAGAAAAAAACATTCGCAGAGAGGCTCCGGGCCGCCTCTCCAGCGCACCCCGAAGAAACGAAAGATTATCGGAAATTCAGTAATGCATTTTCTTTGATATCACTTGCTATTGCAATCTCAGCTGCATACGCACTGTGGTTTCTTCCGGATTTGGAAGTTGTTGCGGCCAATCTTGACTCTTACCTTCCGATCTTAAACGAAAGACTTTCTTTTCTTTTGGACAACGATTTTGATTCTTACCTTGCATATTCTGCAACAGTGTTGAGCGTTTTAGTCTCTGTTCCGGTAACAGTGACAGGTTTTTCTTTCGGATATTGGAGGACTGTTGCAGCGCCACGGAAATGCAGGCGCGTTTCAAAAGATACGCTCCTGGCGATTTTGTTTGGTGTATCAACTTCGACAATATTGATGGCGATAGCATTTATTGACGTTCCGGAAACCTATGACCCGCGCTGGCCGGGCTTTGCGCTGATACTGTTTTGGCCAATATTTCCGGCATTGGGAGGTGCTGCAGCCTGGTTTTTTGGAATGACCGTTTTTTTAACGTTGGTGGGAATGGTGAAGGCCGCATGTCAGTATGGAGGGAAGTATGGCGGGTGAGAAATACCTAAACGAAAGCGCAAATAGCGACAGTTATCCTAATTTTGGCCTGCCAGTATCAACGTCCATTGCGGTAAATTCTGTTGTCACGGCAAAATTTGTCGCGGTGGAAAAGCTTGGAATAAAGGCCGTCGGGAAGCTGGGAGGGCCGGTAACAACTGTCGTAATTGGTAGCGTGGACGTCATCGACGCATACCGAAATGGCACAACTGGTGATGTGGTTGTTCAGACTGCAGGTATCGGCGGCGCAGTTGGGGGCGGAATTATAGGAGGATTCGTAGCTGGCGGGACCGCGGGATTGGTTACGGCAAATCCACTTACGATTGGGTTAAGCGCTATTATCGGGGGAGTCGCCGGAGCTTATTATGGGGAAGATAAGGTCCAATGGGCAGTGGATAGAATAGTTAACGGGACACCAACACCAACCGGCCCATTGGTTTCGAACCCCGCCCCTTCCTACCCGTGGATGGGAGGATTGGCGTCACCCTTGGGTTTGACGAAGTCCACGGAATCCATGGAAATCGCCCCCTACAAGGATGTCTCCTACGCGGTGGACACGGTTTCCTGGACCGATTCGGCAACTGGTGAAAGCATTGCCGTGCATTCCGTGGTTCCGCTGAGCAATTCTGCAAATGCACCAACAGGCACACGGTACGACGGGCTGCGTGGCAACGTCTATTCGCCGGACAACATCAACGTTGGCCGGGAACTGAATGCACTTGATCAAATCGCGCGAGAGCAGAAGCTTGGGTTGCTGGGAGGGGCGTCCAGCAATCAGATATCCAGCAGTTCCGGCTCTGGCAACGACAACAGCTGGCGGGGCGGTGAGCCGGACCGGTATGGTTCCGGTGGTGGTGCGTCTTCGACAACCGGACAAGGAGGTGGTGGGCGCGGAACGGAACCGAACTATTCGCTTGCTTCCCCGACCGGATATTCGGATCGCGGTGTGAACGATGTCGAGGGGCCGGAGGCGGCGGTTGGCGCGGGTGCTGCGGGCGGCGCGCATAACTCCGGCGGCTTGGGGATGGGTATCGGCCCCAACGGCATCACGCCGAGCCTGCCCGTCATCCTCGACCTGAACGGCAACGGGGTGGAGGTGAATGCTCCGGCGCAGGTGAGCTTTGGCTGGAACGGAGATGGGTTCCGGGTGGTTGAGCCAGGGGCCGCTAACCTGCCTGCTCCGCCGCGGAGGGCGGCAGCATGACGAAGATGAGGAGAGGCGACCGGAATTATTGTGGAGGCTCCGATGAGTGAGGTATTCTTTACCAAAAAACGGGTCAGATGCTTTGCTTTGATTGGGGGCGGGCTGGTTGCTGGTGCTTTCTGTATTTGGGCAGGCGCCAGGGCAGAGCTGTTTCCGATAGGCGCGCAAAACATTCTTGAAATCGTGTTCAACGTCCTGATGGGTCTCGGGGCGGTTGTGTTAATTTTTGGTGTCGTGGCGCCTATAAGTATGACCAGCCACTACTTGCATACTCAGAATGAATGGCTGCGCCACCGAGTGCGAAACCATTTCTTTTTCCGGCAGTTTATCATGGAAGAAAAGGGATCTGATCATGGGTGAACGAGGGATTTATTTCCAAAGTGGCTTTGTTGGTATTGCGGCCGGTTGGGATGATGCCGAGGGGTAGCAGTGTCCCCCCGGATGGTGTAATTTGTATTCTTAACCTTCTTGCCGAACAAAAGACATGACGGTTTCGATGGGTCTGCGGCCCATGTTTCGGTAACCCAGATGCGGTCGCTCAGTGTTGTAGTGGACGAGCCATGTGTCGAGATCAGCCTGCAGCGCTTCGACGGTCTCGTAG
>WFQE01000270.1 GCA_015487165.1 Paracoccaceae bacterium | reverse complement strand
TGCTGGGGGTGTGGGCGGGCACGCTCGGCCACGTGCTGGCCGCGGCGTTGGGGCTGTCGGCGATCCTGGTCGGTTCGGCGCTCGCCTTTTCGGCCATCAAGTGGATCGGTGCAGCCTATCTGATCTGGCTGGGGATCAAGGCCCTGCGCTCGGGCGGGGGCGGGTTTGTCGGGCATGTTTCGGGCGCGCCCGATTTCTGGCCGACCTTTCGCCAGGGGATGCTGGTCAACCTGCTGAACCCCAAGGTGGCGATCTTCATGCTGGCCTTTCTGCCGCAATTCGTCGTCATCGGCGCGGGCCCCGTTCCGGTGCAACTGGCGCTGCATGGCGTGATGATCATCGTCGTCGCGGGCCTGATCGAGCCGCCCTTGGTTCTGGCCGGCGACAGGGTGATGCGTGGCCTGCGCACGCGGCCTGCCTTTGGCCTGTGGCTGGACCGGACGCTGGGCGCGCTGCTGATCGCGCTGGGCGTGAAACTGGCGGCCAGCCGGATATGAGCGGCGGGCGCGAACAGCCGCAGACCAAACGCCGGCAGAAGGTTTATACCCTGCTGGTCGAGCTGGGGCGCAATCCGGGCGACGGGCTGCCCAGGGGCGCAACCGGCGCTGCGCTGATGTGCTATGCCAGCGGCGTGGACGAGGCCGAGGCCGTGCGCGAAACCGTGGCGGTGCTGAAACAGGCCGATCTGGCACCGCTGGATGTGACCGGATACGGTGCATTGGATGAACGCGAGGCCGAAGGCCACGACATATCGGATGAAGAACGCGCCCTGATGGCGCGCGCGCTAAAGGAAAACGCCGTCATCGTGGCGCAGATGACCCCATTTTTCGAGGATGACAAGAAATGACCACCCGTGATTCCAACGGCAATGAACTGAATGATGGCGACACGGTGATGGTCATCAAGGACCTCAAGGTCAAAGGCATGTCCAAGACGCTGAAACGCGGTAGCCAGATCAAGAATATCCGCCTGACCGGCAACCCGGAACAGATTGAATGCCGCATCGGCAAGGCGACGATCGTGTTGAAGACAGCGTTTATGAAAAAGGCCTGAGATCCTCGACGCCATCTTGTCGAATGAACGCATTGGCACCTGCGACATATTCGCGGATCGCCCTCAGATTGCGGAATCTTTGACTTGGGTCAAGGAACCGCAAGGCCGAAAGGTGAATCCTTTGTTTAGGGGAAGGGGTGTCCCCGGATATCCCTTCGATCCCTGAAACGGAAACGAAGGAGTCAAGAAAATGAAACGCCTGTTTGCATTGCTTACGGCCATTGGCCTGGCGGCCATGACCCTCGTTGCCCCGGCCAGTGCCGGTACCGTTATTTCAGTTGACCTCTGGGATGCTGGTGCTGACATGACCATGGTTGACAACATGCGCATCAAGGACCATCCCGACCTGTCCAAGGCCCCGATGGGGATCAAGATTTCGCAAGCCACGGTTCCGGCCGGCGAGATCACGTTCAATGCCATCAATTCCTCGAAGGATCTCGAGCACGAGATGGTCATTGCCATCCTTGCAGACCCCGACAAGGGCCTTCCCTACAAGGAAAGCACCGGCCGGGTCGATGAGAACAAGCCTGGCATGAATATCGGCGAGATTGCCGAACTTGAACCCGGCGAATCTGCCAGCCTGACCGTAACCCTGAAACCGGGAACCTATGCGCTGTATTGCAACGTGCCGGGCCATTATGCCTCGGGCATGTGGACGATCCTGACAGTCAAGTAACCGGCAACACATGATGATGCATGAAAGCGGCCTTTCGGGGCCGCTTCCAATATGCAGATCATCAATCACGGGAAATTTCCGGCCCCTGTCTGGCGTCACTTGGGCTCACAGGGTAGAGACTGTGCGCACAGCAACAGGAAAGCCAGCCATGCCCGCCATTTTCATAGACCTTGACGGCACCTTGATCGACCCGAAAGAGGGGATCACGCGTTCGATTCAGCATGCGTTGCGCGAATTGGGGGCAGATGTGCCTTCGATGAATGATCTGACCTGGTGCATCGGCCCGCCTTTGTGGGAAAGCCTGCCGACGCTGCTTGGCCCGCATGGGGATGTTCAGGCCGCCATCGACCTGTATCGCGAACGCTTTACCGATGTCGGGCTGTATGAGGCCGATGTCTATGACGGTATCGGCGAGATGCTGATGGATCTGCGCGAAACGGGCCTGCCCCTGTATGTGGCAACGTCCAAGCCGCACAGCTATGCACAGACCATCATCGAACATTTCGGCATCAGCCACTATGTCGATGGTCTGTTCGGGTCTGAACTTGACGGCACCCGTGCAGACAAGACCAGCCTGCTGGCGCATGCGCTGGCCGAAACCGGGGCCGATCCGCATGGCTCGGTCATGATCGGGGATCGGCGCCATGACGTGCTGGGCGCGCAGAACAACGACATCCCCAGCCTTGGCGTTCTTTGGGGCTATGGCGAGCCGGACGAGCTGCGCCTGGCCGAGGCCGACGCGCTGGCCGGCGCCCCCGAAGAGGTCGGCGAGATCGTCATTGACCTGCTGGGGCTTGAGGTGGGCTGAATTGCCGCTTGCGCCCGACTGTGGCTGAACAATAACCTTGCCGAATGAACCAACCCGAACACCGGAACCTAGAATGACCGACCCCGTTGACCTGACCGCCCGCCTGATCCGCTGCCCCTCGGTCACACCCGAAGAGGGCGGGGCGCTGGAATTGCTGGCCGAACTGCTGGAAGGCGGGGGGTTCACCTGCCGGCGCGTCGATCGCAACGGCATTGCCAATCTTTACGCCCGCTGGGGCTCGCACGGGCCGGTTCTGGGGTTCAACGGGCATACCGATGTCGTGCCTGTGGGTGATGCGGGGGCCTGGGAACATGACCCCTTTGGTGCCGAGATCGTGGATGGCGTGATGTATGGGCGCGGTGCGACCGACATGAAATCGGGCGTCGCCGCCTTTGCCGCAGCGGCGCTGGATTTCGTCGCGCAGACACCACCCAACGGGTCGATCGTGCTGGCCATCACCGGCGACGAAGAAGGCGACGGCGTGGACGGCACCGTCGCGATTCTGGACTGGATGGATGCGCAGGGCGAGCGCATGGATCACTGCCTTGTGGGCGAACCAACCTGCCCCGAACGCATGGGCGAAATGATCAAGATCGGGCGGCGTGGCTCCATGACCGCGTTTTTCACGCTCAGCGGCAAGCAGGGGCATTCGGCCTATCCACACCGCGCGCTGAACCCGCTGCCCGCCATGGCCCGGCTGATGGATCGGCTGGCCAGCCGGCAGCTGGATGAAGGGACGACACATTTCGATGCCTCGACCCTGGCGATCACCACCATCGATACCGGCAACCCGGCAACGAATGTGATTCCGGCCCAATGCAGGGCGACGGTGAATATCCGGTTCAATGACGCCCACAGCTCGACCAGCCTGGGCGCGTGGCTGAAGGACGAGATCGAGCGCATCAAGGGCGAATTCGGGGTCGATGTCCAAATGTCGATCAAGGTGTCGGGCGAAAGCTTTGTCACCGCGCCGGGGAAATTTTCCGATCTGGTGGCACAGGCGGTCGAGGCCGAAACCGGCATTACGCCCGTGCTTTCGACATCAGGCGGCACCTCGGATGCGCGGTTCGTCAAGGATCATTGCCCGGTTGTCGAATTCGGGCTGGTCGGCAAAACCATGCACCAGGTGGATGAATGCGTGCCGGTTGAACAGATACGGCAGTTGAAGGAAATCTATCTGCGCATCATCAGGGGCTATTTTGCACAGGCCTGAGCTTGTCATCATGGTCAGGGAACCACGGCCCGGCCAGGTCAAGACGCGCCTGGGCCGTGACATGGGTATGGTGCGGGCTGCATGGTGGTATCGCCACCAAAGCCGGCAGATCATCCGTACGCTGGCACGCGATCCGCGTTGGCGCACGACTCTTGCGATTACCCCTGATCGGGAAGCTCAGGCCAGCCGCGTATGGCCGGCGGGTATAGCCCGTATCCCGCAGGGCGCGGGCGATCTGGGGCTACGCATGGGGCGGATCCTTGCACGCCCTCGCAAGGCACCGCTTGCCATTATCGGCAGCGACATTCCCGGTATCACCTGCGGCCATGTCGTGCGGGCCTTCGCTGCGTTGGGCAACCATGACGCGGTATTCGGCCCTGCCGAGGATGGCGGCTATTGGCTGGTCGGGCTCAAGGGGCCTTTTCAGATCGGGATGTTCGACAATGTGCGCTGGTCAAGTGAACATGCGCTGGCAGACACCCTGAGAAACATGCAGCACATGCGGCTGGCGATGGTGGACAGCTTGCGAGATGTCGATACGGTCGAAGATCTTTGATAATGTGCCTTGCGGGGGCCGGCCCCCGCACCCCCGGAGTATTTGGGCAAAGAAGAAGGGGCTTTTCGGCATGACGCCTTTGCAGACGCGTGCTAAGGGGCGGATATGAACAAGCTTCCAACCAAAGCCGCGCTGATTGCCTGGCTGAAAGAAAACCCCGGCAAGACATCCAAACGCGACATCGCCCGCGCCTTTGGCATCAAGGGGGCGGCGCGGATCGACCTCAAGAAGATGCTCAGGGAATTGCAGGACGAGGGCATCCTTGAAAAGCACCGCCGCACCTATCACGACGGCACCACCCTGCCGCCCGTGACGGTGCTTGCCGTGACCGGCCCCGACAAAAACGGCGACCTGTACGGCGAACCCGCCGGCTGGGAAGGCGAGGGCAAGCCGCCGCGCATTCTGATGGTGGCGAAAAAGGGCGACCCCGCGCTGGGCAAGGGCGATCGCGTGCTTGCGCGGCTTTCGCCGGTCAAGGACGAGGATCACGCCTATGAGGGGCGATTGATCCGCAAGATCGGTACGGGGCCGCAAAAGATCCTGGGCCTTTACCGCGACGCCTCGGAAGGTGGGCGGATCATGCCCATCGACAAGAAGGCCAGCACCGAATGGATCGTGCCCGACGGTGCCGAGGGCGGCGCAAGGGACGGCGAGCTGGTCGAGGCCGAACAGACCGGCCCGAAAACCCGCATGGGCCTGCCGCGCGCCCGCGTGGTCGAGGTGCTGGGCGATCCGATGGCGCCAAGGGCGGTGTCGCTTTATGCCATTCATGCCCACGGCATCCCCGATGCCTTTCCCGACGAGGTACTGGCCGAGGCCGAGCTGGCAAAACCCGCGACAAAAAAGGGCCGCAAGGATCTGACTGATCTGCCGCTGATCACCATCGACCCGGCGGATGCGCGCGACCATGATGATGCGATCTGTGCCGCCCCGGATGACGACCCGAAAAATGAGGGCGGCTTTGTCGTCTGGGTCGCCATTGCCGATGTGGCGCATTACGTGACGCCCGGCTCGGTGCTGGATCGCGAGGCGCGCAAAAGGGGCAATTCCACCTATTTCCCCGACCGCGTGGTGCCGATGCTGCCCGACCGCCTGTCGGGCGATCTGTGTTCGCTGCACGAGGGGGATTTGCGCCCCTGCATCGCCGTGCGCATGGTTCTGGATTCTGCCGGCAACCGCATCCACCACCGCTTTGTGCGCGCCATGATGCGCTCGGCCGCGTCGCTGACCTATCACCAGGCGCAGGCCGCCGAAGACGGCACACCGGACGAAAAGACCGCGCCGCTGCTGGAAAGCGTGATCCGGCCGCTCTTTGCCGCCTATCGTGCTGCTGCAAAGGCGCGCGAACGCCGACAGCCGCTGCATCTGGATCTGCCCGAACGCAAGATCGAGCTGTCGCCCGAGGGCAAGGTCGTTTCCGTCGATTTCCGTGAAAGGCTGGATGCGCACCGTCTGGTCGAGGAATTCATGATCATGGCCAATGTGGCCGCCGCCGAAACCCTTGAGAAAAAACGCATCCCGTTCCTGTATCGCGTGCACGAGGAACCCAGCCCGGAAAAGCTGGACAGTCTGCAAGAGGTGGCGCAAGCGGCGGGGCTGGTACTGCCCAAGGGGCAGGTGCTGAAAACGCAGCATCTGAACAAGCTGCTGGATGCTGCTGCCAACACGGCGAATGCCGAGATCATCAATATTTCGGTATTGCGCTCGATGACGCAGGCCTATTACGCCCCGCAGAATTTTGGCCATTTCGGGCTGAACCTGCGGCGCTACGCGCATTTCACATCGCCCATCCGGCGTTATGCCGACCTCATCACGCACCGCGCGCTGGTCACCGCCCATGGCTGGGGCAAGGACGGGCTGTCGCCTGATGACATCGAACGCCTGGAAGAAACCGGCGAGCTGATCTCGCAGGCCGAGCGGCGCTCGATGATGGCCGAGCGCGACACCAACGACCGCTATCTGGCCGCCTATCTGGCCGAGCGTGTCGGCAACGAATTTCCGGGCAAGATATCGGGCATCGCGCGTTTCGGCCTGTTCGTGCGCCTTGATGAAACCGGGGCTGACGGGCTGATCCCGATTTCCACGCTGGGGCGCGAATATTTCCGCCATGACGCGGATGCGCAGACGCTGACGGGCGAAAGCTCGCGCATGGTGCTGAAGCTGGGCCAGCGCGTGACGGTGCGTCTGGCCGAAGCGGTGCCTGTCACCGGCGGGCTGATGTTCGAACTGCTGACCGTGGGCGGCAAGCCCCTGCCACGGCCCAAGGGCGGCGGGCAGTCACGCGGCGCTGCGCGCAAACTGGCGGCACGCAAGAAAAAGCAGGCGAAACAGCGCAAGCTGGAAAAGCGGCGCAGGGGCGCATAGGCGGGTCTGCGCCGGCGGGTGTATCATGCTCTTTTTCGGGTGCGAGATTCGGGTTAGGATCACGCAAAACGAAAAACGAGCAGGAACAATATTCAGGATGAACCCATTTTCGGCGAAACTTGCGCTGGCGGTATATGTGACCTT
>WFQE01000269.1 GCA_015487165.1 Paracoccaceae bacterium | reverse complement strand
ATCAGCGGCAACCACAAGCCGGACATCCGCGGTACGGATGATGGCATCTGGCGGCGTGTGCTTCTGGCGCCGTTCGACGTGCAGATCCCGGAGAAGGATCGCGACCCAGAGCTGGGTGAGAAGCTGTGGGAAGAGCGTGACGGTATCCTGAACTGGATGGTTCAGGGCCTCCTCGATTACCTGGAGGGCGGACTGCAGGAGCCTCAAGCCGTGCTCGAGGCCACGGCCGAGTATCGCAGCGACAGCGACCCTGTTGGCAGCTTCCTGACCGAATGCACGGAGGTCACCGGTCTGGAGGACGATTTCCTCTACTCTCGAGACCTGATCGAGGCGTTCAACTTCTGGCTCGAGGACAAGGGCGAGACTCGATGGGGTGGGCGCACTGTTTCAAACGCGCTCAAGAATCACTCTCAGAGGTGGCGGCACCCGGGGTCCGGCAAGAGCTACATCCCGGGCAAGCGGGACGCCACAGGATATAGAGGCATCCGCCTGACAAGAGAGTTCGAAGATCGATTGCAGGCGCGCCAGGGCACAACATCGACTGGCGGTTCCTCTGCTCGGGAAGCGTTCTGATGCGGCCCCGTACCCCATTGTCAGGTTCGTTCGGACCGGAGCGTTCGGGCCGCGGCTTGCCGCATCGTTTGAACGCGCCCGGCCCGAACGGCTTGAAACCGGATTTTCACGGCTTGAAACGGCTCTTTGTTGGGGTGTGGGGTGTTCAATGATTTCAGTTGCTTATGCGCAATATTACGGCCCGAACGGCCCGAACGGCCAGAAAATCAGACCTTCGCGTATGCGCGCGCGAGGAAGAGAAAATGAAGAAGAAGATTCTCATACGCGTTACCCCGGAATTTCAGGCCGTTCTGGCCGTTCGGGCCGTGAACCTGCTTCCAAGCCATTGAAACTATTAGCAAACGGATACGAGAGTTTCGTGCATTTTCGGGCCGTGAAAATCTGGTTTCAAGCCGTTCGGGCCGTGATGCTGAGATCAACGAAACAAGAACGTGTATATCGAGCAGGAAAGGGCACAATATATGGAATTCAGTAAGCGAAAAGGCCCGGTGTTCGACCATCAGGGAGGCATGGAGCAGCTTATGACTGAAGAGCGTGCTGTGGCTCAGGTCAAGGCTGAGGCTACCCCGCCTCCCAGTACAGGCCCGGAGATACCTGTGGCGCCGGCGCGTGGGCCGTTCAAGGTGTTTCAGCCGTTCGAGATGGTTAGAGGCTCTACAGAGCGCGCCAGGCGCACCGGCTACAAGGGCAGGGATGCCGTTCAGGTTGCCGATGCGTTCGATGTCATGGAGCGCCAGGCAAGGCGCAAGAAGGCGCCACCGCCGTTTACGCCGGGCCAGGTCAGTGCAGGACGGGACTATCGGGCCCTTGTCGAGCGCCTGGACAGCGCTGGTGTACGGTGCTCATCGCTTGAAAGCCTTGCGCAGCGTTCGTCTGGTGGCGGGTCCTATTCGGATGCGGTGCTTGCAGACAGCCGCCGTTTGGCTGCGCTTCGCAGGAGGATTGGCAATGGGATGGCGCTGGAAGTCAGGCGCATTCGTCCGTCGAAGCGCGGACCAAATGCACGTAGCTGCATTACGGACAGGGCACTGGTCGACATGGTTTGCCTGAATGAAATGACATTGGCTGAGGTGTTGAAGCACTTTGGGTGGACGGTAAATCAGAAGGCACGCGAAGCTTTACGTACAGCGCTGGCACGAATTCTGGATAGGATGCAGGGCTATTAGGGCCTTTTCCAAAGCTCAGGGGTTGACGCTTAAACTCTCCAGATGCATCTTCCTTGGCATCATCTACAGATGCGCCCGGCGGAAACCCGCACGGGCGTTTCGTTTGTCCGGGTAGAGCAGTTGGCAGCTCGGCTGGCTCATAACCAGCAAGTCGCGGGTTCGAGTCCCGCCCCGGCAACCAGATCATGAAAGCGATGTGGCGTCGTGGGACGACTAAAGGCCTTGCCGCAGCGGTTGTCAGTTGCGCCAATGCGGCTGCAAATCACGCGTACGACGGAAGCTGAGCGGCTTCAGCAGCGCGACTGCGCCCGTCCCAATTGGTACAAGACGGCGCGGTGGCAGAGGTTGAGGCTGGCCGCGCTTGAGCGTGACCAATGGACCTGCAGGCAGACAGGCGTTGTTCTTGCTGGTCGCTATCCGGCATGGAACAGTCCGGCGGTCGACCACATCGTTCCGCATCACTGGGATCCGGATCTGTTCTGGGATCTCGACAACCTGCAGTCGGTCACCAAGCAGTGGCACGACAGCACCAAGCAGAGCATGGAGAAGCAAGGGGCGGTCACCTGACAGGGGGGGGCAGGTCAAACTCTGGCAGCCTCATGGCCCTAGACCCGCCGGCCTTTAATTCGCAGGTTTTTTTCTGATGGCACGAGAATTCGACCTTTTCGGTAATCCCATGCCGCGCAACTTCGGTGAGCGCGGTAGGCCAGAGCATGTGCCGACCGCTGAAAATGAGAATAAAATCAGGCTATTACTGGTTGCAAACTGGACAAAGCAGCAGATTGCGGAAGAGCTCGGGATAACGGCGAAGACGCTGAACAAGCATTATTTCCACATTTTCGACCGCGCCCGGAAAATCGCGATCCGGGAGCTGAAGGGGAAGGTGCTGCTGCAGCTCGACCAGGCGGCCGAGGCCGGCAACGTGTCTGCCATGAAGGAGCTGCGCAAGATTGCCGAGCAGGAAGAGCTGGCGCTTCTGCCGCCGGAGATGAAGCCCGGCAAGACCGTGAAGCGCGCCCCTGAAAAGCTTGGGAAGAAGGACAGGCTGAAGCAGGAGGCCAGGAGCCCGTCCGGCGGCTGGGACGAGATTCTGCCCGGGGCTGAAATCAAGCACTGATGGCACTCGACCTTTCCTGCCCGGACTGGTGGGAGAAGCTCCAGGCCGGTCAGACACCGATTGCCGATCTTGACCTGGAAGATGAACAGGCAGAGCAGGCGGTAGCCATATTCGACCGGCTGAAGCTGCCGGATGTCCCGGGCAAGCCGGCCATGGCCGAGGCCGCGGGGGAATGGATGCGCGACATCGTTCGCGCCGCATTCGGGTCGTTGGAGACCTCGTCGAAAGTCAAGCGCCGTCAGGTCGGTGAAATCTTCGTCCTGGTGCCGAAGAAGAACGCCAAGACGACGAGTGCTGCCGCGATCGCGCTCACCTTCATGCTGATGAACACCCGGCATCATGCCGACATGCTGATCATCGGCCCGACGCAGAAAATCTCCGAGGTCGCCTTTGAGCAGGCCAGGGGGATGATCGAGGCAGACGAGTACCTGGTGAAGAGGTTCCATGTTCAGGCGCACAAGAAGACGATCGAGGACCGGGTCACCAAGACCAGGCTGATGGTCCGCACCTTCGGCATGGATGTGCTGACGGGTGCCAAGCCGATCTTCTGCCTGATCGATGAAATCCACATCCTGGGGAGCGTACCGTATGCCCCGGACGTGATGCGCCAGATCCGGGGCGGCATGATCCCGTTCCCGGAATCGCTGCTGGTAATGATTACCACGCAGAGCGATCACCCGCCTGCCGGGTTGTTTCGCAGCGAACTGCAATATGCCAGGGCGGTCAGGGACGGGCGCGTGACGGAAGGTGTGCGGCTGCTGCCGGTGCTCTATGAGTTTCCGGAAGCAATCCAGACCAGTGAGGATCAGCTGTGGCGTGACCCGGATTACTGGCACCTGGTGACGCCGAACCTCGGGCGTTCGATCACGCTCGAGAGGCTGGTCGAAGCCTACAAGCGGGCCGAAGCCGACGGCAAGGAAGAGATCATAGGCTGGGCAACGCAGCACCTCAACGTCGAGGTCGGGATGGCGCTGCATGCCGACAGGTGGATCGGTGCTGACCACTGGCCGGCGGCGGCCGACAAGGCGGTATCCTTGCAGGCCATCATCGACGAGTGCGAAGTGGCGACGATCGGCATCGACGGCGGCGGCCTCGATGACCTGGCCGGTCTTGCGATCATTGGCCGACACAGGGACACGAAGGTGTGGATGCATTGGGCCCATGCCTGGGCACACCCGGAGGTCCTCGAACGTCGCAAGGAGATCAGCGGGCGGCTGCTGCGCTT
>WFQE01000268.1 GCA_015487165.1 Paracoccaceae bacterium | reverse complement strand
GCTCGGAGATGTGTATAAGAGACAGGATCAGCACACCGCGTTCGCGCAGACGCGTGGCCAGCGCGGCGGTGTCGATGCCTTCGGGCGCCCTTACCCAGAAGCTGGAGCCACCGAAAGCGGCGCTGCCGGCAATCTCGATCGGGGTCTGCTCCAGCGCCTCCTGCATCACCGCGCGGCGGCGTTCATAGGCGTTGCGCATCTGCTTGATCATGGCGTCATAATGGCCGCGGGCCAGAAAATAGGCGGTGGTGCGCTGGATATGGCCGGGCGGGTGGCGCAGCATGGCGTGGCGCAGGGCGCGGGCCTCGCGGATGAAAGGTTCTGAACCCACCAGATAGCCCAGCCTCAGCCCCGGAAACAGCGATTTGGAAAACGAGCCCACATAGATCACGCGCCCGTCCTCATCCAGCGATTTCAGCGCCGGCGTGGGCGCGTGCAGAAAGCTCATCTCGAATTCGTAATCATCCTCGACCAGCAGGAAATCGCGTTCATGCGCCAGTTTCAACAGCGCGCGGCGGCGTTCGATCGGCATGGTGGCGGTGGTCGGGCATTGGTGGCTGGGGGTGGTAAAGACCACGTCCAGATCGGACGGCAGGCGTTCGGGCGGCAGGCCGGCACCGTCAACCGGCACCGCCTGCAGCGCACAGCCCGCATGCCGCAGGATGTCGCGCAGCCCCGGATAGCCGGGTTCCTCGATCACCGCGCTTCGTCCCGGCCCCAGCAGGATCTGCACCGCCAGCCACAGTGCATTCTGTGCGCCCAGCGTGACGAGGATCTGTTCCGGCCGCGCAAGGATGCCGCGCCGGGGCAGGGTGTGGCGCGAGATAAAGTCGATCAGTTCCGGGTCGTCGCGCTCGCCGTAATCGGTGGTCAGGCTGTCGAATTCCTTTTTCCCAAGCGCCTGATGCGCGCACAGCCGCCAGCTGGACTGGTTGAACAGGCTCGGGTCGGCCTGGCCATAGATGAAGGGGTAGGGATAGCTGCGCCAGTCGGGCAGGCGCTCGACAAGGCGGGCGCCGGAATAGCGGCGCGCGATGGCCTGGCCCCAGTCAACGCGATCCTGCCCGGCATCATTGGAAATGCCGCTGATGGGCGACACCGGCGCGGTTTCCGACACGTAATAGCCGGATCGCGCGCGGGTCGTCAGATAGTCGTCGGCCACAAGCTCGGTATAGGCCAGCGTGACGGTGATGCGCGAAATGCCCAGATGCTGTGCCAGACGGCGCGAGGACGGCATCTTTTCGCCTGGGCGGAACCGGCCCGACAGGATGGCAGCGGCCACGATCTGCTGGATCTGGCTCTGCAGCGTTCCCTGGAAATTGGGATCCAGAAAAAAGGTTTCCGGGTCGATGGCCATTTGTCCCCCTGATTCTGGACCTATTCTAGGGGGTCAACTGGTTTTATGACAGGGTGATCTGGCGAGGTTTCCACCGGGGCGCCAGCCGATTTGTTGGGCACAGCATTCACCCGATCAGCCTTGCGCGGGGCGCTTGCGGCCCGGGCATGCGCCCACCCGGGCGGCCGCCTGCCCTGCGGTTGGATGCAGATCAAAACCCAATCACGGGCGACACGTTCCGCCCCTACAGGCGCAGGAAATTCGACCGCCCGTCCTCGTTGAAAAAGAAAGGCACGCGGGCATTGCGGTCGGGATCGCGCAGATTGGCCTGGACCTCGGCCAATACCACCTCGGTGATGAAGGGCAGGTCGAAATCGCGGGCTTCGTCCAGCGGGATCCATTGCAGATGGCTGAGCTCGTCACAGGCATGCGAGAAATCATCGGCGTCGCCGTTTATCCGGTCGGCATCGACCAGAAAGAAGCGCGCGTCAAAGCGGCGCGGCCGGCCCGGCGGGGTGATCGCGCGAAAGACAAAGCGCATGCCCGCACCGCTGGGCAGCACGCCCTGGCGGAAAAAACCCTGCCATTCGGAGGGCATGTCGTCAGCCATCGCTGCGGCATCGGGTGCCGGCCGGCCCAGCAAGAGGCCGGTTTCCTCCCACACCTCGCGGATGGCGGCCAGAACCAGCGGCTCGGCCAGCGCCGGGTCGGCATGCATTCGCAGCCGGGTCATGCATTGTTCGGGCAGGGGGTCGGCAAGGGGCACCTTGAAATCGTCATCATCCAGCGCGCCACCCGGAAAGACGAACTTGTTGGGCATGAAGGCCGCCCGCGCCCCGCGCTGGCCCATCAGGATGCGCGGGCGCGTGGCCTTGTCGCGCAGCATGATGACGGTCGCGGCATTGCGTATCGCGGTGTTGGTCATGGGCCCTCTGGTGAAATCAAACTCAGGGCCTGATAGGCCGGAGTAGCCGCCCTTGTCCAGACAGGGCCGATCTTACGCAGCGTGTTTTCAGCTGCCGTCCTGCAGGTCGTCCTGACCAAAGCCGTGCATCCGCTTGGCCCATTGCAGCCCGACAAACATGCCCTTGAAACGCGGCAGCAGGAACAGCGCGACCGACACGAACCCGATGGTGAAACCCATCGCCATGATCAGCGGATCTGGCCGGAAGGTTGCGAATACCCAGAAGATCAGCGGCGCGATGATATGGCCGGTCACCAGAATGGTCAGATAGGCAGGCCCGTCATCGGCGCGGTGATGGTGCAGCTCTTCCCCGCAGACGGCGCAGTGGTCGCGCACCTTCAGATAGCCGCGCATCAACGGCCCCGATCCGCAATTGGGGCATTTCAGGCGCAGGCCGCGCATGACTGCGGGCTTGACCGGGCGTTCGGGCGGGAGGTCCAGCTCGATTTCGGGTTGGAATGAGTGTGCCATGGCCGTTGAAATAAGGGATTTTACGGCAATTGAAAGCAGACATGACGTCTTGCGGCGGGATGTCGCGCAAGTTTTTCGCATCCCTGTGCGACGGAAACCGCGCGCTGAACCGTTAGAAGCCCTGAAGGACGACGAAAAACCTTCCCCACAACAGGAGTAGAAAGCATGACGAAACCCATTGTTGCAACCGGACTGGTGGCGGCCCTGACGGCACTTGCATTTACCGCTGTCGCATCCCCTGAAAAGCCGGGCTCACGGGGCCCTGCAGGTCATTCCCCGCGCCTGAACTTTCAGGCCATCGACACCGATGGCGATGGCCGGCTGACCCCTGACGAGGTCAAGGCATTCCGCGAGGCGCGCTTTCGGGAAAAAGACACCAATGGCGATGGCAAGCTGTCGCGCGACGAGCTGATTGCATCCATGATGAAGGGTGCAAAGGCGCGGATCGAGCGCCGGGTAGATCGGATGCTTGGCCACCGCGACAAGAATTCGGACGGCTATATCAGCCTGGATGAGGCCTTTGCCGGCCCCGGTGCCGACAGGATGTTCGCGCGGCTTGATGCCAATGGCGATGGCGCCCTGACCAAGGAAGAAATCGCCGCAGCCAGGCCGCACAAGCAACGCGGCCCCAAGGCCAGGCCCGAAAACTGAGTCGCGCTCATTTGCCTTTGGCGGCAATAACCGCTAGCCGATCAGAGTATGGAAATGCCGCCAGAACAGCAGGGCGAGACAAGCGACGAGGTGTTGCTGCGTCTCTACGCGCAAGGTGACGGGCGGGCCGCGCGGATCCTGACCGCGCGGCTTTCCCCGCCTGTCTATGGGCTGGCGATGAGATTGTTGCAGGATCAGGCCGAGGCCGAGGATGTGACCCAGGAAGCCATGTTGAGATTGTGGAAAAATGCCGCCAACTGGCGCGCGGGAGAGGCGCGGCCAAGCACCTGGCTGTATCGTGTGTGCAGCAATCTGTGCATGGACCGCCTGCGTCGGCGTCGCAGCGTGGGCCTGGACGAAATTGCCGAACCGCACGACGATGGCCCTGACGCCGCCAGCCGCATGCAGTTGGACCAGCGTGTTGCCGCGTTGTACAAGGCATTGGATGTTCTGCCCGAAAGGCAGCGCGTCGCGGTGGTGCTGCGCCATATCGAGGGGCTGGCCAACCCCGAGATTGCCG
>WFQE01000267.1 GCA_015487165.1 Paracoccaceae bacterium | reverse complement strand
GCTGCCGACACCGCAAAGACCAACAAGAAACAGGGTGAAAGGAACCCGATAAACCAGAAAATACCCGACTAACGCGGCCCCGGTCAGAAGAAAGGTCAACAGGTTATCGCTGGCCACAGCCATGTCGAATGTGCCGACAATGCTTGATATCAGCCATAGCGCCGAAGCTGCGAAACTGGTGGCAAGAAAGACGCTTGGCAAGGTCATGCGGCGTTTGAGGGTGAAATATCGTGCAAAGAGAAATGACAAAACCAGCGTGATAATGGGTACCGAGAACGGATTGCCCAGCACTATCGATAGCGCAACGAAACCGCCCGTCAGCAGGGCAAGGCCAACGGTCACGAAGATTTCCGAGAATCCCTTAAATAATTCAAATGGTTCGTCGTCGTCGCCCATGTTCAACCTGAAGCCGCGCCGGGCCTCGGCAATGGCGATCAGGCGGGTGGCCTGGGCCTCGGAAAGCACACCGGCGGCGACCGCCGCGCGGATGTCGTCGGCGGTCAGGTCAGCCATTGATCACCTCGATTGTTGCGTTGCCATTGGTATAGACGCAGATTTCCGAGGCGATCTCCAGCGCGCGGCGGGCGATTTCTTCGGCTGTGCGGTCGGTGTCGATCATGGCGCGCGCCGCGGCCAGCGCGAAATTTCCGCCCGATCCGATGGCGGCGATGTCATGTTCGGGCTCCAGCACATCACCCGCGCCGGTGATGACCAGCAGATCCTTGCCGTCGGTCACGATCAGCATGGCCTCGAGGTTGCGCAGATACTTGTCGGTGCGCCAGTCCTTGGCCAGTTCGACACTGGCGCGCGCCAGCTGGCCCGGCGAGGCCTCGAGCTTGGCCTCAAGGCGCTCCAGCAGGGTAAAGGCGTCGGCGGTCGAGCCGGCAAAGCCGCAGACCACGTCGAAACCACCCGGTGAAATCCGCCGCACCTTGCGCGCGCTGCCCTTGATGACTGTCTGGCCCAGGCTGACCTGACCATCACCGACAACGGCAACCTGGCCATTCTTGCGCACGGCGATAATGGTCGTGCCATGCCATCCGGGGAATTTGTCACTCATTCGCAGTCCTCCGCTATCGCATCCTATATGGCTGTGCGCAGAACGAGAAACAAGCGCGTCGTGCTTGTTAGGCGGGTCGGGCAAGGATAGGCTACCCCAAAAAACCGGAGGCAGGATGTCGCAAACCCGCAGTGTCAGAATTTTCCTTGATGAAAAGACCATGGGCCGAGTGCAGGAAGGGAAACACAACTTTTTTGGAATTGTGATCCACAGCCTGACAGGCGCGGGCCTCAAGGTTGATTTGCGCCCGGACACGCCGGAAGAGCTTGAAAAATCCGCGGAGTTCACCGGCTACAGCCTGTTTTACCGCAGGCCGCCATCCCATGATCGTGCCCTGGATGTCAGGCCCGCATATATCCGTCCATTCTGGCGCATCGAGGCTGCCGCGCACCCCAAGGACTATGTCGTTGCCGGAAAGAAATTCGACCCCGAACTGATAGACGGCCCCGTGGCCAGAAAATTCCACAACTACTGGCGCAAGCGCCTGACTGGCGAGTTGGCCGCACCCCAAGGCGGTGACCGTGTTCTTGTGGCGCTGCAAGGGCCGTTGCTGGAGGCCAAATCGGGCCATGCTGCAACGCAGATCCAGATGGTTCGGGAAACCTTGTCACACGACCCCTATCGAAAGGTTGTCGTCAGACCAGAAGCGACGGCGATCTATTCAGCCAAGGAAGTTGCCGCACTGGAAGAGCTTGAACAGCATCCGCGCGTTGAAATCACCCTGGATGCGCTGGACCCTCTGCTGAAAGCTGTCGATTATGTCGTGACCTCGGACGCTGCCGTGGCGTTTCGCGGCCTGTTGTTCAACCGACCTGCTGTCATGTTCGGGCAGGCGGATTGTCATCACATTCTTGAAAACATAACGGATGTCGGGGTTGCCGCCGCATTCCGGGAAGTCACCGTAAAAAGAAGGCCTTACGCGAAATACTTTTACTGGTTTCTTCAGTTGAACAGCATCAATGCCGGGCGCGGGGATGCCGGTGAACGGCTGCTTGAATCCTGCCGCCTGCACGGCTGGGAAACATGACCGCCGCTCAGCCGGGGGGCTGATACAGCTTGAAGCCGATTTTCTGGCGTTCCTCAAGATCGCTCATTATGGCGGCGCGCCGGGCATCGGTCATGCCGGGCCACGGGGTTGCGCCGGAAATCAGACCGCCCTGTTTCAGCTGCGCATAGAGGGTGGCGAAATCAAGCTCGCCATATGAAAGCCGCGAGGGGCGCGCGTTGTTTTCCGGGATCCAGTGGCATTTCAGGGCGTCGATGGTGACGGTTTCGATGCCGCAGAAGGCGCGAAACTGGATCTCGAACTGCTCGGCCACCTTGGGGCGGCGGGCGATGACGGCGATTTTCGTGGTCGGCTTGACCACCAGCGCCGCCATGTGAAGGGGCGAGCCATCGGGCGAGATGATATAATCGGCCGACTTGTAGGCGGCCAACTGGGTTTCGAAATCGTGCTTCTGGGGGTGAAATATCTCGTACCCCTCGGCGGCAAGATATTCCTCGATCAGCTCTTCGCCCAGAAGGCCGCCGCGTTGTTGGGGCAGGGCGGATCGTGAAACATACAGTTTTCTGGCCCCGTCGTCGCGGATCCTGGCCCCCATACGCGCACGCATGAATTCGCGGTATTCTGGCAGACCCTCGATCATGCCGAACATGCCGAAGCCCTGCTGTGGCACATGCACATGATCGAACCGGACAGGCGTTTCGATGTTGAACAGGGGCGCCTCGATTCCCAGCAGGCGCATGAACGGGGTGTAAACGTTCAGAACATGGTCGATACGGCGCTGAACCTTGGGAACAAAGACCACCGCGTCGATCTTGTCCTCAAGGCGCTCATAGGCCCAGAGGCGGGCAGTGGATTCCACCAGAAAATGGCCGAAATGGCCGAACATCAACCCGGCAAACATGGCACGCCCCGGCCGGGTTTCGATTTCGCCTTCGGCCGGTTGGCGCGGCGGCAGGGAAAAGGCCCGCCCGTCACGCCATGTGATGCTTTCCTCGACCAGCTGACCCCGGGCATCCAGAACGCCGCTGTTCAGGGGCTGCACACCGTCATTATCGTTTGGAATCGGAACGATGATGCCGTTTTCCACCTCTCGGATGATACCGGGCCGACCCAGCGAAAGGTCAGGGGGCTGTGTCATTGGCTTTTTCCTTTTCCCGGCTTTCAAGAAACAGCGCCAGACGGCGGTTGAGCGCCTTGGGCAGATGCGCATTGCCCGAGGCCTCGGCGCTGCGGTGGATGATTCTGCGGGCAAGGCCCATATGTCCGCGCCTCATCGCCATGTCGAGCAACGCCATGTAATACCAGGGCAATTTTCTACGCGCACGATACAGGTGGTTGAATATATGCGCCGTCATTTCGCCGGTAACACACATATTGGTCACCTGTTTCAGAATGCCCGCGCGGCGCAGGAAGACCACGGTCTTGTGCCCGACATAGTTGGAATGAAGGTGAATGATGTTATCCCCGGAAAAGCGGTCGGCATGCGCCTTGTCGCCTTGCATGTAGGGGTCATAACACAGATAGACCTTTTCCGCCGCGCCGGTCAGCGCCGCCGCGTCGCTGTAGCGACCCGACCAGTCCTGCTTGCGGCCACGGTTGAACCGTGTTTCCCAGGGAACAAGATCCTTTTTCAGGGTCGACTGGGGCGAATAGGCCAGAACGGTTGCCCCCGGTGCCAGCCCGCTAAAGGCACAGGCGGCATATCCGCCCATGGATGTGCCCGTAAAGACGACCTTTTGAAAGCGTTGAAAAAAACCCTGATCGCGCAGGGATTCAAGATAGTCAAACAGCACGTCGTCACGATACCAGTTGGCGGAAAAGGCAAGTATGCCAAGGCTGGACCACTGTTTTTCGGCATAGAACTTGTCACCCCAGGCCCCGCGTTCAAGGCTGGGGTCATTGACCGCCGACAGATTGTCGAAAGATACGACAAGAACGTCGCTGCCGCGTGCGACATGCACGGCGGCAAATTTCTGGTAATTGACGTAAAAGCCGGTTGGCCGCTTGTGCCCGCCGCGCTGGCCCCGACCTTGCCGCATTTCGGCCAGCCATTTCGGGGCCATCTTGCCGGCATATGGGTCGGGTGTCTTGTCGTCGGCCATGAAAACCTGTTGTTTCAAACTGCCAAGGTGGCGCTGAACGCCACCTTAGAAAGATCACAGGCTGCGTTCAATCTCTTCGGTTTCGAAGATCTCGATAACGTCGCCGGGGCGAATGTCTTCGTAGTTTTCAAAGGCCATGCCGCATTCCTGACCCGCCTGAACCTCTTTCACCTCGTCCTTGAAGCGTTTGAGGGTTTTCAGCTTGCCTTCGTGGATCACGACATTGTCGCGCAGCAGGCGCACGCCGGCCGAACGACGCGCAACGCCTTCGGTGACGACACAGCCCGCGATCTTGCCAACGCCGGTGATCTTGAAGACCTCCTTGATGCTGGCATAACCGATGAAGGTTTCCTTGATCTCGGCCGACAAGAGGCCCGAGGCCGCCTGTTTGATGTCGTCCACCAGGTCATAGATGATGGAATAATAACGGATTTCCACCCCCTTCTGGCGGGCGGCGGCACGCGCCTGTGCGTTTGCGCGGACGTTGAAACCGATGATCGGCGCGCCCGAGGCCTCGGCCAGGGTCACGTCGGATTCGGTGATGGCGCCGACGCCCGAATGCAGCACGCGCACGCGCACTTCGTCATTGCCGACCTTTTCCATCGCCTGAACGATGGCCTCGGCAGAGCCCTGCACATCGGCCTTGACGACGATTGGCAGCTCCTTGACGTTCTGGTCGGCCTTGGCCTTGGCCAGCAGCTGGTCAAGCGTGGTGGCGGCACCGGCAGCGGCCTTTTTGTCCTTGGCGAGCTGGGTGCGGTAATCGGCGATTTCGCGCGCAGTTGCCTCGTCTGCGACGACGTTGAGAACATCGCCAGCCTCGGGTGTACCGTGCAGGCCAAGCACTTCGACCGGGGTCGAGGGGCCGGCCTCGTTCACGCGCTCGCCCTTGTCGTTGATCAGCGCGCGGACCTTGCCCCACTGCTCGCCGACGACAAAGATATCGCCCCGACGCAGCGTGCCCTTTTGCACCAGAACGGTGGCAACCGGGCCGCGGCCGGTATCGAGTTTGGCCTCGATCACGGCACCTTCGGCGGGGCGGTCGGGGTTGGCCTTGAGTTCGAGCAATTCAGATTGCAGCACGATGTTTTCAAGCAGCTGGTCAAGACCCTCGCCGGTTTTCGCCGAAACCTCGACATCCAGCACGTCGCCGGACATCTTTTCGACGATGACCTCGTGTTGCAGCAACTCGGTGCGCACCTTGTCAGGGTCGGCGCCGGGGCGGTCGATCTTGTTGATCGCAACGATCATCGGCACACCGGCGGCCTTGGCGTGGTTGATGGCCTCGATCGTCTGGGGCATGACGCTGTCATCGGCGGCAACGACCAGAACGACGATATCGGTCACCTGCGCGCCGCGTGCCCGCATTGACGTAAATGCGGCGTGGCCGGGTGTGTCGAGGAAGGTCAGCACATGGCCGGATTCCGTGGTGATCTGATAGGCGCCGATATGCTGGGTGATGCCACCAGCCTCGCCGGCGGTGACGTTGGTCTTGCGGATGGCATCAAGGATCGAGGTCTTGCCGTGGTCGACATGGCCCATGATGGTGATGACCGGCGGGCGCGGTTTCATGTCTTCGGGCTTGTCCTCGATCTGGACGATGGCATCTTCGACATCGGCGTCCGAGACGCGCACGACGCGGTGGCCGAATTCCTCGACGATCAGCTCGGCGGTGTCGGCGTCGATGGTCTGGTTCTGGGTGGCCATGATGCCGTTTTGCATCAAGACCTTGACGACCGCGGCCACACGTTCGGCCATGCGGTTGGCCAGTTCCTGAACGGTGATGGCCTCGGGCACCTGCACGTCGCGCACGATCTTTTCGCGCGGGCCGCTGTCGCCCATGGCCTTGCGGCGCTCGCGTTCCTGTTTACGCTTCATCGCGGCAAGCGAGCGCTGGCGCCCACCATCGCCACCCGAAAGGGCCTGGCTGATGGTCAGCTTGCCGGAGCGACGGCGATCGCCGCCGCCCTTGTTGCGCGACGGTTTCTTGGGTTCTTCGCGGGCGCCCATCGGTTTCTTGGCGGGTGCCATGCGGTTGGGGGCAGGGCGCGACGGTTCAGCCGCCTTGGCGGCGGGCTCGACCGGGGCGGCTGCAGGCTCTGCCGCCTGGCGCGCGGCCTCTTTGGCGCGTTTTTCCTCTTCGGCCTTGGCACGGGCGCGCTCTTCGCGTTCACGTTCCTCGCGTTCCTTGGCCTCGCGCTCGGCCCGGCGGGCGGCACGTTCTTCTTCGCGTTTGCGGGCCTCTTCCTCGCGTTTGCGGGCCTCTTCGGCCTCGCGTTCCTTGGCGGCCTTCAGGGCCTTGAGGCGGCGTTCCAGTTCGACATCCGAAATACCGGCCGGGCGCTTGGTCTGGCTGGTTTCGGTCTGGCGCTGTTTGGTCTGTGCCGACTTGGAAGGGGTCTTGGCCGAACCGATATTGGTTGCGCCCGGTTTGGGTACGACGATCCGCTTGCGCTTCTTCTCGACCACGACGGATTTTGTCCGACCGTGGGAAAAGCTCTGGCGCACGTGACTCCGATCACCACCACCACGCAGGCCGAGGGGTTTGCCGGATTTGTTGTCGTTATCGCTCATACGTCTTTAACACCTTCTTGTTCCGGCCCCGTGCCGGATGCATCTGCCTTGCCAAGGGCACCAATTTGGCGAAAGCCTGCAAGTCTCGAGGCTTCCTCTACAATACGATCACACAGTCCGCCAGCGGCAAGCGCGGCATGTATCACATTTTCCCGCCCGAAAGCCAAACCCAATTCACGGCCAGAAAGGCAGGAAACAAGGCTGTTTTCACCTTTTGGCGGGCGAATTTTCCGCTTTTGGCCTTCCGAGCCGTCGCAAGCCTGCAACAGCACGTCAGCCGCGCCAGAGGTGATGGCCTCCTTGACCTTCTCGAATCCGGCGATTGCTTGCCCGCTCTTGCGGGCGAGCGACAGCAAGCTGACGACGCGACGCGCAAGGAGGGTTTCCGTCCTTACCACAAGGTCATCGGGAATCACAACCGCCTGACGCGCAGCCCGCGCGAAAAGCCGTTTATCCACGGCCTTTTGCAACATTTCGCGCCGCGAAGTGACCCAAATGCCGCGCCCCGGAAGGTTGCCGGCGATGTCAGGCGTGATTTCACCCTCGGGCCCGACGACGAAACGGATCATGCCGGCGCACGACCCCGTAGCCCCGGTGACAATGCACCGGCGCTCGGGTTCGGACTGTTGTTTTTTCCGGCCGCCGCGCGTCACGGGCTTGCTCCGAAGCCTGAAGAATCAGGCCTCGGCCTCCTCTGTGGTTTCGCTGTCGCCTTCGGTTTCTTCCTCGTCAGTTTCCAGATCCGCGGGATCGACCCAGCCCAGCTGGATACGCGCGGTCATGATCAGGTTCTGGGCCTCTTCCAGCGACATGTCGAAAGGTTCGAGAATGCCGTCATCCTTGACGCGTTCGCCATCGACGGTGGTATAGCCGCCGGCAAGTTCCCAGTCGGCCAATGTCGCGAAATCTTCCAGCGTCTTGACGCCATCCTCGGCAAGCGCCACGAACATTTCGGGGGTCAGCCCCTCGAAGGCGAACAGGCTGTCCTCGACACCAAGCTCGCGGGCCTTGGCGATCGCCTTGGCATGCTGTTCCTCGATACATTCACGCGCGCGCGCCTGAAGTTCCTCGGCGGTTTCCTCGTCAAAGCCGTCGATCGAAAGCAATTCGTCCATTTCGACATAGGCGACCTCTTCAAGCGAGGAAAAGCCCTCGGAGACCAGCAGCTGGGCAACCATTTCATCGACGTTGAGGGTGTCCATGAACAGTTTGGTGCGTTCGGCAAATTCGGCCTGGCGACGCTCGGATTCCTCGGCCTCGGTCAGGATGTCGATGTCAAAGCCGGTCAGCTGGCTGGCAAGGCGCACGTTTTGCCCGCGACGGCCGATGGCCAGCGAAAGCTGATCGTCGGGCACGACCACCTCGACGCGGTTTGCGTCTTCGTCCAGCACGACCTTGGTCACTTCGGCAGGTTGCAGCGCGTTGACAAGGAAGGTCGGGGCGTCCTCGCTCCAGGGGATGATGTCGATCTTTTCACCCTGCAATTCGTTCACCACCGCCTGAACGCGGCTGCCACGCATGCCGACACAGGCACCGACCGGGTCGATCGAGTTGTCGTAGGAAACAACGCCGATCTTGGCGCGCGAGCCGGGGTCGCGGGCGACGGCCTTGATTTCGATGATGCCGTCATAGATTTCGGGCACTTCCATCTTGAACAGTTCGGCCATGAATTCGGGCGCTGTGCGCGAAAGAAAGATCTGCGGGCCGCGGGTTTCTTCGCGGACCTCGCGGATATAGGCCCGCACGCGGTCGCCGGTGCGAAAGCTTTCACGGTTGATCAGCTGGTCGCGGCGCAGCACGGCCTCGCCCCGGCCGACATCGACAATGACATTGCCGTATTCGACGCGCTTGACGATACCGTTGATGATTTCGCCGACGCGATCCTTGAATTCGGCGTATTGGCGGGCACGTTCGGCCTCGCGCACCTTTTGCAGGATGACCTGCTTGGCGCTTTGCGCGGCGATGCGGCCGAAATCCATCGGCGGCAGTTCCTCGACGATCTCGTCACCGACCTTTGGGTCGTCCAGATAGGCGCGGGCGTCTTCGACCGTCATTTCGGTAAAATGGTTTTCAACCTCGTCCACCACATGGCGCACGCGGGTCATGGTCAGTTCGCCGGTCTTGCGGTCGATATGGGCGTGAATTTCAAGCTCGGCCCCATAGCGCGACTTGGCGGCGCGGGCCATGGATTCCTCCATTGCCTCGATCACCAGATCCGGGTCGATCAGCTTTTCGCGCGCGACCGCGTCGGCGATCTGCAGCAGCTCAAGCCTGTTTGCACTGGTAATGCTCATGATTTGTCCTCTTGTGGGGTTTCGTCTGTTTCAATTTCGTCAAAGGCGGCCTCATCCAGGCCCTGCATCTTGCGCGCCTTCAGCATTTCGGCGATCAGCTCGTCGGTCAGGATCAGCTTGGCCTCGACCAGCCAGTCGAATTTCAGGCCGATCACGCCTTCGGGGATCTCGATCAACACCTCGTCGCCTTCGGTCCCGCGCAGGATACCACGAAAACGCTTGCGCCCGTCGATCAGTTCGGACGTTTCCAACTTGGCGTCATAGCCTTCCCAGGCATCGAAATCCTTGAGGCGGGTCAGCGGGCGGTCGATGCCGGGCGAGGAAACCTCGAGCGTATATTCGCCCTCGATCGGGTCTTCGACATCCAGCACGGCGGAAACGGCCGAAGAGATCTCGGCGCAGTCATCCACCTCGATCCCGCCATCGGGACGATCGGCCATGATCTGAAGCGTCGCCTTCTTGCCCGCCATCAGGCGGATGCGCACAAGTTCAAAGCCCAGCCCCTCGATCAGGGGGCGGACGATTTCTGCAAGGCGCTTGTCGATTGCCGCTTTGGCAATGAGGTCGGACATCTGGATTCCTGTCTGAAAATGACGGGCACAAAAAAACGGGCGCGCGGCCCGTCAGAATTTCCGGTGGAAGGCTGGGGGTGGAAGCCAGTCTTGCCGCTGTTGAGTGTCATATAGGCGTCCGGGCGGGGATTGGCAAGAGAAAGCCGAGGGGCATCAGCGGCACGGCGCCGGAAAGATTGTTCACACAATCGAGATTTCGACACAATTCGACCAAGAGACCGCCGAATTCCGGCGCTACACCTGTTGAACGCGCCGGGGCAGAGCCTTGTTCGGGTGTGTAACAAAAAGAGGAATTTGCTGAATTGTTCATCAAAACGAAACATTGCGACACAAGATTGCCAGTTTACGGCACAGTGGCCAAAAAAGGCCCGCAATTGTCCGGTTGTTTCCAAATTGATGCCCAATTCCACTGGCTAAATGGCAACAATTCCTCATTAGACAGGGTGAGAAAATGGATCGGCTAACGGAAATGGAAGCGTTCGCAAGCGTGGTAGACCAAGGTGGGTTTACCGACGCGGCACGCAAGATGGGTATTTCGAAATCTGCAGTTTCTAAACATGTATCCTCTCTGGAGGCACGCCTTGGCGCGCGTCTTTTGAACCGCACGACGCGAAGGGTCAGCCCGACGGAAATCGGCCTGGCCTATTATGACAAGGCGCGCCGCGTTCTGAATGACGCAAGCGAGGCAGACGCCATGGTTACGGCCATGCAGGCGGCGCCAAGCGGGTCGTTGCGCCTGTCTGCACCGACCGATTTTGGCGTCAACCACATGTCGAACGCGCTGGGCCGCTTTTTGCACCAGTATCCCGAAATCAACGTCAACCTTGTCTTGAACAACCGTTATGTCGAGCTGATCTCGGAAGGTTTCGATCTGGCCATCCGCATCGGCGAAATGGAAGATAGCACCCTGCGCGCCCGCAAGCTGACCGAAGCGAACATGAAAATGGTCGGCTCGCCCGAATATTTCGAAAAGCACGGCAAGCCGGCCCGTATTGACGATCTGAACGAACATATGCTGCTGCACTATTCGAACCAGTCAAGCGGCAGCGTATGGAAACTGACCTCGCCCAGCGGCGAGCTGCGCCAGATCCGCACCAGCGGTTGCCTGACGGTGAATGACGGCCAGTCATTGCTGACCGCCGCCGCCGCCGGCCTTGGCATCGCCTATCTGCCCAGCTTCCTCTATTACGAAAAGCTTTCGCTGGGTCTGCTGGAAGAGGCCATGCCCGAGCTGCCGGTCGAAAAACGCGGCATTTACGCGGTTTACCCGCCGGGGCGCTATACACAGCCCAAGCTGCGCGCATTCATCGATTTCCTGGTCGAATACTTCAAGAACAAGGGCCCCGAAGAATGGTAGGGCGCCAATAACCCACACCGCGTAAGGTGCAGGGGGTCTGGCCGTTGCTTTGCAGGGCCGGGCCCCTCCTTTGTTGGGGGTGTCGCAAGTCAGGAAATGAACAGCGCCTTGCCGTTACTTTATCGACACCAGAACCACTTCGACCCGCCGGTTCATCTCGCGACCCTTGGGGGTGGTATTGGGTGCGCGCGGCGCAAGAAATCCGACACCTTCAGCGGAAACCTGTTTGGGATCCACGCCATAGGTTTCCACGAGCCGGGCCATGACGGCGGCTGCCCGTTCCTGTGACAGCACGACATTGCGTTTCATGGAACCCGACGCATCCGTATGCCCGACAAGCGCCACGGTCATGCCGGGGTTTCTGTTCAGAAACTCGGCCAGTTCACGCAGCGAAGCCGAGGGTTTGCCATCAAGCTTGGCAGAGCCTTTGGCAAAAACCAGCCCGTCAAGAACAACAGAGCCGTTCTTTAGCAACATGTCGCCTATGCTGTCGGCGGGAATGGCGATTTCGTCGCTTGGGGATTGTTTTGTAGATACGGTGATTCGGGGTTCGTCCACGGTTCCTTCGGAAACATGGGTCACCTGCACAAAGCCCCGCTCGGAACTGCGGCTGACGACCAGGCTTATGTATTCTTCGCCTTTGTCCGTGTCGCGAACCGCTGCCAGGTAACGATAGTCACCCAGATCCACATGCATGTCGGGTTCATCCAGGATCGCGGGGTTGAACCTGAAATCAAATCCGCCGCAATCGCGTGTTTCGCATTCGAATATGATCTTGAAGCCCTCGCTTGTCAGCCTTTCCCGCAGGGGTTTGAGCAGGGCGATTGTAGCGATATCCCCGGGCGACGTCTTCCAGACCTCGCGCACGAGCGCGCCTTCGACAGGTTCGGTGGTTATCGTGCCGTTTCGGTATGGACCGACCGGAAGTTGCAGGCTCGCCAGCGGACGGGCCTCGCTATACGCGCGAACAGCCCCGTCCGGAAATTGCAAGACCGGCCCCGACGCCCCAAGAGCAGGCGTCGCGCTGACCATCAAGCAACATATGAGCGCGTTCAACTTCATCGGTTTTGTGAATGATACTCGATATTTGGTTGCTTATCCACTGCCGAGGACAAACGATTCGACATGTTGAAGAATGCGGCCACGGCCGAGATGTCCCAGATGTCGCGATCGGAAAAGCCCGCGTCCCGCAATGCCTGGCGGTCGGCCTCTTCGATCTTGTGGCTTTCTTCGGTCAGCTTGGCCGCGAAATCCAGCATTGCCTTGTGGCGGGGCGACAGATCGGCGGCGCGATAGTTCATCACCAGCGCCTCGCCCAGAATCGGGTCGCCCGAAAGCTGGCGCACGGCGGCACCATGGGCCGTGAGGCAATAGAAACAATGGTTTATGGACGACACCACCACGGCGATCATTTCGCGTTCCAGCTTGCTAAGACCGCTTGGCCCCAACATGAGGTCGTTATACATCGCGGTGAAGGCGTTCAGCTTGTCGATATCAAAGGCAAACGCCCGCAATACATTGGGAACGAATCCCAGCTTTTCAACACAGATGTCGAAATATCGCTGGGTTTCCGGCGGAAGCGGATCGACCTGCGGCAGGTCAAGCGCGTGGATGGGTTTGTCGGCGGTGCTCAAGGTCGGGACTCATTCCTTTGTTCGATAATGATATTTACCAACAACCTGCATCCCGATGCCAGAGAACAATCCCTGCGCAGGCAGATTCCTGCCGGTGGTCACGACGGACAGATGGCGCGCGCCATTTTCGGCGGCCCAGATGGCGGCGCGTGCCATGATCCGTCGACCCGCACCCGCGCGCCGTGCCTGCGCGACAACCTCAAGCGCATGCAGCATTGCAATATCACCGTCTATGGCGACGAATGCCACCCCCGCAGGCCGGTCATTCGCGCGCCCGAAGATCCAGGTTTTGGGCCCTTGTGCACGCTGCATCACCGCAAGACGCGCGGGGCCAATGCCGCCCTGCTGCCAGATTTCTTCCATCAGAGACAAGGGTTGTGCGCAGGGGATGGCATCAAGCGGAGCAATCTCGGGCAGTGACAGGTCATTGATGTCGGCACTGAAGATCAGCGAGGGATCGACGACCTGATAGCCGCGCGCGGCAAGCAGCCGATCCAGCTTGTCCTGCCCCTCCGCGACCATGAACAGCGGGGTCTGCCGTGTCGAACGCATCTGCCGTTCTGCCATTTCGATATCGGCATCGGTCACGGGCAGGTCGGCTGTCGCCGCCGAAACCCGCTTGCCCCCGCCTTTGCCGTCGCGAATCACCCACGGCCCGAGGCGAAAGCGTTTTGCGGGGGGCCATGTGGCTTCGAGTGCGCCAAACATCCGGGCCTGATCGGGTGCGGCGGTCAAGGTTCAAACCCTTCGGGCATCAGGGTCAGAAAATCCTTGACCGCTGCCTCAAGTGCCTGCGCATCGCTGCTGCGGAACACGATGTTGCTGCCGAAACGGCTGTTCAGGATAAAAGGGTATGAGCCGACCGAAACCTTTGGATGCCGCGCCGCCATTTCAGCCAGCGGGCCGGCTATGTCGCCTTCGGGGCGGTTGACGCGGATGGTTCTGGAAAGCAGCGGGTCGCCACCCTTGATGCCTGGCAGAACCGAGGCAACCATCGCCTCGAACACGGCGGGCACTCCGGCCATCACGTGCACGTTTTCAATCGTAAATCCGGGCGCCACTGAAACCGGGTTGTCGATCAGCGTCGCGCCATCGGGAATGCGCGCCATGCGCAGGCGCGATTCGTTCATCGTGATCCCGCTGCGGTCGTAATAGGCCTGCAGCAGGGCGCGGGCATCTTCGCGCACGTCGATATGGCGGCCGAACGCGTCGGCGATTGCATCGGCGGTGATATCGTCATGGGTCGGGCCGATGCCGCCACTGGTGAACACATGATCCCAGCGCGCGGCCAGTTCCTGCACTGCCGTCTTGATGGCGTCATGGTCGTCGGCCACGACACGGGCCTCTTTCAGGTCGATCGCGGCGTCTGTCAGCTGTTGTGCCAGGAAATGCAGGTTGCTGTCGCGCGTGCGGCCCGAAAGGATTTCGTCTCCGATTACCAGCATTGCCGCGGTGGGGTTGGCCATTTCGCACCTTCTTGTCGTCCGGTCCTGTTTCGGTATAGGTCCGTTCAATGCAGTTTCAAACCCCATTGATGCCGGCAACCCTGATCCGGCGATACAAACGCTTTCTGGCCGATATCGTGCTGGAAGATGGCACGCAGGCAACCGCCCATTGCGCCAACCCGGGCGCCATGACAGGGTTGGCAACGCCGGGCGCCCGCATCTGGGTTGACCGTAACGATGATCCAAAACGCAAGCTGCGCTACAGCTGGAAACTGGTCGAACTGGATGGTGGCCACATGGCCTGTGTCGACACCGCCATGGCCAACCGCGTGGTCGAAGAGGCCCTGCGCATGGGGCGCGTGCCGGGGTTGCCGCATGGCGCCGAGGTCAGGCGCGAGGTGCGCTATGGCCAGGGCAGCCGCGTCGATTTTCTGCTGAGCGGGGCAGGGGGGGCGAATATCTGGGTCGAGGTCAAGTCGGTAACGTTAAGCCGCCAGCCTGGTGTGGCAGAATTTCCCGACGCGGTGACAAAACGCGGCGCGCGACACCTGGAAGAGCTGGCGAACATGGCGGGGCAGGGGGATCGTGCGGTGATGTTGTATCTGGTTCAGCGAACGGACTGCACGCAGGTTTCGGTGGCTGCAGACATAGACCCGGCCTATGCCCGCGCCTGCCGGCAAGCCACCACGCAGGGGGTCGAGATCATGGGGTTTTCCTGCGATATTTCTGTTCACGGCCTGCAAATGGGGGAATCTGTCGCCATTAACCATTGCTGAATTTCGTGGTGCAACACTGGCGCACATGATGTTTTGGCTTTATGCAGGCAGGAAATTTCTGAACGAACGGAGCATACCCGTGGAAGGCCAGAAACCCGGACGCCTGAACAAGGACGGTATCGAAATTCATACCCCCGAAGAATTCGAGGGTATGCGCAAGGCTGGCGAGCTGGCGGCGCGTACGCTGGACATGATCATCGAACATGTCCAGCCCGGTGTTACCACTGCCCATCTCGACAAGCTGATCCATGAATTCACCATAGATAACGGTGCGATTCCCGCCACATTGGGATATCGAGGTTATCCGGCCAGCAGCTGCATTTCGATCAACCATGTCGTCTGCCACGGGATTCCCTCGGACAAGAAGCTGAAGAACGGCGACATCCTCAACATCGACGTGACCTGTATCCTCAACGGCTGGTATGGCGACAGCAGCCGCATGTATGTGGCCGGCAAACTAAGCCGCAAGGCCGAGCGTCTGATTCAGGTCACCCATGATGCGCTGATGATCGGGATAGATCAGGTCAAGCCGGGCAACACATTTGGCGATATCGGCGCCGCCATTCAGCGCTATGTCGAGGCCCAGCGCATGTCGGTTGTGCGCGATTTTTGTGGTCATGGGTTGGGGCGCGTGTTTCATGCGCCGCCAAATGTCCTGCATTACGGGCGGTGGGGCACCGGGCCGGTTCTGGAAGAGGGGATGTTCTTTACCATCGAACCCATGGTGAATCTGGGCCGCCCCGAAACCAAGGTTCTAGGCGATGACTGGACGGCGGTTACACGGGACAAATCCCTTTCGGCGCAGTTCGAACATTCGATCGGGGTCACCAGCGACGGGTGCGAGATCTTTACGCTTTCGCCGCAAGGAAAATTTCATCCGACCTGGAAATAGCTGACTGCGCCTGATTAACCTTTCCTGAACCCTGCGTGGCGACCATGTCGCCATGTCAAGATCAACCCCATCCGGCGCATTTGGCGAAGCCCCCTTGCCGGGCTTTGATCTGGCGCTGCGCCCCACCAGAAGAAAACCCGCACAAGACCCGGATTTTCGCAAGAATCACCGCGACCGCCTGCGCGCCCGTTTCATGAAAGACGGCCCTGCCGCCCTGCCTGATTACGAGTTGCTGGAACTGGTCCTTTTTCGCGCAATTCCACGCCGCGACGTCAAACCGATCGCCAAACGCCTGCTGGCCGAGTGCGGGGATTTCAACGCGGTTCTTGCGGCTGATCCGGCCCGGTTGACGCGGGTCAAGGGCGTCGGCGCCGCCGTGGTTTGCGAATTGAAGATCATCGAGGCTGCCGCACATCGCATGGCACAGGCGCGGGTATTGAAACAACCGGTCCTTTCAAACTGGTCCGCCCTGCTGGATTATTGCCGAACGGCAATGGCCTATCGAACGACCGAACAGTTCCGCGTTCTGTTTCTTGACCGCAAGAATACCCTGATTGCCGATGAAGAACAGCAAAGGGGAACTGTTGATCATGTGCCGGTATATCCGCGCGAGGTGGTGAAACGGGCGCTGGAGCTGAATGCCTCGGCGATGATTCTGGTACACAACCACCCGTCGGGCGACCCGGAACCCTCGGACGCCGACATCGTGATGACAAGGCGCATTCAAGAGGCCGCTGCGGCGCTGGGCATTGTAGTTCACGATCATTTGGTGATTGGCGCGCAGAGTGAATTCAGCTTTCGGGCAAACGATCTTATCTGACCCAGATCTCGACACGGCGGTTCCTGCGCCGGCCGGAATCGCTGTCATTGCATGCCAGGGGCGAAATCTCGCCAAATCCGATCGGACTCAGACGAACCGCGCCGGCTGCCGCCCTGCGCGCCGTTTTTCGTACAAGGGCAAGGGCCTGTGCTGCACGCTTTTTCGAAATTTCCAGATTTCCCTTGGCGCTCCCTTCGGAATCGGAAAATCCCGCGAAAATCAGCTCGCGGCCATCAAATTCACCGGCTTCCATCATTTGTGCAACCAGATTCACAGCGCGGGTGGATCGTGGGTCAAGAGCGGTTGAATTGCCCGAAAACCGGATGGTCAGGGCCAGCCTTCGCGCGCCACGCAGGCGGGTGACAAGGCGTTTGAGGTCGGACAGCGTGACATCGTCGGCGGCATTCAAGATTGCGTTTGAAAGCCTGTGCTGCTGTCGGGAAAGCGGTTGTTGTTCGGGCATAAGGTCGACAAAGCCCAGATCGGCCACCGATCTTTGCGCTTGTGGCTTTTCCAGCCAGGCCAGAAATTCGCGCGCAAATACCGGCAAGCGTTCCTTGCGCGTCACAAGGGAAAGAACCCGTGTCAGAGGGTAGTCGCCGCTTTGGATGCCAAACCTGTCTGGTGATTGCATGATTCCGCATTCTCCCCGCAGGGCCAGCGAGACATTGTTGCGGACGGTTCCGAAATCGACCACCCCCAACCCGAAGGCGTCATTCGTCAGCGCATCGGAAAGCGAAACAAGCGAATCGAAAACCTTGCGCGCGACCTTATTGGCAGGCCAGCCGGGTAATGAAAAATCGGCCTCAAGCCCCTTGGCGAGGTCGGAATCCGGCCTTGGCAGGTAAAGGATGATCGGCGCGTCATATCCGCCGATTTCAGCCCAGTTCGTGATTTCCCCGGACCAGATCTTTCGGATTTGCGCGGGGGTCAGGGCGGTGATCGGGTTGTCTGGCGCCACGGCAAAGACGATCGCGTCAAGCGCGACGATCTGGTGTCTGAGGTCAGCGTCAAACGGCGCACCCGCAGCGCGGGAAAGCGCGACAATGTCGGCCTTTTTCTTGCGCAGATCCCGCAAACCCGCCGCGCCCGTTGCTGGCCGCGCCATCAGGCGGGCCAAAGGAACCGAGTTTGCATCGGTGATGAAATAGCTCCAGCCAAGATTCGGGTGATTGGTGCGCAGGCTTGTCAGGCCTTTTGATGTGGAAAAATCCTCGATCAGACGGGCGAGGAATTCTTCCAGCATGGCGGTGTCGCCGCCAAGCCGCAGGTCGGCTGCATATTTTCCCGGATCTGGGCAGTCGGCGCCCTTGCAGGTTACCCCCAACGCCCGAAGGGTCATTTCCCCAAAGCGGGTTTCCAGGCGCCAGAATTCGCCGTCAAAATCGATCAGTTTTCCGCTGAGCGCGATCGAGCCATCCGGTGATTCAAGGGTAATTTCGCCGGCATGTGATACCGAGGCAGCAAGCGCCAGCGCCAGCATGCCGACCCATGGCGCCCAGCGACCAATCCATTTCATGCAGTCCCACCCCCGAAATCACCGTGCGGCGATAATCAGGTCACGGACAGCGTTTTTCAAGACAAGGGTCGTGTCGGCAGCGTCGCAGTCAGGAAGGCGAAAGCGCAGGCCCGACGCGCCAATCAGCAGGCCCCGGCGCGAGCGCAGGCTTTGCAGGATCTGGCCGGTGCCGCATGTCTGGCGCGTTGCACGCACAAGGATGGAAAAATCAACCACGCCAGTTTTGATGCCGGGTCGCAGCTTTATCGTGTAAACCACTGCCAGAAGCGGGTTTTTTACGTCGGCGTTGCCCAGCTTGACCAAATGGCCCAGCGCGCCGGTGCCATCATGCGACAAGGTGGCAATCGACTTGCCGAATTCGACAGCGCGCAGATCGACGCCGAACTTGCCCTGCCACAAGACAGCGACACGTTCATATGATTCGATGTCAGGCACCCGCGCCGTCACCCGAATGGGTTTCGCTTTTGGCAGGGTGATGCGAAAATGCGCCACTTTTTCAAGGGCCGGGATGGTCACCAGCAATGCACCAGAGGCATCAAGCCGGTCGGCGAATCGCAGTTTTCCGTGCTGGATGGTGACGGTTTCACCCGCCAGACATGCGGCGCGGATCGTCAGTTCGACCGAGGCCCCGGCCGTGGGGCGCGCGCTGACCGTCGGGGTGCAGGACAGTCCGTTGCCGTCCGTGGCCGGCCCTTGTATGCGTGTTTGCCGAGCCCCGTCGTTCATGTTTGTCGGGTCTGCCGCTGCTTCTCGCCGGATGATGCGGGTATCGGCGGGCTGTGTGGCTGAAGCGTCGGAAAGCCTGGTCGCCGAGGCCGGCGGCTGAGAGGCCTTGCCAACGGCAAGCTGTCCCGGAAGATGGCCCGGCCTGCTGAACTCGGGCATGGTTTCAACGGCAACGCTGGCCATCTTGCTGATGGGCCCCTTGCGGGGTGATTTTTCGGTCGGCGCCGTTTTTCCAAGACGGACATTGGATATTTCAAGGTCGCGGCTGTTCAGGCTCAGCTGTTTCTTGAAACCGGACAGGTCGGAAATGCTGTCATCGCCGATTGAAGCAATCGGATCGCGGGCCTCGATCAGGCGCAGCGTGACATTCGCCGGTATGCAGTGTTGGCCGGTGTTCACACAATACGAAAATGTCTGATAGCCAGAACACGAGGCCGAATCGGAATATTCGAAACTGCCGCCAAGCTGGCGAATCTTGCCGCATTGGGGCTGGTCCAGCAGGCGCACATCGGTGGGTTTGATCTGTTCGGGGTGCAGGTCGTTGCCCAGCACGAAAAGGCGCTGCGTGCGCCCGGCCTGGACCGTAAAGATATCATCTACCGCCCGCGCACTTGTTTCGCCACGGAACGCGGCCATGATCTTGTCGGAATTCTGGGTGATGATCGCGATCGACACCGTCAGGAACAGTGCCGTGTAAACCAACCCCATTTTTTCACTTATGCGCATGATGGCCCTCCGGATGCCATGCAACTGACAAGGCGCATAATGACCCCGGAAATGTGGCAAGATTGGCGGAATCAGATGGCGTTTTCGGGGAATTTTTCGCCAGCGGCGACAATCAGGGTAATCTTCAAAGGTCACCCAATGGTCAACGAAACACGCACAACCCTATGAAAACGGGCCGGAATTATGTCTCCGGCCCGTTTCACATGTGTGGTTATGGGGAAACAGTCAGGCCTTGCCGTGGCAATGCTTGAACTTTTTGCCCGAGCCACAGGGGCAGGGCGAATTGCGCCCCGGATTGCCCCAGGTAGAGCGGTCGTTTTCGTCGAATTCGGGCTTGGCATCCTTGCCATCACCGGCAAGCGACTTGACGCCTTGTTCGACCTGATCAAGGTCGATGCCCTGCTGCTGGGCCAGTGCTTGCGCCATCATCTGTTGCTGTTCCTCTTCGGTCAGAGGGCGGATATGGGCCAGCTGTTCGGTGACTTCGGTCCGCAGGCTGTCGAGCATGTTTTCAAACAGGGTAAAGGCTTCGGACTTGTATTCGTTCAGCGGATCCTGCTGGGCGTAGCCGCGGAATCCGACTACCGAGCGCAGATGTTCTAGCGTCAGAAGGTGATCGCGCCATTTCTGGTCGATCGTTTGCAGCAGGATCGATTTTTCGATCATGCGCATGTTTTCGGTGCCAAAGGCGACGGCCTTCTGTGCCATGAATTCATCGCTTGCCTTGTAGAGCCGTTCGGCGATCACCTCATCATCGACGCCTTCTTCCTCGGCCCATTCAAGGATCGGCACGTCAATGCCGAGATAGCGCAGAACATCGGCGTACAGCCCTTCCATGTTCCACTGGTCGGCATAGGTTCGCGGTGGCATGTGTTTTTCGACAAGATCGTCGATGACCTGATGGCGCATGTCCTGCACGACCTCGGAAAGGTCTTCGGCCTCCATGATTTCGCGGCGCTGGCTGAAGATCGCCTTGCGCTGGTCGTTCATCACGTCGTCGTATTTCAGCAGGTGTTTGCGGATGTCAAAGTTGCGGGCCTCGACCTTGGCCTGCGCCTTTTCCAGCGATTTGTTGACCCAGGGGTGAACGATCGCCTCGCCTTCCTTCATGCCCAGCGTGTTGAGCAGCTTGTCCAGACGTTCCGACCCGAAGATCCGCATAAGGTCGTCTTCAAGACTCAGGAAAAAGCTGGAACGACCGGGGTCGCCCTGACGGCCGGAACGGCCGCGCAGCTGGTTGTCGATGCGGCGGCTTTCGTGACGCTCGGTTGCCAGAACATACAGGCCGCCTGCCTCGATCACCTTTTTCTTTTCTTCCTCGTGCTCGGCCTCGATCTGCTTGCGCAGCTCGACCGGGTCGGCATCGGGGTTTTCGGCCAGAGCCTCCATCACCTTCATCTCGACATTGCCGCCAAGCTGGATGTCGGTGCCCCGGCCTGCCATGTTGGTGGCAATGGTTACGGCGCCAAGGCGGCCGGCCTCGGCGACGATCTTGGCCTCTTGTTCATGGTGGCGGGCGTTCAGCACGTTATGGGGCACACCCTCTTTCTTGAGCATGTCGGACAGAAGTTCCGATTTCTCGATCGAGGTGGTGCCTACAAGGATGGGTTGGCCCTTTTCATGGGCTTCCTTGATCGACCTGATGATCGCGTCGAATTTTTCCTTGGCGGTGCGATAAACCTGGTCATGTTCGTCGATACGGATGACGGGCTTGTTTGTCGGCACCTCGACCACGCCCAGCTTGTAGATCTCCATGAATTCCTCGGCCTCGGTCATTGCGGTGCCGGTCATGCCCGCAAGCTTTTCATAGAGGCGGAAATAGTTCTGGAAGGTCACGCTGGCGAGCGTCACGTTTTCAGGCTGGATCGGCACGCCTTCCTTGGCCTCGATCGCCTGGTGCAGGCCGTCCGACAGGCGCCGCCCGGCCATCATCCGGCCGGTGAATTCGTCGATCAGCACGACCTCGCCGTTGCGCACGATGTAATCCTTGTCGCGCTTGTAAAGGATATGGGCGCGCAGGGCCTGGGTGACATGATGCACCAGCGTGGTGCTTTCGGGGTCGTAAAGGGTTGCTTCGGGGTCGAGAATACCCTCGGCGTGAAGCCGCTGCTCGATGAACTCGTTGCCCTCGTCGGTATAGGTGACGTTGCGGGTCTTTTCATCAAGGTCGTAATGTTCGGGTTTGATGTCGGGGATGATCTTGTCGATCTTGACGTAAAGCTCGCTGCGGTCATCGCTGGGCCCCGAGATGATCAGCGGTGTGCGGGCCTCGTCGATGAGGATACTGTCAACCTCGTCCACGATCGCGAAATAGTGATCCCGCTGGACCATTTCCGACAGCTCGGAACGCATGTTGTCGCGCAGATAGTCAAAGCCAAGTTCGTTGTTCGTGGCGTAGGTCACGTCGGCCTGATATGCAGCGCGCTTTTCGTCGTCTTCCTGCCCGGGCACGACAACGCCTGTCGTCAGGCCCAGGGCCGAATAGACCTGGCTCATCCATTCGGCGTCGCGCCGGGCCAGATAATCGTTGACCGTGACGACATGAACGCCACGCCCGGTCAGCGCGTTAAGGTAAACGGGCAGGGTGGCCATGAGGGTCTTGCCCTCGCCGGTTTTCATTTCGGCGATGTTGCCCCGATGCAAAAAGATGCCGCCAATGAGCTGCACGTCGAATGGGCGCAGGCCAAGTGTGCGGAATGCGGCCTCGCGGGCGTTGGCAAATGCCTCGGGCAGAAGGTCATCAAGGGTTTCGCCCTTTTCCAGACGTTCCTTGAATTCCTGTGTCTTGGCCTTGATCTGTTCGTCGCTCAGCGCCTTGAACTCGGGCTCCAGTGCGTTGATCTTTTCGACCAGTGGCCGGGTTGCCTTGATCTTGCGATCATTCGGTGTGCCAAAGATCTTTTTGGCAAGTGTTCCAAGACCCAGCATTGGTGCTCCGTTTCAAAGGCATTCGCCAGAAATGGCGGTTGATTTACGAAATCGTGTAACGGCCTGCCTTGCTTGTTCAAGGCGCCAGCCCTAGAACCGGCGCCGGAGCGGACACAAGGCAGCCTTTGCACAATGTCCACAGGCATGTAAGGGGATGCTCGTCGGGTGTCAACGTCACCAGAATGGCACTGCGCATGGCAGTGTGACCCAAGGCACATAAGGTGCAAGTCAGTTCGGAGAGAATGATGAAATTCAAGACAGGAATCCTTGCCGCAGCGCTGTTCGCGATAGCAGCCCCGTTTTTTGCCCAGGCAGCGGAAACCAAGCCATCTGCAGATACGGTTCTGGCCACGGTCGAGGGAACCAATATCACCCTGGGTCACGTGATCGCCCTGCGCGAACGTCTGCCCGAACAATACAAGAAGATACCCGACGATATCCTGTTCAAGGGAATTGTTGACCAGCTGATTCAGCAAACCATCCTGATGAAGGCCATGGAGGCCAGGATCGACACCAAGACCCGCATCGGCCTTGAAAACGAGCGGCGTGCATTTCTGGCGGCGGAATACATGGATCGCCTGTCGGCACGCAAGGTTCCCGAAGAGGCGCTGAAAAAGGCATATGCCGCGAAATTTGACGGTGCGGTTCCCGAAAAGGAATACAATGCCTCGCATATCCTGGTGGATTCCAAGGAAAAGGCGCTTGAAATCATCAAGCTGCTGAATGACGGTGCCGATTTCGCGACGCTTGCCAAGGAACGGTCCAAGGGTCCGTCGGGCAAACGTGGTGGCAAACTTGGGTGGTTCACGGTCGACAAGATGGTCAAGCCATTTGGCGATGCTGTCACAAGCCTGGCGGTTGGCGAAATTTCGCAGCCGGTCCAGACCAACTTTGGCTGGCATGTGATCAAGCTGAACGATAGGCGCGACAAGAAGCTGCCGACATTCGAGCAGGAAAAGGACATGCTGGCCGCCGAACTGAGCCAGAAGGCAGTTGACGAGGAAATCGCCAAGCTGACCGATGCCGCCAAGGTGACGCGCGCGAAGGTTGATATTGATCCTTCGGTGATCCGCGATGTATCCCTGCTTGAAAAGTAGGGAAATCTGAAATCGGGGGTCGCTTTGGGCGCAGATGGTGAAAAGAGGGCAGGGGCAGACGTAACCCCTGCCCGCATTGACGAAATGCGGAAAAAGCTGCAGCGCCTCAGGCGCAAGCTGAAACAGGCCCGCGACGAAATCGATTCGCTGCTTGGCACCCCGCACAAGGTTTCACCTCTTGCACCCGAGCGGTTTCCCGATCTGCCGGTGATCCGGGGCGTGCGCTTTGCCGCTGCCGCTGCCGGTATCAAATATCAGGATCGCGATGACGTGATGCTGGCCGAGATCGCGCCGGGCAGCACGCTTGCAGGGGTGTTTACCCGTTCATCCACCCGCGCGGCACCGGTTCTTGACTGCCAAAAGAAACTGGCCGCGCTGAAAGAAGGCGCTGCCGACAAGGCGGGCTTTGCCATCATCGTCAATTCGGGCAACGCCAACGCCTTTACCGGCGCCGTGGGATTCGAGGCGGTTGACAAGGTAACCGGCGCGGTCGGCACGGCGCTGGGCATTCCGCAGGACCATGTCTTTTCGGCCTCGACCGGGGTGATCGGTGAACCGCTGCCTTTCGAACGCGTCACGGTGGTAATCGAGCAGTTGAAGGAAAATCTTTCCCCGGATGCCGCTGAAAAGGCAGCACACGCCATCATGACGACCGACACCTTTGCCAAGGGTGCGTCCGCCGAGGTCGAGATCGGCGAAAAGACTGTGCGCATCGCCGGCTTTGCCAAGGGCTCGGGGATGATTGCGCCCGACATGGCAACCATGCTTGTTTTCATCTTTACCGACGCAGCGGTCAGGCAGGACATCCTGCAGGAAATGCTGTCGCGGCTGAATGACACTAGCTTTAACTGCATCACCGTCGATAGCGACACCTCGACCTCTGACAGCCTTGTGCTGGCGGCAACGGGTGCATCGGGTGTCGAGATAGGTGACGCCGACAGCGAAAGCGGCCAGCAGTTTTCACAGGCCCTCGGCAAGGTGATGCTGGACCTTGCACACCAGGTGGTGCGCGATGGCGAAGGCGCGACGAAATTCGTCGAGGTCGCGGTGACAGGGGCCGACAGCAACGAAGACGCCCGCAAGGTTGCCATGGCAATCGCCAACTCGCCCCTGGTCAAGACGGCAGTTGCGGGCGAAGACCCGAACTGGGGCCGTATCGTCATGGCAATCGGGAAATCCGGCGCAAAGGCGGACCGGGATCGCATCACCATTCGTTTTGGTGAAATCATCGTTGCCGAAAACGGATGGGTTGCCCCGACCTACAGCGAAGATGCCGGCGCGCGATATATGAAAAACGCTGAAATCGTGATTGGCGTTGATCTGGGTCTGGGCGCTGGTGCAGCGCGGGTCTGGACCTGCGACCTGACCCGGCAATATATCACCATCAACGCGGATTACCGGTCGTGAAAATCATTCTGGTTTCCGCCGTGGCCCTTGTCGATGCCGAGGGGCGGGTTCTTTTGGCGCGCAGGCCCGAGGGCAAGAGCATGGCCGGCCTGTGGGAGTTCCCCGGCGGCAAGATCGAGGAGGGCGAAACCCCCGAAGCGGCGCTGATCCGCGAGCTGCATGAAGAGCTGGGCATCGATACCTGGGAAAGCTGCCTTGCGCCCCTGACCTTTGCCAGCCACTCTTATGATGATTTCCACCTGCTGATGCCCGTATTCGTCTGTCGCAAGTGGAAAGGGATCGTGCAGCCCCGAGAAGGGCAGCAGTTGAAATGGGTGCATGCACGCGATTTGCGCAACTACTCGATGCCGCCCGCCGACAGGCCGCTGATCAGCGTATTGCGCGATCTGTTGTGATCTGCGCATTCGAGGGGATACACCGCCGTCAAAATAGCGACACCCCCGGTTTCCCGGGGGTGCGATGACAGGTTTAAAAGCCTGCAACAGGTTGGGCGAGATCAGTTGCTGTCGCCGCCGGCGCCACCTTCACCGCCCTCACCACCTTCGCCGCCTTCACGACCTTCGCTGCCTTCGTTTTCACCGGTATTGGTGGCCTTGGCTTTCGTCGTGCCCGTTGTTTTCAGAACTTTCTTCTTCAGCAGCGGGTTTTTCGTCTGAGCCGCCGGCTGAGTCGCGGGCGCGGCAGCGTTACCTGTGGCGGTCTGGGCGCTGACCGAGAAGGCCGAAGCGGCAAGAGCGACTGCGATGGCGGAAGAGATCATGAGGGTTTTCATAGTGTGGTTCCTTTCGGGTTTCTGTTGGTCTGTTATTACTGGTTCGTGTTCATGTTGTGCGGCGGGAGGACCGCGTCGTTTGCAAGAACAGAACTAGGCCGACCGCGGCGATTCATAAATTGATCTGCGGTAGGGGATTGCCGGCATTTACCGACCGTTCAAAGAAAACCATCCAAAATTGTATATTTTGGGAAAATAGTATGGTTGAAAAATGACTATTACCCACCCTCAGATTAGGCAAGGTGGGCTTGTCCACCGATGCCGAAGCGCGGCCTATGCCCAAAGTTTAGGCGGGCCTGCGACGTCCGACTTGTTGATCAGATCGACAACGTTGACGAATCGGTTATGCCACCCCGCCCGAGCCACCAGACGCCGCGGCTAGGGCGCCAGCTTGATCATCAGATAGGTGTTGTAGAGGCAGAAATTATCGGAATTGCGGGTCTTGTGGTTCAACCGTTGATCAAGCCGGATGCGGCGGCGCTTGTTCAGCACCAGACGCAGGGCGCCTCCCAAAACCCCGCGTAACAGGGGGCGCGATTGCGCCAATGCGTGATCGACCTGGGTGACCGCATGCCCCACGACGTTAAAGAACGCCTGTTCAAGATCGATGGATGGCGCGACAGCGCGGGTTATGTCCTCTTCCGACAAGACCTTGAACGGCCTGGCGGCAATCGCCTTTCGAAAATCGGCCAGCGCATGCCCGCCGCCAACCTTGGCCTCGTCCCCCGAGGCCGTAAAGAACGCGTCGGTGCGAAAACAATCTGCGATGATGATCTGCCCGCCCGCGTCAAGCAAAGAGGCCGCCTTGTCCAGTGACACATCAAGCGGAATATATTGAAAGCTTTCGGAAAAAAGGCAGATGTCGAATTTTCTGTCGGTCTCGAAATCTTCAAACCGGCACTCGTGAACCCTTGCCTTGCCCTTGGTATTTTCCCGGCAACGCCCGGCCAGAAAGGCGCTGGGGATGACGATTTCGACCTCGTGTCCCAATTTGATCAGCTTGCGCGCGGTTTCTCCCGCCCCGCCGCCGATATCAAGGATCCGCAGGCCCCTGCCCTCGGGGAGCAGTTTGAACAGCTTGTCGGTATAGGCCTCTTGCGCCGGGCCCAGGCTGGCCGCGCATACGACATCGTCGGGATTCCACAGGCCGTAATGCAGGTTTTCCCGACCCGTCAGAAATTCGACGAATTTCAACGAGATGTCCAACCCCACTGCGCGGGTATCTATTTTCTTGCCGGCCATTTATGTTCCCTTACCGGTTCTGGTTGACCGGCGCAGGAATAGACAGTTTCAGGCCACATTGGAACAGGCCTAGTCGATCTGTTCGCAAAATTCGCGGATGACGCGCTCATATGTATCGCGCTTGAAGGGAACGATGCGCGACAACAGGTCTTCGGCTGGCAGCCAGCACCAGCGGCTGAATTCCGGGTGGTCCGTCTTGATGTTGATCTGGCTGTCATCGCCCAGAAACCGCATCAGGAACCAGCGCTGCTTTTGCCCACGATAGCGCCCGCCCCAAAGTTTGGGGATCAGATGATGCGGCAGGTCATAGGGAATCCAGTCATGGGTTTCGGCCACGATCTCGACCGCTTCGGGCGGGATGCCGGTTTCCTCTTCCAGCTCGCGCAAGGCTGCGTTGCGCGGGTCTTCGCCCGGCTCGACACCGCCCTGGGGCATCTGCCAGGCATCCATCGCGCTGTCGATCCGCTGGCCGGCAAAGATCTGGCCAGCGTCGTTGCACAGCATGATGCCGACACAGGGCCGGTAAGGCAGATCGTCGTAATTATCCGCGGTCATGGATGCCCTTCCCAAGGCTTGTGGCAAGTGATCTTCCTGCCCCCGCCGGCATTGCGCCGTCAGGGACATGGAATTCATATAGGAAGTTCACTTGGTCTTGTTAAGAACCGCCATGCCACGAAGCAGATCGATTGCATAGGCAAGCTGGTTATCCCCTGCCCGTTTTTTGGCCGCCTCTTCCCGCGCCTTGCGTTCCTTTTCGATCTGCTTTTTCTCTTCTTCAGTCAGGCTGTCATTCTTGAGCGCGCCGCGCAGATCCGCTTCGGAGCGGAACCTGGGTTTGTTCTCGTCAGCCTTGTCCTTTGCCGGCGGGCGGTATTCGACGATGATATCCGGCAAAATGCCCAGATTCTGGATCGAGCGGCCCGAGGGCGTGTAATAGCGCGCGGTGGTCAGGCGCATCGCACCATTGCCCTGCAACGGAATGATCGTCTGGACGGAACCCTTGCCAAAGCTCTTGGTGCCCACGATCACGGCGCGGTGGTGATCCTTCAGCGCACCAGACACGATTTCGGATGCCGAGGCCGAACCGCCATTGATCAGAACCACGATGGGCTTGCCTTTCGCCAGATCGCCCGGCCTGGCGTTGAACCGCTCGGTGTCCTGTGGGTTGCGCCCGCGGGTAGAGACGATCTCGCCCTTGTCGAGGAAAGCATCAGCAACAAGGATCGCCTGTTTGAGCAGGCCGCCGGGGTTGTTGCGCAGGTCCAGGACGATGCCGTTGATCTTGTCGATGCCTCCGGCCTTTTTCAGCATCTTGTTCAGGCCTTCCTTGAGGTTCGGATAGGTCTGGTCCGTGAACGAGCTGATTCTCAGGATGATCGCGCCATCTTCCAGCTTGGCCTTGGTGGCCTTGATCTTGATGGTGTCGCGGATGATCGAGATATCGAACGGCTTGTCCACACCCTTGCGCACGATGGTGATGACGATTTCCGACCCCACCGGCCCGCGCATCAGATCAACCGCCTCGTTCAGGGTTAGCCCCTGCACCGATTTGCCGTCAACCTTGATGATCAGATCGCCCGGCTTTACCCCGGCCTCGGCCGCTGGTGTGCCGTCGATGGGTGACACGACCTTGACATAGCCATCCTGCTGGGTGACCTCGATGCCAAGCCCGCCGAATTCGCCCCGGGTCTGAACCTGCATGTCCTTGAACGCGCGCGGCGGCAGATAGCTGGAATGCGGATCCAGAGAGGTCAGCATGCCGTTGATTGCAGCCTCGATCAGCTTGGATTCATCGACCGGTTCGACATATTGCGAACGGATCCGCTCGAAGATGTTGCCGAACAGGTCGAGTTGCTCGTAGGTCGATTTCTTGCGGCTGGCCTCATCGGCGATCAGGGGGCCTGCGAACTGGGTGGACAGGATGACTCCTGCAAGAGTGCCGCTGATCGCAGCGATGACATATTTCTTCATTTTCAGTGTCCTACCTGTTCTCGATCTCGAACCACGCCGCTGGATCCACGGGCGTCCGGTTCTTGCGTATCTCGATATAAAGCGTTTCCTGCCGAATGTCGCTGTTAGCATCCGAAGTTTCAACCAGAAAATCCTGCGCCGAGGGGTTCTCGCCGCGCATCAATCCGACAGGATCCCCGGCTGAAACAACCTGCCCAACCTTGCCGTAAACCCGTCCTAGCCCTGCAAGCACGATAAGGTAACCCGGCTGGGGCTCAAGTATGATCACATTGCCGTAGTCAAGCAGGGGGCCAACATACCGGACCGTGGCGGAAAACGGTGCAGTCACCAATGAAACCGGCGGTGCCGAGATCACGATACCCGGATGACGCACGCCGGATGCGTCGGCTTCGTTGAACCTGCGCAGGATGGTTCCGTAAACCGGCAGTGGCAACTTGCCTTTTGCGGCCGAAAAATCCTGTGGTGTTTCCGGAACCCCCTCGATGGGGATATCCGAAAGACCGCTGGCGAATTTTGTCAGTGTATCACTGTTGCGCGCGAGTTTTTTGATCTTTTCGGGATCCGACGCAAAACGCGGCGGCAGTTTGCGGGTGCGCCGTCCGATCGCCTCGGCAAGGGCAACACGTGCTTCCTGCACGCCCTTGAGGCCATCTTTCAGATCGGCAAGCGCGGTTTTCTGCAATTTTTGAAGCGCCTGCAATTCCGACAGCCTTGCGCGCAGATCGGCAACCTTCCGGTTGAGCGCGGGCGTGACCTCGGTCAGGATCTGACCGGCCTCGGCAGTGCCCAATGGCCCCGAAGGATGCAACAGAAGCAGCGGCGTCGATGCCTTTTCCAGGGTCTGAAGTATTCCCAGAAGGCGCGAAAGCTGTTCCCGTCGATTGCGGAATTCAAGCTTGAGCGCGCGCTCCTTGATGGCGGCCTGCCGCAAGGCCTGTCGCATAGCCCGCAGCCCGTCTTCATAGGCTTTCACCACGTTGCTCAGCGCCCTGACCCGATCACGTGCCTGTTTTGCGTCGCTCAAGGCGCGGGTTGCGGCCCTGAGTTCTTCGGCGGCGCGGCGGGCATCGAAAACGGGGTCTGACCTGGCCCAGGCAAGTGATACCGTAACCGCCAGCATTGCACAGACAAGGGTTATGAAAGACGCCCGACGCATCACGACAGCAGGCTGACCCCGGTCATCTCGGGCGGCTGTTCCAGCCCCATCAGCGCCAGCAGGGTCGGTGCCAGATCGGCCAGGCGCCCGCCGTCACGCAGCGTTGCGCCCTTGGGGCCGCCAAACAGGATCACCGGCACCGGGTTGGTGGTGTGCGCCGTGTGCGGTTTGCCGGTTTCAGGGTCAACCATGGTTTCGCAATTTCCGTGGTCGGCGGTCACGATCATGGCGCCACCGACCTTTTCCAGCGCGTCAACCACCTGGCCAAGGCCGCGATCCACCGCCTCGACAGCCTTGATCGCTGCGTTCCGATCGCCGGTGTGGCCCACCATGTCTGGGTTGGCATAGTTGGTCACGATCAGGTCATAGCCCTCTTCGATCGCCTTGACGAAACGGGCGGTAACCTCGGCCGAGGACATTTCCGGCGCCTGGTCATATGTGGCGACCTTGGGGCTGTTGGGCATCATGCGGTCTTCGCCCTGTTCGGGGGTTTCCTCGCCACCGTTGAGGAAAAAGGTGACATGGGGGTATTTCTCGGTTTCCGCCAGACGGAATTGCCGCAGCCCGTGTTGCGCAACCCAATGGCCCAGCGTGTTGACGATGTTTTCCTTGGGAAACAGCACATCCATGTATTTGTCATGCTCGTCGGAATAGCTGGCAAACCCGGCCATCGCGGCCAGATCGGGGCGGCCCGACACGTCAAAGGCATCAAAACCCGCCGCGCCCAGCGCCGCCATCAGCTCGCGCGCGCGGTCGGCGCGGAAATTGAGGCACAGCACGCCGTCACCGTCTTTCATGCCGGGATAGTCGCCAATCACCGTCGGGGTGATGAATTCGTCGGTCTCACCACGGGCGGTGGCCGCAGACACTGCCTCGGCCGGATCGTCGGCCTTCAGCCCCTTTGCCCCGACAATGGCATCAAAGGCCCGTTCCACACGATCCCAGCGCTTGTCGCGATCCATGGCGTGAAAGCGGCCGATCACCGTGGCGATACGGGCGTTTTCGGGCAGCTCGGACGCCAGCCGCGCAAGGTCGGGCGCGGCCGAGCCGGGCGGCACATCGCGCCCATCCGTCAGCGCATGCATCCATACCGGAATGCCGGCCGCGGCGATCACCTGCGCGGCGGCAATGGCATGGTCGATATGGGCGTGAACGCCACCTTCCGACATCAACCCGATCAGATGCGCAGCGCCGCCTGACTTGCGCAGCTTGTCGATGAACCGTTGCAGTGCGGGGTTTTTCGCGAAACTGCCATCCTCGATCGCCAGCCCGATCCGGCCCAGATCCATCGAAACCACACGGCCCGCGCCGATATTCATATGGCCGACCTCGGAGTTTCCCATCTGCCCGTCGGGCAGGCCCACATCGCGCCCGCTGGTTTTCAGCGTGGCATGGGGGCAGGTCTGCATCAGCCGATCATAGGTCGGGGTATTGGCCAGCGCGACTGCGTTGTTTTCGCGCGCCTCGCGCAAACCCCAGCCATCGAGAATGCACAGAACCACGGGCTTGGGGGCGTCTTTGCGGGAATTCATCTGCTCGTCCATGCAAGGAAGGGAATTTTCCCCAAAGGATAAGACCCGGGAAGGGGAACCACAAGCGCCGTTGATCCCCCGACTGCCGGAAAGAAAAAGGCACCCCCAGTTTCCCGGGGATGCCTCGAGGGCTCTTAGGCCTGCCTGTTATTGCTATCTGAGCGGTGCTTAGTCGTCGTGGCCACCTTCGCCGCCACCGTCGTGGTCGCCACCACCTTCGCCGCCGCCGTTGCCGCCGCCGTCGTGGTCACCACCACCATTGTCGCCACCGCCGTTACCGCCATCGTGATCTTCACCACCATTGTCGTGGTCATCGTCACCGGTGTTGGTGGCTGTAGCAGCTGTGGTTCCGGTCGCGCCCAGAACGGTTTTCTTCTTGAGCAGGGGGTTGCCGGTCGGGGCAGCAGGTGCCGTTGTCGTCGGGGCCGTTGTTGCCGGTGCGGTTGCGGCCGGAGTAGTTGCAGCCGGCGCGGTTGTTGCCGGGGTAGTGGCAGCCGGTGTAGCCGGCGCGGTTGTCGCGGGCGTGGTGGCCGCACCCGTCGCCGCAGGCGTCGTTGCTGCAGGAGTAGTTGTTGTCGCTGCCGTTTGCGCCTGAACCGCCAGCCCGGAGGTGGCGATGATCGCGGCAACTGCCGAAGTGATAAAGATCGATTTCATGGTTCTGGTTCCTTGTGGGTGTCCGTGAGTGTGACTTGTATCTGTTCATGTTCGTATCGAGCGGCGGGAGGACCGCGTCGTTTGCAAGAACATAACTAGGCCGAACACCGCGCGATCGAAATTAACCCACGGTATAAAAGAGTTGGCCTCTACCGAGTGGGCAAAGGAAATCACCCAAAAACATATAATTTGTGAAAACAATGTGGCGGGATGCGGCTGTGCATATACCATTGGATTAGGCGCGCATCGGGTTGAACGGTCGAGCGCCGGGGCCATCTACAACCTTGGTTTAGACGGATCAAAGCGTGTCAGGCCGCTCTACGGAGGAGAACCAGCACTGATTCTTTCCTGACGGCGATTAATTCACACCCAGCCGGCCAGATTCGCATCCACAATTTCGGCCATCATGTCGATATGCGGGTCATCCGCGTTGAGGCAGGGGATATAGGTGAACTCTTCGCCGCCGGCCTTCAGAAAGGCATCCTTTATCTCGACGCGGATTTCTTCCAGCGTTTCCAGGCAGTCGGTCGAAAAAGCCGGTGCAAGCATGGCGATGCGTTTTTTTCCGGCCCTGGCCAGGCGCTGGACCTCTTCCACGGTGTAGGGCTGCAACCATTCCTCGCGTCCGAACCGTGACTGGAAAGTCGAGATCAGCCGATCTTCGGGCCAGCCAAGGCGCTCGCGCAGAAGGCGTGTGGTCTTGATGCACTGGCAGTAATAGGGATCCCCTTCAAGAAGATAACGCTTGGGCACCCCGTGATACGAGGCAACCACGACATCGGGCGCGGTTTCCAGATCTGCCAGCGTTCGGGCAATCTTGTCGGCAATCGCACCGATATATGAAGGGTGGTCGAAATAGGCGGGCACCGTGCGCGCGGCCGGCTGCCATTTTTCCTGCATCAACGCGCGAAAGAACTGGTCATTGGCTGTGGCTGAGGCCGCGCCGGAATATTGCGGATAAAGGGGAAAGAACAAAATTCTGCGGCAGCCCTGTTCGATCAGGCGCCGGACCCGCGACTGTGTAGAAGGATTCCCGTAACGCATGCAGAAATCGACAACAACCTTGTCGCCATAGCTCTGCTGCAGCTTTTCGGCCAGCTTTTCCGCCTGTTCGCGCGTCGTGGTCAGCAGGGGGCTTTCATCGCGTTCCCTGTTCCAGATGCTGTCATAGATCTTGCCAGAGGAAAAAGGCCGCTTGGTCAGAATGATCAGTTGCAGCAGCGGCTGCCATTTCCAGGACGGATAATCGATCACCCGCTTGTCGGAAAGGAATTCGTTCAGATAGCGCCGCATCGACCAGTAATCGGTGGCATCCGGTGTGCCGAGATTCGAAATCAGCACCCCGATCTTTTCCTCGGCCACAGGCGGGTGATCCTTGGGGGCGTGGGGCGGGATATGGCGGGTTTGCGTCATGTCTTGTCTTTCCCTTCGGTGCTGGCAAGGCCTGCGGCATCGCTTGCGGAAAATTCGATCGTTCCCAGCGCATCGGCCAGCCGGGCCTGTGCCGAGCCGGGGCGCAGTGGCTTGGGTTGGGATTCGTCGGGGGCCCATCCGGTCAGCCAGATCATCTCGAATGTGGCGGTCAGACGGTTCTGGTCGGCAGGAAAGTGCTGACGATAGATCTCGGCCGCGCGGGCAAACAGTTTCGGGTGGGTGAAATGGCGCGGCCGGTCTTGCAGCACATTGGTTTCGCCCATCAACCGCAGATCCCTCAGCAGATCGGGCAGGCTGGCATAGGTCACCGGAAGAACCACATTGTCTGCCACCGGCAAGGCAAAACCCGCCCGCATCAGAAGTGAACCCATGTCGCGCAGCTCGGCCATCGGGGCGACGCGTGGGGAAAGGCCGCCGCTGAGGCTGCTTTCGGCCTCGGCCAATGCGCTGCGCAACTCGTTCAGGGTTTGGCCGCCGAACATGACGCCCAGAAACAGGCCATCGGGCTTCAGCGCCAGCCGACATTGAATCATCTGACCGACCGGATCATTTGCCCAATGCATGGAAAGCGCATGGATCACGAGGTCGTAGTCCTTACGCTGGAAGTCTAGTGTGTCCGATTCAGAAACAAAATCAGCGTCGGGAAAATACTGTTTCCAATAATCCGGGAACGCCGTAACGATCGCCTTTGCGCTAAACGTCCTTTTAATCTCGGCCAGTCTATCGAGGGCTTCACGGGCGGCGATTTCGTGCAGAAAAAGGGCCGATTCGCCAGCCTGCCGGGCGCGTCCGCGAATGCGGGCAAGCGCGTTCATGTCAAAGAGATCGTTGGCCATCGTTTTCTTTCCTTGGCAGAGCCTTGCACATACGGAGAAGCAGGTGTTTTTGCAATCCGCCATCAGGTCGCTGTATCCGCCCCGCTGTCTGGCTTGCGGTGCCGAGATCATGGGTGACCATGCGCTATGCGGTGGTTGCTGGCGCGAGTTGCCGTTCATTTCGGGCCTGGTCTGCGACGGTTGCGGCGTTCCGCTGCCGGGGTGCAATACGGGGCAAACCGAGCTGTGCGATACATGCCTTTCTAACCCGTTTCCCTGGCTGCGCGCGCGGGCGCCGCTGCTGTATGACGGCACTGCGCGCAAGCTGGTGTTGGCGCTGAAGCATGGTGATCGGCTTGACCTTGTCGCACCAATGGCCCGATGGATGGCGCGCGCGCTTGGCGAGGTCGCACCGCGGGAATCTGTCATTGTGCCGGTGCCGTTGCATCGCCTGCGGCTGTTTCGCAGACGTTATAACCAGGCTGCGCTGTTGGGTCGCGCCATGTCGCGGATGCGAATGATGCCGTTCTGGCCCGATGCGCTGATCCGCCACAGACACACCCGGCAGCAGGATGGCATGGGCCGCGATGAGAGGTTTTCCAACCAGGCGGGGGCTTTCCTTGTGCATCCGTGGCACCGGCAAGCCATCAAGGACAGGCCGGTATTGCTGGTCGATGACGTGATGACATCGGGCGCCACTCTTTCGGCCTGCACAGAGGCATGTATTCGTGCCGGTGCCGCCCAAGTGAACTGTGTGGTACTGGCACGCGTTGCAAGGAATACCTAAATCCGCTAAGTCCCCGATAACGGATCAAAGGTTGAACCATGAAACAAGTCGAAATCTACACAACGCGTTTTTGCGGTTACTGCATGGCCGCCAAGCGGCTGTTGAAAGAAAAGAATGTGCCCTACACCGAAATCGACGTTGGCGCCCAACCCGAGCGTCGGGCCGAAATGGTTCAGCGCGCAAATGGCGGCCGTACCGTGCCGCAGATCTTTATCGGGGGGCGCCATATTGGTGGCTGTGACGAGCTGTATGAACTTGAACGTTCAGGCAAGCTGAACGGCCTGCTGGCGGCGTAAGATCATGCGTGTTGCCCTCGTTCAGCTGAATTCGGGCGACATGCCGCTTGAAAACCTGCCGGTGACCGAGGAATTCATCCGGCAGGCAGCCGAGGATGGCGCGCAACTTGTCCTGACGCCCGAGGTCACGAACTGCGTCTCGACCAGCCGTGAACACCAGCAAAAGGTGCTGCACCACGAGAAAGACGACCCGACCCTTGACCGCCTGCGCAAAGTCGCAGCCGAGCTGGACATCTGGTTGCTGATTGGTTCGCTTGCGCTGAAAACAGACGATCCGGACGGGCGGTTTGCGAACCGGTCGTTTCTGATTGCACCCGATGGCAAGATCTTTGCGCGCTATGACAAGATCCACATGTTCGACGTCGAAATATCGGCGTCCGAGACATGGCGCGAATCCGACGCGTTTCGCCCCGGCGACCGGCTGGTTCTGGCGCGCACGCCTCTTGCCGCGATCGGCATGACCATCTGCTATGATCTGCGCTTTCCGCAGCTTCACCGGGCGCTGGCCAAGGAAGGCGCCCAGATCATTGCACAGCCAGCGGCTTTTTCTCCGGTCACGGGGGCAGCGCATTGGCATGTTCTGTTGCAGGCGCGCGCCATTGAAACCGGATGTTTCATCCTTGCCCCCGCGCAATGCGGCGATCACGCGATAACCGAGGGGCGGCCAAGGCAGACCTATGGCCATTCGCTGGCGGTTGCGCCCTGGGGTGAAATCATTGCCGATGGCGGGATCAAGCCGGGGGTGATCGTGCTGGATATCGACCTTGACGAAGTTGCGCGCGCGCGTTCCCGCGTTCCCTCGCTGACCCATGACCGCCCGTTCGAGAGGCCATCGTGACCGTTAGCAACGACCCTCTTGCCATCGCTCTGTTCAGCGAAATCGCCATGGCCGACCAGCTTGCCCGCGCCAAGCTGACCCGCGTTCTGCCCAAGGGGATGGAGGTTTCGCATTTCTCGGTTCTCAACCATCTGGCCCATGTGGGGGGCGAACGCACCCCGGCGCAGCTGGCGCGCCTTTTTCATGTGACCAAGGGCGCGATGACCAACACATTGGGCAAGCTGGAGGCCGCGGGTTACGTCCATATCCGCCCCGACTGGGATGATGCACGGCGCAAATTCGTGGCCATCAGCCCTGCAGGCGAGGCCGCTAGGGCCGAGGCCGTCCGCGCCATTGCGCCGGTGTTCGACGATGTGGTGCAGGCGCTGGGCGCCGACAAGATCCGGGCCGCGCTGCCTTTCCTGCGCGAATTGAGGGCGCTTCTGGAAGAAGAAAGTTGAGCCTGTTCAACCCTTTGGCCGGATGCAGGCCGTGACATAATTCACGCTGAGATCACGGTCGGAAACCGACCATTCCCAGGTCAACGGATTGAAAACAAAGCCCTTGCGATCAACCGGCGTCAGGTCGGCGCCGCGGATCAGGTCATACAGCTCGTCCGGGGTGATGAATTTCTTCCAGTCATGGGTGCCCTTTGGCAGCCAGCGCATGATCTGCTCGGCTCCGATGATCGCGACCATGAATGATTTGGGATTGCGGTTGATGGTCGATGTGATCATCAGGCCACCGGGTTTCAGCAGGTCATGGCAGGCGCGCATATAGGCGACCGGGTCGGAAACATGCTCGATCACCTCCATGTTCAGCACCACATCGAACTGTTCGCCATCGGCGGCAAGGGCCTCGGCCGTGGTGTTGCGATAGTCGATATCAAGGCCGGATTTCGCCGCATGGATGCGGGCGACCTCGATATTGGTGGGGGCGGCATCGGCGCCTACAACTGTCGCGCCCAGTCGCGCCATCGGTTCCGACAACAACCCGCCGCCACAGCCGATATCCAGCAGGCGCAGCCCTTTGAACGGATGTGGCGAGGTCAGGTCGCGATTGTATTCGGCCGCGATCTGTTCGGTGATGTAATCCAGACGGCACGGGTTCATCATGTGCAGCGGCTTGAACTTGCCGGTTGCATCCCACCATTCGGCCGCCATCGCCTCGAACTTGGCAACCTCGTCCTGATCTACGGTGTTGGTGGATTGCATTGCACTCTCCTCGCCAAACTGCCAAACTTGCCCCGTGAACAGGGATGACAGGGTTTCTATAATACAGAGATGGACAGGTCCGCGAGCCAAAAGAGCGCATATGACGTGCTGTATCCACTGATCGGCCCTTTCGATTCGCGGGTGATGGCCGTCAGCGGCGGCCACCGCATATATGTCGAGCAATGTGGAAACCCGCGCGGCACCCCTGTTCTTGTGGTCCACGGTGGCCCCGGCGGCGGGTGCAGCCCCACCATGCGGCGGTTTTTCGACCCCGAACATTACCGCATCATCCTGTTCGATCAGCGCGGCTGCGGACGTTCGCGCCCCCATGCCAGTGTGGAAAACAACACCACCTGGGATCTGGTCGCCGACATGGAACAGATCCGCAAGACCCTTGGCATCGACCGCTGGATGTTGTTCGGCGGTTCCTGGGGGGCAGCCCTGTCCCTGATCTATGCGCAGGCCCATCCCGAGCGGGTCAGGGCGCTGATCCTGCGGGGCGTGTTCCTGATGACCAAGGCCGAGCTTGACTGGTTTTATGGCGGAGGGGCAGCGCGCTTCTGGCCCGACCAGTGGCAAAGGTTTCTTGACCCGATTCCCCAAGACGAACGCCATGATATGGTTCTGGCCTATCACAAAAGGCTGTTTGGCGACGACATGGAAGAACAGGTCAGATGTGCCAGGGCCTGGGCAAACTGGGAAAACGCGCTGGCCGTTCTTGACCCCACGGGCAGCAGAGATAACCACCAGCTGCCACCAGATTACGCCCGGGCCTTTGCCCGGCTGGAAAACCACTATTTCCTGAATCGCGGCTTTCTGGCGCCGGGGCAGGGGGTTGTGGAAAATGCCCATCGGCTTGCCGGCATCGAAGGCCATATCGTTCAGGGGCGCTATGACATGATTTGCCCCCCGGCCGGCGCGCACGAGCTGGTCGCCAACTGGCCTAATGCGCAGCTGCAGATGATCCCAACCGCCGGTCACGCCCTGTCAGAGCCGGCAATTGCTGCTGCTCTGGTATCAGTCATGGATGCGTTGCGCAGTAAGGGCTGATTTCAGCTGATCGGGTTCATCCGGGCAGGCAACAGAGGCCACGCGACCGCCCCGATCAGACCTCAGTATCCCCTAAGGCGTTGCAAGAGTTCGGTCGTCGCATAGCCATCGGGCGTCAGGCCGACCGAGGCCTGATAAGCCCGTATTGCGGCAATCGTATTTGGCCCGACGATTCCGTCGATCTTTTTCATGGCAAAACCCTTGCGCCGCAACAGCCTTTGCATCTGCTTTTTCTGCTTGAAGGACAGCGCCTTTTCGCCCCGCGGCCACTTTGCCTGAATGGGCTTGCCGCCCATGATCCTGTCACCCAGATGCCCCACGGCGATGACATAGGCATCGGCCGGGTTATAGGTTTCGATGACGTGGAAATTTTCAAAGATGATGAATGCAGCACCTTTTGATCCCGCCGGCAACAGGATCGATGCCTTGCCATAGTCGGGCAGCCTCTTGCCGTCGATGGTGATAATCCCCAGCTTGCGCCATTCGGAAACCTTCTTGTGAATGCGCGCACCTGCTAGGGAAAAATCGAACTTGCGCGGCAGCCTGACCTCAAGCCCCCAGGGCTGGCCCTTTGTCCATCCATGGCGCGCCAGGTAATTCGCGGTCGAGGCCAGTGCATCGGTCGGATCGTCGCCCCAGATGTCGCGTTTGCCGTCGCCGCGGAAATCCTGCGCATAGGCCAGATAGCTGGTTGGCATGAATTGCGTATGCCCCATCGCGCCCGCCCATGATCCGGTCATCCTTTCTGGCGTGATATCGCCGGCTTGCAGTATCTTGAGCGCCGCAATCAGCTGCTGTTCGAAAAACTTTCGCCTCCGGCCCTCATATGCCAGTGTTGCCAGGCTTTCGATGACGGGGATGTCACCCATATGCTGGCCATAGGCGCTTTCCAGCCCCCAGATCGCCAGCACCACCTTGGCATCAACGCCGTATTTGCGTTCGATCCGTTTCAGGACACCACGATAGCGCGCATAGGCCTGTTTGCCGTTGCGTACCCTTGTCTCTGATGTCGCGCTGTCGAGGTATTCCCAGATCTGTTTGGTAAATTCGGACTGGTTGCGATCCTTTTCGATGACATATGTGTTGAATCTGACATTTCTGAAGGCGCGGTCATACACCTTGCCGGAAATGCCATTGGCCACGGCCTTGGCGCGAAATGCCTTGATCCAGAACCTGAATCGGGCATTCGCCGCCGCAACCTTGATTGTGCCCGTGGGAACAGGGCGCGCGGCGGGGCGCATGTCCGATATCTGATTGGCGGCTTGTGCAGATCCCGACAGCAGGAAGGTCACATATACCGCCAGCGCAAGTTTCGCCGAAAATGGGTTCATCCTGAATATTGTTCCTGCTCGTTTTTCGTTTTGCGTGATCCTAACCTGAATCCCGCACCCGAAAAAGAGCGTGATACGCCCGCCGGCACAGACCCGCCTATCCGCCTCGGCGCCGCTTTTCCAGCTTGCGCTGTTTCGCCTGCTTTTTCTTGCGTGCCGCCAGCTTGCGCGCGGCGCCGCGTGATTGCCCTCCGCCCTTGGGCCGTGGCAGGGGCTTGCCGCCCACGGTCAGCAGCTCGAACATCAGCCCGCCGGTGACGGGCACCGCCTCGGCCAGACGCACCGTCACGCGCTGGCCCAGCTTCAGCACCATGCGCGAGCTTTCGCCCGTCAGCGTCTGCGCATCCGCGTCATGGCGGAAATATTCGCGCCCCAGCGTGGAAATCGG
>WFQE01000266.1 GCA_015487165.1 Paracoccaceae bacterium | reverse complement strand
CGTTTTGCGCGCGCGAAGGTGAATAGCCCACCCGCTTAACCCTTGAAAACAACGGGAAAATTATGCGCCTGCGGGGGAAGAGAAACATTCCGCTCAGGACAGTGGCGGAGACGAAGGGATTCGAACCCTCGAAACGGTCTCCCGTTTACTCCCTTAGCAGGGGAGCGCCTTCGACCACTCGGCCACGTCTCCGCCGGCGTCTCTATCAGGCAGATGCAGGTGATGCAAGACGCGACATGCCCGTATTGTCTCAATGTCGGGTCAGTCGGGTTCCCGCAAAGACAAAGGCCCGGCGCGTCGTGCGACATGCATGATGTAAAAGGTCGTGATCACCGCCATCACCGCCGTTGCCACCATCACATACAGCAGCGGGAAGGGGCCGGTTTCGGGTGTCAGCAACGCCCCCGTCACCGCGGCCAGGCTGGCGCCGCCGCCCAGCATGATCGCGCCGCCCAAACCCGCGGCACTGCCGGCCAGTTGCGGGCGCACCGACAGCATGCCGGCATTGGAATTGGGCAGCACCATGCCGTTGCCGACGCCGACCAGCAGCATGAAGCCGAAAAACGACATGGGATGCGTTGCCCCCAGCGAGATCAGCAGCAGTGACACCGACACCCCGGCAAGTGTGATCAGCCCGCCATACAGGATCATGTGGTTGATGCCGATGCGCACGGAATAGCGGCCGGACAGGAAATTTCCGGCCATGTAGCCGATCGAGACAATTCCGAAATACAGCCCCAGCGAAGATGCGTTCAGCCCGAAGAAATGTGTTGCCACAAAGGGGGCGCCGCCGAGAAAGGCGAAGAACGCGCCACTAGCGAAAGCTGCCGTCAGGCAATAGCCCCAGAAGCGGCGCGAGGTGAACAGCTCGGGGTAGTCGCGCATCTGCGCCATGAAGCTGGTCGATTTGTGCCGATGCGTTTCCCCCAGATCCAGCCAGATGATCGCCGCGACGATCACCCCGACAACCAGCAGGATCGAGAAATTCGCCTGCCAACCAAACAGGTCGTCAAGATAGCCGCCGATGGCGGGGGCAATCATGGGCACCAGTGACATGCCCATCGTGACATATCCGATCATGCTGGCCGCCTGGTCGGCAGGCACGATATCGCGCACGATGGCACGCGACAACACCAGCCCGGTGGCGATGGCCGTCTGCAACATGCGGAACATCAGGAATATTTCGACCGTCGGTGCCAGAAGGCAGCCTATGGTTGCCAGCAGAAAGATGATGATTGCCACCTTGATGACAGGCCGCCGGCCAAAGCGGTCGGATATCGGGCCGATGACCAGTTGCAACAGCCCGGTGAGCCCCAGATAGGCCGACACCGACAGCTGCATCAGCGCGTAATCGGTCTGGAAATATTCGGTCATGTTTGGCAGCGACGGCAGAAACACGTTCATCGACAACGCGGAAAGCCCCGCCAGCAACACCAGTGTCAGGATATGCGGCGGGGTTGTTCGGTCGAGGAATCTGGCGCGGGGCAATTGCGACATGATTCTGGCTTAGGGCCGAAAAGGGGGTCTTGTCCATTGCATATGCAACGTCCTGACGTAACGAAGCTGGCGGCAGGGGCGTGCCGGCGCGACAACGGGCCCCTTGCAGGGGCGTTGCCATCATCCGATACTTGGCCCATGGATGATCTCGATATTCGCAAGAAGAGCGCCAGAAAACAGGCCTTTGCGGCCCGCAAGGCCGCCTTTGGCTCGGGCCTCGACGAGGCGGCCAATCGCCGTCTGTCCAACTACCTAGCCACGCTGGAAGATTTCGACATCATCGCCGGCTACATGCCGATCCGCACCGAAATCTCGCCCATGCAGGTCATGAACGAGCTGCATGCAAGCGGCAAGACGGTAGTGGTGCCGGTTATCGCGGGGAAAGGAAAGCCGCTGCTGTTCAGCCGCTGGACACCCGGTTGCGCGATGGTCGAGGGGCCTTTCGGGGCAATGATCCCCGAAGCGGCCGATTATCTGCGCCCGCAGGTTCTGATCACACCGCTAGTCGCCTTTGACCGGCGCGGCTATCGGCTGGGTTATGGCGGGGGGTTTTATGACCGCAGCATCGAAATGCTGACGCTTGCCGAAGAACCCTATGCGGTCGGGTTTGCCTATAGCGCGCAGGAACTGCCCCAGGTGCCCGTCGGAGAAAACGACCGTCGCCTGAATGCTCTGGTGACCGAACGCGAAGTGCTGGTGTTCGGCTGAGGCCTCTTGCCCTTCCTCGGTGCGGCGCTTATGCCGAAGGCATGAGACTGTTATTTCTTGGCGATGTGATGGGCCGCGCCGGGCGCCGCGCCATCACGGAAAACCTGCCTCGTCTGCGCGAGGAATGGGCGCTTGATTTCATCGTGGTCAATGCCGAAAATGCCACCGGCGGCATGGGGCTGAACCGCGCGCATGGGCAGCTGTTGCTGGAGGCGGGGGCCGACTGCCTGACGCTGGGCGATCATGCCTTTGACCAGAAAGACATGCTGACCGCCATCGAACAGGAAGGGCGCATCCTGCGGCCCCTGAATTTCGCCCGCACCGCGCCGGGCAAGGGGGCACGGCTGTTTACCGCACAAAACGGGCGCAAGGTGCTGGTGGTGCAGGCCCTTGGGCAGGTGTTCATGCGCAGGCCGTTTGCCGACCCGTTCTCGGCCGTCGAGCAGGTATTGAACGCGCATCCTCTGGGCAAGCTGGCCAGTGCCGTCATCGTCGATTTCCATGCCGAGGCCACCAGCGAAAAGATGGCCATGGCCCATTGGTGCGATGGGCGCGCTTCGCTGGTGGTGGGCACCCATACGCATGTGCCGACGGCAGATACGCGTATTCTGCCGGGCGGCACGGCTGCACAGTCCGATGCCGGGATGTGCGGCGACTACAACTCGGTCATCGGCATGGAAAAGGCCGAACCCATGCGCCGCTTTGTCACCGGCATGCAGAAAGAACGCTTTACCCCCGCCAACGGGCAGGCAACGCTGAGCGGGGTCTTCGTGGAAACCGACGATGCAACCGGCAAGGCGCTGCGGGCGGTTTCGGTGCGGGTTGGCGGCAGCTTGCAGGAAAGCACACCCTGAACCCGCCAGACCGCCCTGATCCGGCTTGTGCTGGCGGGAAGTAGCGGCGACAATATACGCGTGGACAGGGCAAGGGGCCTGAATGCTTGAGTTTCTCACCATTCCAGCCGATTTTCGCGCCATTGCGGCACTGACCGTCCTGGCGGGCATGTTCGTCATGTTCCTGCGCGACAGCTATCCGGCCGAGGTCGTCGCCCTTGGTGCGGCGGCGCTGATGCTGGTGACGGGGCTGTTGCCGTATCCTGCCGCGCTTGCGGTTTTCTCGAACCCCGCGCCATGGACCATCGCCGCGATGTTCATCGTCATGGGGGGGCTGGTGCGCACCGGTGCGCTGGCGGCCTTTATTGCGCTGGCAGAAAAACACGCCGCGCGTCGGCCGGTTCCGGTGCTGGCGGCGCTCAGCCTGTTCGTGGTGGTTTCCTCGGCCTTTGTATCCAATACCCCGGTTGTGGTGGTGATGATCCCGGTCACGGTCGGGCTCGCGCGCTCGTTGGGCGTGGCGCCATCCAAGTTGTTGATCCCGTTGTCTTATGCGGCCATTCTGGGCGGAACGCTGACCTTGATCGGCACATCGACCAACCTGCTGGTCGATGGTGTCGCCCGCAGCGAGGGACTGCGCCCCTTTTCGATATTCGAGATCACCCCGCTTGGCGTCATTCTGGTCGCCTGGGGCATGTTGTATCTGCGGATATTTGCGCCACGCCTGTTGCCCGACCGGCATTCGATGGTGGCGCTGCTGGAAAACCGCAAGGCGCGCAAATTCTTTACCGAGGTCGCCATTCCGGAAGGATCCGATCTGATCGGGCAGAATGTCACCGAGGTCGATATCTTTCGCCGCGAAGATGTGCGGGTGGTCGATGTGCTGCGGGGCGACCTGTCGCTCCGGCGCGACCTGTCGGCAGTGGTATTGCAGGCTGGCGACCGGGTGGTGCTGCGTACCGGCATGGGCGAGGTGCTGGGCCTTCAGAAAAACCGCGCGCTGCGCGACATCAGCAAGCTGTCGTCGGTCGAGACAACCACCGTCGAGGTTCTGATTTCGCCCGGATGCAAGATGGTTGGCCATTCACTTGGCTCGTTGCGGCTGCGGCGGCGCTATGGGGTGTATCCGCTGGCGGTCCATCGCCGAAACCAGAATATCGGCCGCCAGCTTGACGATCTGGTTGTGCGGGTAGGGGATACGCTGCTGCTCGAAGGCGCCCCCGAGGATATCGCGCGCCTGGCCCGCGACATGGACATGGTTGATATCAGCCGCCCTGCGGATCGGGCATTCAGGCGCAGCCATGCCCCCATCGTGCTGGCGGCTTTGGGCGGGGTTGTCGTGCTGGCGGCAGCGGGTGTTGCGCCGATACTTGCGCTGGCGATCGTTGCGGTTGCGGTGATCCTGTTGACCCGCTGCATTGACGCCGAAGAGGCGTTCTCGCTTGTTGACGGGCGGCTATTGGTGTTGATCTTTGCGATGCTGGCCATCGGCGCGGCGTTGGAAGACACGGGCGCGGTCCGCCTTCTGGCGGGGGCGATCAGCCCCTGGCTGACCCATCTGCCACCCTTTGCCGTGGTCTGGGCGGTTTATCTGATGACCTCTATCCTGACCGAACTGGTTTCCAACAACGCGGTTGCCGTTGTAATGACCCCTGTCGCCATCGGCCTTGCACAGGCGCTGGGGGTTGATGCCCGACCGCTGGTGGTGGCGGTCATGGTTGCCGCAAGCGCCTCTTTCGCGACGCCGATCGGCTATCAGACGAACATGCTGGTCTATGGTCCCGGCGGCTATCGCTTTACCGATTTCCTGCGTATCGGCATTCCGCTGAACCTTTCGGTCGGCATGATCGCAAGCCTGGTGATACCGTTTCTGTGGCCCCTGTAGGCCCGAACACAGGCAAGCCTGCAATCAGGACAATCCCCCTTGGCCTGACGCCGTTTTCCGGTTTAGTCTGGTTGCCTCGGAACGAGGAAGGATCAGGTCAGGATGATTGCCGATATGCCACGTGAGGAATTCGTCGAAAGGTTCGGCGGGGTGTATGAACATTCGCCCTGGATCGCCGAAAAATGCTTTGACGAGGGGGGGCACCTCAAGGCGGCAAGGCCATCGGATCTGGCCGGCCCCTTCGCGCATATCGTCGAGACATCTGGCCCTGAACCTCAGCGTGTTCTGCTGTGCGCACACCCGGATCTGGCCGGAAAACTTGCAACCCGCGGGGCACTGACAGCCGAAAGCACCGCCGAGCAGGCAAGCGCCGGGCTGGACCAGTGCAGCGAAGAAGAATTCGAGGAATTCACCCGCCTGAACACCGAATACCGGGCGAAATTCGGCTTTCCCTTCATTCTGGCGGTCAAGGGGCGCAACCGGGCAGAGATACTGGAAAACTTTCGCACCCGAATACACAACGATGTGGCAACGGAATTTCGCGAAGCGCTGAACCAGGTTCACCAGATCGCGCGCCTGCGACTAGAGGCGCTGGACAGCGAGCTTACCGACGGAGCGTAAATGCGTCCGAAAATCCGGCACTTCGGGCTGCTTTCAGCGCCCTGGCAAGGCTGGCGGCATCGGTGAACGGCCCGAGCATCACGATATCATAGCTTTTGCCACCACGGCGCAGGGGTTTTGACAGTACCGGCATCCCGGCCGAGCGGAACCGCGCAAGCGTGCGCCTAGCGTTGGCCGGAACCCCAAAGGTGGCCACCTGCACCAGAACGCCCCGCTTGCGGCCCTGGCGCATATCGCCGTTCGTCGCCGAAACATCGTTGACCTTGTGGTAATACTTCATGTTCGCCG
>WFQE01000265.1 GCA_015487165.1 Paracoccaceae bacterium | reverse complement strand
TCCTGACCAAGGATGAAGGCGGCCGTCACACGCCGTTCTTTGCGAACTACCGTCCGCAGTTCTACTTCCGTACGACGGACGTGACGGGCACGGTTCAGCTTCCCGAGGGCACCGAGATGGTGATGCCTGGCGACAACCTGAAATTCGCCGTCGAGCTGATCGCCCCGATCGCGATGGAAGAGGGCCTGCGCTTCGCCATCCGCGAAGGCGGCCGCACCGTCGGATCCGGCGTCGTTTCCAAGGTCATCGAGTAAGGCTTCGGTCTTGCAACGCCCCGCGGCGGGGGAATGCTTCCCCGCCGTGAATATTGAAACCTGCAGCCTGAAAGAGGCAGACACATGCAAGGTCAAACCATTCGAATCCGGCTCAAGGCCTTCGATTATCGCGTACTGGATGCCAGCACCGCGGAAATCGTGAATACGGCCAAGAGAACCGGCGCAACCGTGCGCGGGCCGATCCCGCTGCCGCGCAAGATCGAAAAGTTCACCGTTCTGCGTGGCCCCCACGTGAACAAGAAATCGCGTGAGCAATTCGAAATCCGGACGCACAAGCGTCTGCTGGACATTGTTGATCCGACCCCGCAAACCGTAGACGCGCTGATGAAGCTCGACCTCGCGGCTGGCGTGGATGTCGAGATCAAGCTGTAAGGGAGGGCATGGACATTATGCGCTCTGGAGTAATCGCAAAGAAACTGGGCATGACCCGGCTTTTCCTCGAGGACGGACGGCAGGTGCCGGTTACCGTTCTGCAGATGGAAAACCTGCAGGTCGTCGCACAGCGCACCGTTGAAAAGGACGGCTACACCGCTGTTCAGCTGGGTTGCGGCACCGCCAAGGCCAAACGCGTATCGGCAGCGATGCGTGGCCATTTCGCGGCCGCCAAGGTTGAACCCAAGCGGAAGCTTGCCGAATTCCGTGTCAGCCCCGAAAACCTGATCGAGGTTGGCGCCGAGATCACCGCCGACCACTTCCTGGAAGGGCAGAAGGTTGACGTTGCGGGCACATCGATCGGCAAGGGTTTTGCCGGTGCGATGAAGCGGCACAACTTTTCGGGCCTGCGTGCATCGCACGGCGTTTCGATCAGCCACCGTTCGCATGGTTCAACCGGCCAGTGTCAGGAGCCGGGCCGTGTGTTCAAGGGCAAGAAGATGGCCGGCCATATGGGCGCCGTTCGCGTCACGACCCAGAACCTGGAAGTCGTGCGCACCGATCCCGAACGCGGCCTGATCATGATCAAGGGCGCGGTCCCCGGTTCCAAGGGCGGCTGGGTCACGATCAAGGATGCCGTCAAGAAAAAGGCACCCGAGGGTCTGCCGCTTCCTGCCGCTATCCGCGCTGCTTCGGCTGCGGCCGAATCGGAAGCACCCTCTGAGGCCCCCGAAGGAGGCGCTGAAGAATGAAGGCTGATGTAATCAAACTGGACGCCAAGAAGGCGGGTTCGATCGAGCTGTCGGACGAGGTTTTCGGCCTGACTCCGCGTGCCGATATCCTGCAGCGCGTCGTGCGTTACCAGCTGGCCAAGCGCCAGCAGGGCACGCACAAGGTCAAGACCCGGTCGGAAACCAGCTATTCGACCAAGAAGATCTATCGCCAGAAGGGCACCGGCGGCGCACGCCACGGTGACCGCAATGCGCCGATCTTCCGCAAGGGTGGCGTCTACAAGGGCCCGACCCCGCGCAGCCATGCCCATGAGCTGACCAAGAAGTTCCGCAAGCTTGGCCTCAAGCATGCGCTTTCTGCCAAGGCATCGGCGGGCGAGCTGGTGGTTCTGGACGAGGCCAAGCTGAAAGAGGCCAAGACCGCAACGCTGGCCAAGGCCGTCAAGGATCTGGGCTGGAAGCGTGTTCTGATCATCGACGGCCCCGAGGTGGACGACAATTTCGCCCTGGCCGCGCGCAACATCGACGCGATCGACGTTCTGCCCAGCGTAGGCGCCAATGTCTATGACATCCTGCGCCGCGATACGCTGGTGCTGACCAAGGCCGGTGTCGAAGCTCTGGAGGCTCGACTGAAATGAGTGTGAAACCCGAATTCTATGACGTGATTCGCAAACCGATCGTCACCGAAAAGGCCACCATGGCCTCGGAAAACAACGCGGTTGTTTTCGAGGTTTCCATGTCGGCCAACAAGCCGCAGATCAAGGAAGCGGTTGAAAACCTGTTCGGTGTCAAGGTGAAGGCGGTCAATACCACCATCACCAAGGGCAAGACCAAGCGTTTCAAGGGCCGCCCGGGCAAGCGCAAGGACGTCAAAAAGGCCTATGTGACCCTCGAAGAGGGGAACACCATCGACGTGACTACCGGGCTCTGATAAACAGCGCTCGAATCACGGCCCCTGACGGATAAAACCACCGGGGCCGTGTTTGACTTTTCAATTCGCGGACCTTCGGGGCCGTTCACCACCAGACCTCGGGCAAGCCCGGCGGTCGCAAGCAAACGGAAGACAGAAAGCATGGCACTCAAGTCGTATAAACCGACAACGCCAGGCCAGCGCGGGCTGGTACTGATCGACCGTTCGGAGCTTTGGAAAGGGCGTCCGGTCAAATCCCTGACAGAGGGTTTGACCAAAAAGGGCGGTCGGAACAACACCGGGCGGATTACAATGCGTCGCAAGGGCGGTGGGGCAAAGCGCCTTTACCGCATCGTCGATTTCAAGCGTCGCAAGATGGATATGCCGGCGACCGTGGAGCGGATCGAATACGACCCGAACCGGACTGCCTTTATTGCGCTGATCAAATATGAAGACGGCACGCAAAGCTATATCCTGGCGCCGCAGCGTCTTGGCGTTGGCGACACCGTGATTTCCTCGGCCAAGGCCGACGTGAAGCCGGGCAATGCGATGCCGTTCAGCGGCATGCCGATTGGCACGATCGTCCACAACATCGAGCTGAAGCCCGGCAAGGGTGGCCAGATCGCACGCGCCGCGGGCACCTATGCCCAGTTCGTCGGTCGCGATGGCGGCTATGCCCAGATCCGCCTGTCAAGCGGCGAGCTGCGCATGGTGCGTCAGGAATGCATGGCCACCGTTGGTGCCGTGTCGAACCCCGACAACAGCAACCAGAATTTCGGCAAGGCCGGTCGCAACCGTCACAAGGGCATTCGTCCCAGCGTGCGCGGTGTCGTGATGAACCCGGTCGATCACCCTCATGGTGGTGGTGAAGGTCGGACTTCGGGCGGCCGTCATCCGGTGACCCCCTGGGGCAAGCCGACCAAGGGTGCACGCACCCGTAACAACAAGACGACGGATAAATACATTATCCGCTCGCGCCACGCGAAGAAGAAGGGTCGTTAACACATGGCACGTTCTACCTGGAAAGGCCCTTTCGTCGATTCCTATGTCCTCAAGAAAGCCGAGGCAGCACGGGAATCGGGCCGCAAAGACGTTATCAAGATATGGTCCCGCCGTTCCACCATCCTGCCCCAGTTCGTGGGTCTGACTTTTGGTGTCTATAACGGCCGCAAGCACATTCCGGTGCTGGTGACCGAGGAAATGATCGGACAGAAGTTCGGCGAATACTCGCCGACCCGCACCTATTACGGGCATGCTGCCGACAAGAAAGCGAAACGGAAATAAGTCATGGGCAAAGAGAAAAATCCTCGCCGCGTGGCGGATAACGAAGCGATCGCCGTGTCGCGCATGCTGCGCACCAGCCCTCAAAAGCTGAACCTCGTGGCGCAGATGATCCGCGGCAAGTCGGTCGAAAAGGCCATCGCAGATCTGACCTTCAGCAAGAAGCGCATCGCCGAAGATGTGCTGAAAACGTTGCAGTCGGCCATTGCGAACGCAGAAAACAACCACGGGCTTGATGTTGACGAACTGATCGTCGCCGAAGCCTGGGTCGGCAAGAACCTGACCATGAAGCGCGGTCGTCCGCGTGCGCGCGGTCGTTACGGGAAGATCCTGAAGCCCTTTGCTCAGGTCACCATCAAAGTGCGCCAGGTAGAGGAGCAAGCGTAATGGGTCAGAAAATCAATCCGATCGGCTTTCGCCTGCAGGTCAACCGCACCTGGGACAGCCGTTGGTACGCCAACAACAATGACTTTGGCGATCTTCTGCTGGAAGACGTCAGGATCCGCGAATACATCAAGAAGAACTGTGTTCAGGCTGGTGTGTCGCGCGTGATCATCGAACGTCCGCACAAGAAGTGCCGGGTCACGATCCACTCGGCCCGTCCGGGTGTCATCATCGGCAAGAAGGGCGCTGACATCGAAAAGCTGCGCCGCAAGCTGGCCGAGTTTACCGACAGCGAGCTGCACCTGAACATCGTTGAAGTGCGCAAGCCCGAGCTCGATGCCCAGCTTGTTGCCGAAAGTGTGGCACAGCAGCTGGAGCGTCGTGTGTCGTTCCGCCGTGCCATGAAGCGTTCGGTGCAGAATGCCATGCGCATGGGTGCGCTGGGTATTCGTGTCAACGTTGCCGGCCGTCTGGGTGGTGCCGAGATCGCAAGGACAGAATGGTATCGCGAAGGTCGCGTGCCGCTTCACACCCTGCGCGCCGACATCGATTACGCCACCGCCGAAGCCCTGACGCCCTATGGCATCATCGGCATCAAGGTGTGGATCTTCAAGGGCGAGATCATGGAGCATGATCCCCAGGCGCGTGACCGCCGGGCCCAGGAACTTCAAGAAGGGGGTGGGCCGCGTTCGCATCGTCGCTGATAGCGCCGCGCCCCTTACAGGAGAAAACCAATGCTTTCACCGAAGCGTACGAAATTCCGCAAGCAGTTCAAGGGCCGCATCCATGGCCTTGCCAAGGGCGGAACCGAACTGACTTTCGGGCAGTATGGCCTGAAATCCACCCAGCCCGAGCGGATCACCGCCCGCCAGATCGAGGCCGCCCGTCGTGCCATGACGCGCCACATGAAGCGTCAGGGCCGCGTCTGGATCCGGATCTTCCCGGATGTGCCCGTGACCAAGAAGCCCACCGAGGTGCGGATGGGCAAGGGCAAGGGCTCGGTCGAGTACTGGGCAGCCCGCGTAAAACCCGGCCGGATCATGTTTGAGATTGACGGCGTGACCGAATCTGTGGCAAGGGAAGCGCTCCGCCTTGCAGCGATGAAACTGCCGGTCAAATGCCGGTTTGTTCAGCGCGAGGACTGGTAAAAACCTGCCCCCCGCGAATCGCGCAGGGGGTTCAGGCGTTTTTTGTTGGAAAAGCACCGGCCGACCTGGTCCGGTGACTTCTGAAAGAAGGATGGTATGCGATGGACGCTGCCGAGCTGAGAGACAAGACACCCGACCAGCTGCGTGACGAGCTGGCCAACCTGAAGAAAGAGGCGTTCAACCTCCGTTTTCAGGCGGCCACCGGCGCACTGGAAAACACCGCCCGCATGCGGCAGGTACGCCGCGACGTGGCGCGGGTGATGACCGTATTGAACGAAAAGGCCGCGCAAGCGGCTGCTGACTAAGGGAAGCGTGGACCATGCCAAAGCGTATTCTTCAGGGCACTGTGACCAGCGACCAGAATGATCAGACCGTAACGGTTCTGGTCGAGCGTCGTTTCACGCACCCTGTCCTGAAAAAGACCATTCGTAAGTCCAAGAAATACCGGGCTCACGATGCTGAAAACCAATTCAAGGTCGGTGACAGTGTTCGCATCCGTGAATGCCCGCCGCACTCGAAGACCAAACGCTGGGAGGTCGTGACCGACGCCTCTTGAGGCAAGGGACACGACATCCAGTTTAATCGAAACCGTGGGGCCGGAACTGCAACAGGTCCCCACAGGTCGGGAGAAACCAAATGATCCAGATGCAGACAAATCTGGATGTAGCTGACAACTCCGGCGCGCGCCGGGTTCAGTGCATCAAGGTTCTGGGCGGCTCCAAGCGGAAATATGCCTCCGTTGGGGACATCATTGTTGTCTCGGTGAAAGAAGCCATTCCGCGCGGTCGCGTGAAGAAGGGTGACGTTCGCAAGGCAGTCGTGGTGCGTACCGCCAAGGAAGTCCGTCGCGAAGACGGCACGGCCATCCGGTTTGACCGGAACGCCGCAGTAATCCTCAACAATGCTGGCGAACCGATCGGCACCCGTATCTTCGGGCCGGTCGTGCGTGAGCTGCGCGCGAAGAACTTCATGAAGATCATCTCGCTCGCCCCGGAGGTGCTGTAAGATGGCTGCAAAACTGAAAAAGGGTGACAAGGTCATCGTTCTTGCCGGCAAGGACAAGGGCAAGGAAGGCGAAATCGCCTCGGTCAGCCCTGCCACCGGCAAGGCCATCGTGACGGGTGTCAACATCGCCATCCGCCACGTCAAGCAAAGCGCCAATTCGCAAGGCGGCCGCATTCCCCAGGAAATGCCGATTGACATGTCGAACCTGGCGCTTGTCGATCCCAAGGAAGGTGGCCCGACCCGTGTCGGCTTTCGCATGGAAGGCGACAAGAAGGTCCGCTATGCCAAGAAATCGGGAGCAGTGATCGATGGCTGATTATACCCCCCGCCTGAAAGCGCAGTACAAGGACAAGATCCGCGCCGCGCTGAAAGAAGAATTCGCCTACAAGAACGACATGCAGATCCCGCGGCTCGACAAGATCGTGCTGAACATGGGTGTCGGCGAAGCCGTGGCTGACAGCAAGAAGATCCGCTCGGCCGAAGCAGACCTGACCACCATCGCGGGCCAGAAGGCCGTCATCACCCGCGCCAAGAAGTCGATCGCCGGCTTCAAGGTGCGCGAAGACATGCCGCTTGGTGTCAAGGTCACGCTGCGCGGCGACCGGATGTATGAATTCCTCGATCGTCTGATCACCATCGCAATGCCCCGCGTTCGCGACTTTCGCGGCGTTTCCGCCAAGAGTTTCGACGGTCGTGGCAACTATGCGATGGGTCTCAAGGAACATATCGTCTTCCCCGAAATCGATTTCGACAAGGTCGATCAGATCTGGGGTATGGATATCGTGATCTGCACCACCGCGAACACCGATGCCGAAGCAAAAAGCCTGTTGAAGCACTTCAACATGCCGTTCAACGCGTGACGCGCGGAAGGAGATAAATCATGGCAAAAGCTGCAATGGTCCAACGCGAAGTCAAGCGTCAGAAGCTGGTGGCAAAATACGCCGCCAAGCGGGCTGCGCTGAAGGAAATCGCAAGCAACCAGGACCTGCCGATGGAAGAGCGCTTCAAGGCGCGTCTGAAACTGGCAAAACTGCCCCGCAACTCGTCGCCCACCCGCCTGCACAACCGGTGCCAGCTTACGGGTCGTCCGAAGGGTTACTATCGCAAACTCAAAGTATCGCGGATCGCGCTGCGTGAGCTGGCCAGCAATGGCCAGATCCCGGGCATGGTCAAGTCGAGCTGGTAAGGGAGGTCTGAGATATGTCAATGAACGATCCTCTCGGCGATATGCTGACCCGGATGCGCAACGCACAGATGCGCGGCAAATCGACTGTCCGTACCCCGGCGTCGAAACTGCGCCGCTGGGTGCTCGACGTGCTTCAGTCCGAGGGTTACATCCGCGGCTATGAAGAGGTCACAAACGATGCCGGTCACCCGGAAATCGAAATCAGCCTCAAATATTTCGACGGCACCCCGGTGATCCGCGAAATCAAGCGCGTTTCCAAACCCGGCCGCCGCGTTTACGCTGGCGTCAAGGAAATTCCCCAGGTCCGTCAGGGCCTTGGAATCGCGATTGTCTCGACGCCGAAAGGCGTGATGTCCGATGCACAGGCCCGTACCGACAATGTCGGTGGCGAAGTCCTGTGCACCGTCTTCTGAGGAGGGTGGTATGTCTCGTATTGGCAAGAAACCGGTAGAGCTGCCCAGCGGCGTCACCGCGAATGTCTCGGGCCAGACGGTCGAGGTCAAGGGCCCCAAGGGCACCCGGATCTTTACCGCAACCGACGATGTCACGATCACCCTGGATGGCAACCTGATCACTGTGACGCCGCGCGGCAATTCCAAGCGCGCGCGCCAGCAGTGGGGCATGACCCGCACCCAGATCGCAAACTGCGTGAAGGGTGTGACAGAAGGCTTCAAGAAAGAACTCGAAATCAACGGCATCGGCTATCGTGCCCAGCTTCAGGGCAAGATCCTGAAACTGGCGCTCGGTCTGTCGCATGACGTGAATTTCGAGATTCCCGATGATGTGACGATCACCGTCCCCAAGCCGACGGAAATCACCGTCGAGGGGATCGATCAGCAGGTCGTTGGCGAAGTTGCCGCACGTATCCGCAAATGGCGCAAGCCCGAGCCCTTCAAGGGCAAGGGTATCAAGTACAAAGACGAATATATCTTCCGTAAGGAAGGTAAAAAGAAATAAGGAATCAGAAACATGGCTACCAGTAAGCGCAATCTGTTCCTTAGGCGCCGTCTGCGCGTTCGGAACAAACTTCGCAAGCACGCGGGTGACTTCCCCCGTCTGAGCGTTCACCGCTCGAACAAGAACATCTCGGTCCAGTTGATCGACGATGTTCGCGGTGTGACCCTGTGTTCGGCCTCCAGCCTTGAAAAGGATCTGGGTGTCGTCGGCAAGAACAACATCGAGGCCTCGGCCAAGGTGGGCGCGGCAATCGCCGAGCGTGCCAAGAAGGCCGGTGTCGAGAAATGTTACTTTGACCGCGGGGGCTTCCTGTATCACGGGAAGATCAAGGCCCTTGCAGATGCTGCCCGCGAGGGCGGCCTGAAATTCTGAGGAGTATCCGGAATGGCAAGAGAAGATAACCGCCGGAACCGTCGTGATCGCGACGAAACCCCGGAATTTGCAGATCGCCTTGTGGCCATCAACCGCGTGTCGAAAACCGTCAAGGGCGGCAAGCGCTTTGGCTTTGCCGCGCTGGTTGTCGTCGGCGACCAGAAAGGCCGCGTAGGCTTTGGCAAAGGCAAGGCGAAAGAGGTGCCCGAGGCAATCCGCAAGGCAACGGAACAGGCCAAGCGCCAGATGATCCGTGTGCCCCTGCGCGAAGGCCGCACCCTGCACCACGATATCGAGGGCCGTCACGGCGCCGGCAAGGTGGTGATGCGTTCGGCCCCCGCCGGTACCGGCATCATCGCCGGTGGTCCGATGCGTGCGGTGTTCGAGATGCTGGGCGTCCAGGATGTCGTGTCCAAGTCGATCGGCTCGCAGAACCCCTACAACATGATCCGTGCCACCATGGACGGGCTGATGAAGGAATCTTCGCCGCGCATGGTTGCCCAGCGTCGTGGCAAGAAGGTTTCGGACATCCTGCCCAAGGCACATGACGCTGCCCCGGCAGCGCCGTCTGAAAACGCGGAGGCCTGAGGAAAATGGCAAAGACCATCGTTGTCAAACAGATCGGCAGCCCGATCCGTCGCCCGGCCAAGCAGCGCCAGACGCTGATCGGCCTGGGTCTGAACAAGATGCACAAGACGCGTGAACTGGAAGACACCCCCGCAATTCGCGGCATGGTCGCCAAGATCCCGCATCTGGTAGAAATCATCGAGGAAAAGGGCTGACGCCTTCCTGATGTTCTGAATAAATGAAAACGCCCCCAGGAAATCCAGGGGGCGTTTTTTGTATTGGGGTTCTGGCCGGCAGCGCGTTGCCGGCCACCGACGATCAGAGGTTGTTTTCCAGCGCCGCGATGATTGCATCGCCCATTTCAGAGGTGCTGGCCGGTTTGCCGCCCTCGGCCTGCATGAGATCGGCCGAACGGACGCCGTCGGCCAGCACCTGCTCGACAGCGCCTTCAAGGCGTGCGGCCTCGTCGCCCTTGTCAAAGGAATAGCGCAGCGCCATGGCAAAGCTCAGGACGCAGGCAATCGGGTTGGCCTTGCCCTGACCCGCGATATCCGGGGCAGAGCCGTGCACCGGCTCGTACAGGGCCTTGGGGCGGCCGTTCTCCATGGGGGCGCCAAGGCTGGCCGAGGGCAGCATGCCAAGGCTGCCGGTCAGCATTGCCGCGACGTCGGAAAGAAGGTCGCCAAAAAGGTTGTCGGTCACGATGACGTCAAACTGCTTGGGGTTACGCACCAGCTGCATGCCGCCATTGTCGGCATACATATGGGTCAGCTCGATATCGGGGTAATCCGCGTCATGCACCGCCTGCACGACCTCGCGCCACAGGATGCCGCTTTCCATCACATTGGCCTTTTCCATCGAGCACACGCGCTTGTCACGCTTGCGGGCAAGGTCGAAAGCGGCCCGCGCAACGCGGTCGATCTCGCTTTCGGTATAGCGCTGGGTGTTGATGCCGACGCGTTCACCGTTTTCCTCGAAAATTCCCCGCGGCTCGCCGAAATAGCTGCCCGACGTCAGCTCGCGCACGATCATGATATCCAGCCCGGCTACGATGTCGCGCTTGAGAGACGAAAAATCGGCCAGCGCGTCAAAGCATTGCGCCGGGCGAAGGTTTGCGAACAGATCCATTTCCTTGCGCAGCCGCAACAGGCCGCGTTCGGGTTTTACCGAAAAGTCGAGGTCGTCATAGGCCGGCCCCCCGACAGCGCCAAGCAGAACAGCATCCACAGACTGCGCCTTTGCCATGACCTCGTCGGTCAGGGGCGTGCCATGCTTGTCATATGAACATCCCCCGACAAGATCTTCGCTGACGTCAAACACCAGACCGCGGCGGTCGGCGAACCAGTCGATGATCTTGCGAACCTCGGCCATGACTTCGGGGCCGATACCGTCACCGGGCAGAATCAGAAGAGAGGGGTTGCTCATGGGTGCCATCCTTCAGCGTGGAATTTCGTTTCCAGTCGGGTATCGCTTGCTGCTGGCGTGGTCAAGCAGGGCCTGCCCCTGACGGGAAAGCCGCGGCGTTATGGCCGTTGATTTACGCGGCTCTTACGCGGGTGCGAAATCAGAGGTGTCCGGCGCGTGCAGTTGATCGCGCTTGCGCCGGATCAGGCGGGCGATACGGGCCATCGCGATGCCGCGCATGAACAGGCTGGCGGGTAGGAATGCCCATACCGCAACCGTCCAGATCAGTGTCTGGCTGCTGTTGAGCGCCGAAAAGTCATAATACCCTGCGGAAACCCGCGCAACCAGCGGCATCAGGAAAGGCAGAGTAAAGCCAAAGATGATGTTCACCCTTGCATCGCGTGTCAGCCGCTGTTCGACATCAAAACCTGATGCAGGGTCGAAAGTGGGCAGGTTCACCCAGATATTGAACGACCCGTTCCCCAAGGGCCAGGAAACGACCCGTATGACAATCACGAAGATCGCCAGCGACAAAAGCGAGACAAGATAGGCGATTCCGGCGGCCGCGTGAATCATGTCGGCCTGTTCCGAAGCGACGCCGTTGGTCAACAGGTTGGTCAGGATGGTCGCCGGGCTGAAAGGAAAGTCCATTGCCTTGCCGATCAGAATGCCGATTTCAAATACGGTCCTGGTTGTCTCACCGCCGCCGTTCTGGCCCCTGAACATTATCGAGATCATCAGAACGGTCAGAAACAACGAGATGAATCTGATCCGGTTGAAAGGGGGTGCAAAGCGGAATTCCACCAGGCCAGGGTGGGTTGACCCATATTCGAAAAGCACCAGAACCGCGCCAACAAGGGCAAACATCATCGAGATGTCGCGACCAGCCGGTTCGACCCCCGGTAACAGCAATGACGGCATTGCGATAAGGGATGCCACCAGAAACGCGCGCACGATGGCGCCCAATAGACGAGAAATCACTGCCCAACCCTCTGTTCTGGCCAAGGCCGATGCTTTGCCGACCTTTGTACCGTTCAGATTTTCCCGCTGCTCAATGCGGGCTGCCTCATTTTCGCCTTAATCTTGCCTTTTTTTCCTCGAATTCGTCAAGAGCTTTTGAGTCCAATGACTTGTTGGCCGCAATTACTGTGGAAAATATGCCTGTGGTTGTGTTGATTTGCGGTTTCAATACAAAAACCCCCGCCACATGGGCGGGGGCAAGGTTGTCGGTGTTTGAAAAAGTGTCCTGGGTCAGACCCAGGGCATCTGCGCCTTGTAACGGGCTTCAAAGCTGTCGATGGCGGCTGCCTTTTCCAGTGTCAGCGCGATGTCGTCGAGCCCGTTCAACAGGCAGTGTTTCTTGAACGGATCTATATCGAAATGAAACTCGGTGCCGTCCGAGGCGCTGACCGTCTGGTTTTCCAGATCGACGGTGATGCGCGCGTTTTCGCCGCGCTCGGCGTCTTCCATCAGCACATCGACCTGTTCCTGCGGCAGTTCGATCGGCAGGATGCCGTTCTTGAAGCAGTTGGAATAAAAGATATCGGCAAAGCTGGGCGCGATCACGCAGCGGATGCCGAAATCCAGGAGCGCCCAGGGCGCGTGTTCGCGCGAGGAACCGCAGCCGAAATTTTCACCCGCGATCAGGATCTGCGCGTTGCGATAGGCCGGTTTGTTCAGCACGAAATCGGGGATTTCATTGCCGTCGGCGTCATAGCGCATCTCGTCGAACAGATGCACGCCCAGGCCGGTGCGCTTGATCGTTTTCAGAAACTGCTTGGGGATGATCATGTCGGTGTCGATATTGATCAGCGGCATGGGCGCGGCAACGCCCGACAGTTTGGTGAACTTTTCCATCAGATCATCTCCCTCACATCGGTCAGACGGCCGGTTACCGCCGCAGCCGCGGCCATTGCCGGGCTGACAAGGTGGGTGCGGCCGCCACGGCCCTGGCGGCCCTCGAAATTGCGGTTGCTGGTCGAGGCGCAGCGTTCGCCGGGCGCCAGTTGGTCGGGGTTCATGGCCAGACACATCGAACAGCCTGCCAGACGCCATTCGGCACCGGCGGCCTTGAAAATTTCGGCAAGGCCTTCTTCCTCGGCCTGTTCACGCACAAGGCCCGAGCCGGGGACGATCAGCACGCGCACGCCGTCTGCCACCTTGCGGCCTTTCAGGATCTGGGCAGCGGCGCGCAGATCCTCGATCCGGCCATTGGTGCAGGAACCGATGAACACCGTATCAACCTTGATATCGGTCAGCGGTGTGCCAGGTGTCAGCCCCATGTAATCGAGCGCGCGCTTCACGGCCTCGACCTTGCCGCCCTCGAAATCTTCGGGCGCGGGGACAGCCGCCGTGATCGGCAGCACATCCTCGGGGCTGGTGCCCCAGGTGACGACGGGCGCGATATCCTCGGCCCGCAGGCGCACGACCTTGTCGTAATGCGCGCCCTCGTCGGTTTTCAGCGTCTGCCACCAGGCAAGAGCGGCCTCCCATGCGGCGCCCTTCGGGGCGTGGGGGCGGCCCTTGATATATTCAAAGGTGGTTTCATCCGGTGCGATCAGGCCCGCGCGCGCACCGCCCTCGATGGCCATGTTGCACACGGTCATGCGGCCCTCCATCGACAGGCTGCGGATGGCCTCGCCGGCATATTCGATGACATGGCCCGTGCCGCCCGCGGTGCCGATCTCGCCGATGATCGCCAGCGTGATATCCTTGGCGGTAACGCCCGGCTGCAGCTGGCCGGTGATTTCCACCAGCATGTTTTTCGATTTCTTCTGGATCAGGGTCTGCGTTGCCAGAACATGCTCGACCTCCGAGGTGCCTATGCCGTGGGCCAGCGCGCCAAATGCGCCGTGGGTGGCGGTGTGGCTGTCGCCGCAAACGACCGTCATGCCCGGCAGGGTCCAGCCCTGTTCGGGGCCGACGATATGCACAATGCCCTGGCGGATGTCATCGACCGGGTAATAGACCACCCCGAAGTCGCGGGCGTTCTTGTCAAGCGCATCAACCTGAATGCGGCTTTCCTCGTTCTCGATCCCCTTTTCACGGTCAAGCGTGGTCGGCACGTTGTGATCGGGCACGGCGATGGTCTTTTCCGGCGCGCGGACCTTGCGACCGGCCATGCGCAGCCCTTCAAAGGCTTGGGGGCTGGTGACCTCGTGCACGAGGTGGCGGTCGATATACAGCAGGCAGGTGCCGTCATCATCCTGCTGGACGACATGGGCATCCCATATCTTGTCATAAAGGGTCTTGGGGGCGGTCATTTCATTCTCCCGCGGGTATGTTGGTTTGTCTGTCGGTCAGGCGATAGGATGCGGCGCGTCAAAGCGCGGCCAGGATCGCCAGCGCCTCGCCATGAAAACGCCAGGGCAGGCGGGCGCGATCATCCATGTCGAATATGCGTTTCATGGGCTGTGGTGTAGCCGCCTTTGAACGGCGGGTCAAATGGGCCTGCCATCCTGCCAAAGGGTATCCGTCGGGCGCACAAAACCCGTCTCGATCCCGCGCCAGTTGGTGATCGGGCCGTGCATGTATTTGCGCGCGACCGGATGGTCGGGATCCAGCGCGCCCAGCCGGGCCAGCAGGGCCGCGATCACGGTCTCGGCGGCTCGACCGGCGCCGTCTTCGATCTTGACGGCGATGCCCAGGCGGGGGCCCGGCAGGATGGCGACAAACACCCCCTCGGCGCCGGTCTTGATCGAGGCGACGCCGCCCATGGCGCGCATCAGTTCGGTACAGGCACGGCCCTCGCCGGCGACCAGCTCGGGATGGCGCGCCATGGCGGCCACCAGACGTGCCGCGGCCATGTTGCGGGCGTGGCTGCCGGTTTCGCCTGCTGCCATGCGCGCCATTGCGGTTGCCATGCCTTGCAGCGTGGTCGCAAAATTCGGGGCCGAGCATCCGTCGATGCCAAAGCCGGGGCTGGTCATGCCGGTCATGCCCTCGAAGGCCTCGCGCACCGCCAGCTGCACCGGATGGTCGGGATCGACATATTCCGGCCCCGCCTTCAGGTGGCGCGCCAGCGTCAGAAAACCGGCATGTTTGCCTGAACAGTTGTTATGCACCTGACAGGGCTGTTTTCCCGCGCGGATCAGGGAATCGCGCGCCTCGCGGTCCTTGGGCTCGTGCGCGCCACAGCGGAAATCGTCATCCCCCAGCCCCAATGTTTCAAGCCAGGCATTGACGCGTTCGGTATGAATTGCAGCACCGTTATGCGAGGCACAGGACAGCGCAAGCTGTTCGGGCCGCAGACCGGCCTCTGCCGCGGCCCCGCTTTCGACCAGCGGCAGGGCCTGCAACATCTTGGC
>WFQE01000264.1 GCA_015487165.1 Paracoccaceae bacterium | reverse complement strand
GGCGATGCCTGTAAGCACATTGTTGTCATAAATGGGCAGGACTTTTGTCGTAATGATTTTTCTCAATATATCTTCTCCCCGCCCAATATATTTGCGTCACCAGTCATAAGGCTCTGATGGAGCCGCATCATATCGCCGACACGGCCACGGGCGTCGAATATCTTGTTGCCGTCCAGTACCGCCGCCGCGATCTTCGCCGTGAACGGAGGGCTGTGGATTTGTCTCGGACGTCGCGTCATTTTCTTCGCTCTTTCCCTGTCAATCCTGCCGAATTGGGAGCGGATAATCCTCTCATCTCAATTGTTCAGTTTCATCGGGCCGGCTTAGTCTTCCCCAAGGCTCTTTGCATAACGGATCAATGTGTCGCGAAATTTTGACAGCGATTCCTTGTCGTCAAACGACATCCAAAAGACCGGGTAAAGATAGGGGCTTTCACCAAAGCACGTCCTTGCAACCCATCTGTTCAACCGCATGTCTGGCGGGAATTTACGCAGGAATTTTTCCCGAATGAACGGAATGGTTGTATCGAAACGAAAGGGCCAACCCGTTGTTGGGAATAACTCCCTTATCTCTCGCTCTAAGGAAACAATGGAAAGTGCCTTTTTTCGGTATTCGGGGGTTGGATCAATCGAAAACGCGAAAAATACCCTTTCTTCAGTTTTCACATCATGGACCGGGGAAACGGTTTCCATGTCTAGATTGCGCAAATCTATCTGGCGATAATATGATAATACTTGGTCCGTGGGGCACTGTTTTTCGTCCAGAAAAAAGCGGTCGAATCTGATCCGGGGGCCAGCGACCTCGATGGTGTCATATCCCATCAGGGCGAGCTCGCTCTGCAGTTGTTGAGCAAGTTCCCTTGAGGTTCGCTCTTGAGCGCGGGCTTGTGTCATCCCGGGAGAAAGAGGGCTGGCCAGCATAATCGCCAGCGAGACCGTCGTAATGGCGGGGAGCCGTCTCATCGATCAATCTGGTGCCTGGCCGGCTTGGCATATCTGCAAGCCGCTTGGGTGAACGAGGCCGGCGCGCCAAAACCGGTCGAGGGATCGTATTGTTTGGCGATGACTTGGTAGTGACGCGCAACCGGTGTACCGATTGTCGTATCTTGATTGTAAGATAAGTTCGACAAATTTCCAAAATTTAAGATGTCCCTAACGCCATATTGTGCCATCGTTATATCCCCTATAAATTGTGCGTTTCGCAGATTTTTTTGTCTTTAGTAATAAGGTATGGAGACCTCCACCATTCTGATTTAAAAACCGCCAAGTGCCGGCGAGGCGGATAATATCCGACGGTAAAAAACGGCGATGGGCAAGAAAAAGTATTCCCGCCCCACGGCGCACTCTTTTCGTCAAACCTCGTTTCCGTCAAACAGATCTGATAAGTCCATAAATACCCCACCCTGTGCGTTTCACAGGCCCCACGCCAGTCGACATCCTTGATCAAATCCATCCGCTCCGGCAGACGCGCGACGTAATCGGTGAATATCGTGCGGTCGGCCCTGATCTGGCGGTCAAGGTATTTCACCACTTGGGTTTCCACACCCACCAGCACCACCCAGCCAAGCACAAGGCCCAGCACCCAGCGGCCAAACCGGCGCCACGCGCGCTTTCTGTCGTCCCGATCGCTCATCGCGCGTGCCCATTTGGCAAATGGCAATTCCTGTAGCCCTCGCTTTCCACGATCTGTTTCATGGGTTTCGCGGGGTCGTCATGATACAGCGCGCAGAATGGGTTGACGGGGACCGGAAATCCGCGCCCTTTCAGTTCTTGCTGAAAGGTGATCTCCAATGCCTTTTCAAATGCCTCCCCCGTGGCGCGCTTTTTGGTCTTGTCGCTTGTCAGTATTCGAAACAGAAGAAGATCCAGAATCAGGGATTTGTTCTCCCAGTCCAAGGGTTTTGTCTTTCGCATTTCCTGCTTGGATAACAAGAGAAGCAAGGCGGCGCTTCCATCGTTGTCCCAATCCGGGAAGAGATAATCCCCATCCAACAAATACCAAAGCGCGAGCCTCGTGAACAGGTAGTAGGCTTCTGGTTTGGCCAGATCCCGAGGTGCCCCGGGAATCCCATAAACATCCGGATACATCAGGGCCAGCTGCGCAAAGCTGTTCCCGTCGCAGGGGTAAAGAAATTTTTGCGGCTTCACAGAAGGGTCTTTTGCATGCGCCTGGTCAAGCGTGACGCAATCATGTGCGGGCGCGGGCGGTGTGTTGGGTTTGCCTGCATCCCGGGCCCATGCCGGGGTGAGGATGGCAAGGGCCGACAGCAATGACAGAAAGGTCGCCAAAGCCGGAAGGACGAATCCGGATGTGATGGCGTGCCGACAGCATGCGTGGTGAAGAAAAGCGCATTTTCCAGGTTTCATCTTCGGCCCCCTTTGGAAAGAATAACCGGGAAGGGGGGCAGGGCAAGACCGGAGGCCTCAGGATCAGGGAAAAACTGCTATCGGGATGTTGTGGCGGAGAGACAGGGATTCGAACCCTGGGTGGGGTCGCCCCCACAACGGTTTTCGAGACCGCCCCGTTCGACCACTCCGGCACCTCTCCGCAAGATGTTCTGGTCGGAACGCGCGCTGTTTAATCCGGCTTGCGCCTCAGGGCAAGTGGTGATTTTGCCTGTGATTGTCAAACCCTGCCTGCCCGGGACAAGATTTCGATCAGCGGCTCCAGACCGGCCTCGTGACGTTTCCAGCCCTTGACAGAAGAGCGATAGATCTTTTGCCGGACCTGGCTGACACTGGCGGTTTTCACGACGGTCGTTGATTTGTGGAATTCCAGCACCCGTGGATCCCAGTCAAGCCCGCAGGCGGCAAGAAGGCGCCGCGCCTCGGATTCGGGGTCGCTGGTCAGTTTCTCGTATGAACAGTGATGGACAACACCGGGCATGACGCTATCCCAGTGATCCATCAGGTCGCGATACAGCAGATAGAATTGCGCCAGCTCTTTCAGGTCATAGGCATAGGCGTGGCCATGGCCCGCGAAATAGTTTTTCCAGATCGACAGGCAGGTGTCGCGCGCATCGCGCTGCATGTTGATGATCGTGGCATTGGGAAACGCCATCCGCACCAGCCCCAGCCAGAAGAAATTGGCCGGCATCTTGTCAACCACGCGGGCGGCATTGGGCCCGTAGCGGTCAAGCAGGGCCAGATAGTCGCGGGCGAAACCGGCCAGATCGGGTAGGGCGCCAGCAAAGGATTCAAGCGCATTTTGGCCAAAATCGGGGATGAATTCCAACTCGCCCGCCCCGGCCGCCTGGGGATGGCTGGCGATGATCTGCTCGGCCAGCGTGGTGCCCGAGCGCATCATTCCGACGATCAGCACCGGCTTGCGGCTTTCATCCCTGGGGCCCTCATATGAGGCGATGAAGTCGGCGGTAAAGATCTCGCGAATTCTTTGTGCGCGCTTTTGGTCGATGTCGATTCGATAGTCGAACTGTGTCCTGCGAATGCGGTTCCCCTCGGTCCAGAAGGTGAAAGCCTGATCATGTTTTCCAAGATCCTCGGAAATCTTGCCCCGGGCAAAGGCCAGGTGCATGCGGGCAGGGCTGTCTTGTGGGCTGGCCTCATAGGCGGTTTCGATGGGGGCGATTTCCGGCTCACTGCCCTTGTATTTTCTCAATGTGGTCATGGTGCGCCATGCCTCGGCCATGCCGGGATCGCATTCGAGCGCCCGATTCAGGGCGGTAATTGCGTCATCCATGCGGCCAAGATTGCCGTATTGCACGCCCAGCCGATACCAGGCATCGGCCATGTCGGGCGCCAGTTTCAGGGCCTTCTCCAGATGCGCGATGGCCTTCTCAACCCTGTCATCGCGCACCAGCGCATAGGCCATGTTCACAAGCAGGGCCGGATCATCGGGCGCCAGCTTCAACGCCTGTTCGAACAGCTCGATCGCCTCACGCGTATGGCCCAGCTTGGCCAGCGCGTCTGCCTTGCCGTTCAGCGCGTTCACATGGCCTGGATCCAGTGCCAGCGCGCGGTCAAAGGCCTCGATGGCCTGTGGGTATCTGCCCATCTGTGCAAGGGCTGCACCAAGGTTGTGATGATTCTGGACAAGATCGGGATTTAACGTGATCGCGCGTTCCAGCACAGGTATTGCCTTGGCCGCTTGGCCGATCTGAACAAGGGCGCTGCCCAGATTGCCCTGCGCCTCGACATAGTCGGGACGCAATCGCACCGCAGCCTGAAAACTGGCAATAGCTGACGCATGTTCGCCCATGTTCGACAGCGCCATGCCAAGGATATTGTGCAAGAGCGCCTCTTTCGGCGCCTTGCCCAGCAACAGCCGCACAAGTGTTGCGGCCTGCGCAAACTGGCCGTTTTGCAGCAGTTGCACCGCCTGGTCGACCTCGGCCTGGGAAAGTGGCCCGCCACCTATGCCGGCCTGCTTTTGCAGGCGTTTCAGGGCGCTGCGGGACTTGGCGTGGGCGGGCATCCGCGCAAGGATCGCGGCATAAAGTTCCGCCGCCCGAGCGATGTCACCGGCCTTTCTGGCGGCCTCGGCCTCGATCAGGGTCTGTTTGACATTGCCGGGTGGATGCTCCATGGGTTATGCGCCTTGCAGGGGTTGATTGACTTTCAGCCTTACCCAACTGCGCCCTCGGTCGCAATCAGGTGTTTGCGGGCTTGACATTACGCGCGCGATTCCCGATATACCGCCATCGCCCGGGCTCTGCCCCGGTGTGATGGATAATGTATGCAATCTCGTCCTGAAACAGGGGCGCGCTGTCCGAAGGCGCCATTGCGGCGGAAACACCCGGTCAAGGAACCAGATGGACCGGGGGCCAGAGAGACGCGGATGAATGAAAAGGAAATCTGCGCATGTTCGCAGTGCTGAAAACTGGTGGCAAGCAGTACAAGGTTGCCAGCGGCGATGTCCTGAAAGTTGAAAAACTTGCAGGCAATGCCGGAGACAAGGTTCAATTCAACGAGGTGCTGATGCTGGGTGGCGACAAGGTCATCGTTGGCGCGCCGCTGGTCGAGGATGCTGCCGTTCAGGCCGAGATCATCGACCAGATCAAGGGCCCCAAGCTGATCCATTTCGTCAAGCGCCGGCGCAAGCATTCGAGCCAGCGCAAGAAGGGCCATCGCCAGCAGCTGACCGTTTTGCGTGTGACCGAGATCCTGGAAAAAGGCGCGTCGAAGTCGGGCGTTGCCGCCGCTGTCGGCGCCGCGTCGGTCAAGGTTGATGCCCCCGCAGCCGAGGCCAAGAAGCCCGCTGCAAAGAAAGCCGCCAAGCCGGCCACTGACAAGGCCAAGCCGGCCGCAGCCCCTGCCGATGAGGACGACCTCAAGGTGCTGTCGGGCGTTGGTCCGGCACTGGAAAAGAAACTCAAGGAAGCGGGTGTCACCACTCTGGCGCAGATCGCGGAATGGACCGAAGAGCACATCGCTGCTATTGAGGAAAAGATCTCGGCCAAGGGCAAGGCCGTGCGTGAAGGCTGGGTCGAACAGGCCCGCAAACTGATCGAAGGCAAGTAAGGAGAAGCGACATGGCACATAAAAAAGCAGGCGGTTCATCCCGTAACGGTCGCGACTCTGCCGGTCGCCGCCTTGGCGTCAAGAAATTCGGTGGCGAGGCCGTCATTCCGGGCAATATCATCGTGCGTCAGCGCGGCACCAAGTGGTGGCCGGGCGAGGGCGTTGGCATTGGCCGCGACCACACCATCTTTGCAACCGCAGAAGGCCAGGTGAAATTTCACAAGGGTCTCAAGGGCCGCACCTTCATTTCGGTGCTGCCGATGGCGGAGGCCGCAGAGTAAGCCGAACCCGGCACAGCTGAAAAGTTCAGGGGATCGGTGAAACTCACCGGTCCCTTTCTCTTTTTCGTGTTGGCCATCTTTTTGTCACCAGATTGTGTAATTGCAATTTCGAAATCGCGATCCCATCTAAGGATCACCGTTCAAGGGAGGTTGAGCGTGCGAGCAGAAAACATGCAGGCAGGCGGCCAGCGGATTGAATCCGATCTGCGCCAGCCCGTCATCACCGCAGAACGCATCCTGCTGCGCCCGGTCGAGGCGGGTGACGCAGAGCTTGTGGCGCGTCACGCGAATGACCGGCGCATTGCCCAGATGACCTGTGCAATCCCGTTTCCGCTGTCGCTTGAGGCCGCGCGCGAATATGTCGCCCGCGCCCAGGAAGAGGACAGGGTCGAGGATGTCTGGGTCATTGACGGCACCCCCGGCGGGGCCGAGGCGTTTCTTGGCGTGATCTCGTTGCGCTATCTCGGGCGCGATCAGTCCGAGGTCGGGTATTGGGTGGCGCCGACCTTCTGGAACCGTGGCTATGCGTCCGAGGCTCTGCGCGCGCTGCTTGAGGCCAACCCGCATGACAACCGTTCGGTCGTGGCCTCGGTGTTTCAGGACAACCCGGCCTCGGCGCGGGTGCTGACGGGTACCGGTTTCGTCTGCCTGGGCGAGGCCGAGGCCTTTTCACTGGCCCGCGGCGAACATGTGCCGACATGGACCTATCTGAAAACCCTGAAAGGGGATGGCTGAGCAGCCGCGCCGCGGTGGCGAATATGGCAAATTCAAACGTGAATGGCGCGGCGCGGGTGATTGAATGATCCCGCGCCCTCGCTTATGCAGTTGGGGCAAAGGGGTCCGTAATGAAATTTCTCGATCTGGCCAAGGTAACGATACGCTCCGGTGCTGGCGGCAATGGCTGCGTCAGCTTCCGGCGCGAGAAATATATCGAATATGGCGGCCCCGACGGCGGCGATGGCGGGCGTGGTGGCGATGTCTGGGTCGAGGCCGTGGACGGGCTGAACACGCTGATCGATTTTCGCTATCAGCAGCATTTCTTTGCAGGCAATGGCCGCCCCGGCATGGGGCAGGCGCGCACCGGCAAGAATGGCGACGATATCGTGCTGCGCGTGCCGGTTGGCACCGAGGTGCTGGACGAAGACGGCGAAACCGTGATTGCCGACATGACCGAACTTGGCCAGCGCGTGTTGCTGGCAAAGGGGGGCAATGGCGGCTTTGGCAACCTGCATTTCAAGTCATCCACCAACCAGGCGCCGCGGCGGGCCAATTCCGGCCAGCCGGCCATAGAGCGCGTGGTCTGGCTGCGGCTGAAACTGATTGCCGATGCGGGGCTGCTGGGCCTGCCCAATGCGGGCAAGTCCACATTCCTTGCAGCCACGTCCAATGCCCGGCCCAAGATCGCCGACTATCCCTTTACCACGCTTCACCCCAATCTGGGGGTGGTCAAGGTGGACGGCGCCGAATTCGTCATCGCCGACATTCCCGGCCTGATCGCCGGCGCGCATGAGGGCCATGGCCTTGGCGACCGCTTTCTGGGGCATGTGGAACGGTGCTCGGTTCTGCTGCATCTGGTCGATGCCACGGCCGAGGATGTGGCGGGCGATTATGCCACCATTATCAACGAATTGCAGCAATATGGGGGGCATCTGGCTGACAAGCACCGGGTGACCGTGCTGAACAAGGTCGATGCGCTGGACGATGAACAAAGGGCCATCAAACGGGCCGCGCTCGAGGCCGCCCATGGCGGGCCGGTCATGCTGATGTCGTCGGTTTCGGGCGAAGGCGTGCAGGATGTGCTGCGCGCCCTGCGCCGCCAGATCCGCCGCGACCGGCAGGACGAGGCCGCCGCCCTTGCCCCCGAGGAGGATGAATGGCGGCCCTGACGAACCCCCTTGCGAATGTGCGCCGGCTGGTCGTCAAGATCGGCTCGGCACTGCTGGTCGAGCGCGACAGCGGCGCGCTACGCATCGACTGGCTGCGGGCATTGGCTGCCGATATTGCCGAGGCCCGCGAAAAGGGGCGCGATGTGATGATCGTGTCGTCGGGCTCGATCGCGCTGGGGCGCAAGGTGCTGGGCCTGCCCGACGGCGCGCTGCCGCTGGAACGCAGCCAGGCCGCCGCCGCCGTGGGCCAGATCAGGCTGGCACGTGCCTATGAAGAGGCGCTGGCGCCTTTCGGCATCACCACGGCGCAGGTGCTGGTGACGCTGGAGGATACCGCCGACCGCCGGCGCTATCTGAACGCGCGGGCGACGCTGGCGACATTGCTGGGCATGGGCGTTGTGCCCATCGTGAACGAAAACGACACCATCGCCACCGACGAGATCCGCTTTGGCGACAATGACCGTCTGGCCGCACAGGTGGCGGGCATGGCCGGGGCCGATCTGCTGGTGCTTTTGTCCGATGTGGACGGGCTGTATACCGGCAACCCGATGACCGACCCGAAGGCGCGCCACATTGCGCGTATCGAACGCATCACCCCCGAAATCGAGGCCGCCGCTGGCGATGCGGTGTCGCAATCGGCCAAGGGCGGCATGAAGACCAAGCTGATCGCCGCCCGCACCGCCACGGCCGCAGGCTGTGCGATGGTGATCACGCGGGGCGATGTCGCGCGCCCGCTCAAGGCGCTGCAGGAAGGCGCGCGCCACAGCTGGTTTGCGCCAATGGGCGACCCGCAGGTGGCCCGCAAGCGCTGGATCGCGGCGATGAAGCCAAAGGGCGAGATCATTGTCGATGCCGGTGCGGCGCAGGCGCTGGGGCAGGGCAAGTCGCTGCTGCCCGCAGGCGTTGTCGAGGTGCGCGGCAGCTTTCGCCGGGGCGATCCGGTAACCATTTCGGGCCCCGGCGGCGAAAGGCTGGGCAAGGGGCTGGCCGGCTATGACAGCCTCGAGGCCGATCGTATCAAGGGGCGACATTCACGCGACATTGCCGCCATTCTGGGCTATCCCGGCAGGGCGGCGCTGATTCACAGGGATGACATGGTGACATGAGCGAAAACATTACCGAAATGATGACTCGTATCGGGCAGGCGGCGCGCAAGGCCGCGCAGGAACTGGGATATGCCCCTGCGGAACAGCGCGCGCAGGCGATGACGGCGGCAGCAAATGCGATCAGGGCGGGCAAGGACAGGATCGCGGCCGCGAATGCGCGCGACATGGAATATGGCCGCGACAAGGGGCTGAGCAGCGCCATGCTTGACCGGCTCATGCTGGATGACGCGCGGATTGAATCGATTGCGGCGGCGCTGGATGCCGTGGCCGCACAGGATGATCCGGTCGGCGCCACCATCAAGGAATGGGACATGCCCTCGGGGCTGCATATCCGGCGCGTGCGCACGCCGCTGGGGGTGATCGGGGTGATCTATGAAAGCCGGCCCAATGTCACGGCCGATGCCGGTGCGCTGTGCCTGAAGGCCGGCAATGCGGTGATCCTGCGGGGGGGCTCGGAAAGTTTTCACTCGTCCGGTGCGATCCATGAATGCCTGGTCGAGGGGCTTCGTGCCGTCGGCCTGCCCGAAGCCGCGATCCAGCTGGTGCCGACCCGCGACCGCGCGGCAGTGGGCGCGATGCTGACCATGACCGACCATATCGACGTGATCGTGCCGCGTGGCGGCAAGGGGCTGGTCGGGCGTGTCCAGGCCGAGGCCCGCGTGCCGGTCTTTGCCCATCTCGAAGGGATCTGCCACATCTATGTGGACAGCGCCGCCGACATGGACAAGGCCCGCCGCGTGGTGCTGAACGCCAAGACGCGCCGCCCCGGCATCTGCGGGGCCGCCGAATGCGTGCTGGTGGATCGCACTCTGTTCGAACGCGCAGGCGCGCCTTTCATCGAGGATCTGGTCAAGGCCGGGGTCGAGGTCCGCGCCGACGGCAGCTTGCAACAGATCGACGGCACCGTTCCGGCCAGCGCCGATGATTTCGGGCGTGAATTCCTTGACATGATCATCGCCGTAAAGATCGTGGACGGTGTGGACGGCGCGATCGAACATATCCGCGCCTATGGCTCGCAACATACCGACGCCATATTGACCGAGGATGATGCCACCGCCGCCCGGTTTTTCGAGCGCCTCGACAGCGCCATATTGATGCGCAACGCCTCGACCCAGTTTGCCGATGGCGGCGAATTCGGCATGGGCGCCGAGATCGGCATTGCCACCGGCAAGATGCACGCCCGCGGGCCGGTGGGGGCGGAACAGCTGACCAGCTTCAAATATCTGGTCGAGGGCGACGGCACCATTCGCAGCTGAGGACCGGCGGCTTCTTCTTTGCAGAAATACTCTCGGGGGCGCGGGGGCAGACAGCCCCCGCCAAAGCAGCCGGAAAATGCGGGAGCCTCCGGCGGGAGTATTTGGACAAAGAAGAAGGGTTGGCCCAAAATAAAAACCCGCCGGTAATCAGGCGGGTTTGTCAGTCGTGGGTCGCTCGGAAGAGTTAACGACCCCAGGTCCTTACAGGGC
>WFQE01000263.1 GCA_015487165.1 Paracoccaceae bacterium | reverse complement strand
GCGTGGGGCTGAAGGAACGGGTCGCCGACCTCTACCCGGCCGAGCTGTCGGGCGGCATGCAGAAACGCGTCGGCCTGGCCCGCGCCATCGCGGCCGAGCCCGAGATCATCTTTTTCGACGAGCCCACGACCGGCCTCGACCCGATCATGTCGGGCGTCATCAATGAGCTGATCCGCGAGATCGTCACCGAGATGGGCGCCACCGCCATGACCATCACCCACGACATGAGCAGCGTGCGCGCCATCGCCGACCATGTCGCCATGCTGCATGACGGCAAGATCCGCTGGACGGGCCCGGTCGAAAAGATGGACGATTCCGGCGATCCCTATCTCGACCAGTTCATCAACGCCCGCGCCGAAGGCCCGATCGAGGCCATCCGCTAGACCCGCCTTCTTCTTTGCCCAAATACGCCGGGGGAGTCGCGCCAGCGACGGGGGCAGCGCCCCCTGCCAGGCTGCAATGGCAAAGCTGCTGCGGCCAGCCGGCCTTTTCCTGACCGGGCGCACATGGTAACAGAAAGCACGGCAGGAACACGCAAATTGCCTGCCATCGCCACAGATACCCCCGCGACACCACCCCGCAAGCCGGAGGCACGACATGATCGAAACCCTGCGCGCTCTGGTCTTTTTCCCCCTTCTGGTGATCTTCTATCCGCTGCCCGTCAGCCTGTTTCTGGCCTCGGTGATCCGGCTGGTGCTGCGGTGGGGGCCGCGCCGGTTTCTGGCGCTTGCGGCGATCGCCGCGACCCCGTCAAGCTATGTCGTGCTGTTCATGAAAACCGGCCTGTTCGGCGTCGAGCTGCCGGGCGTTGCCCCTGCCGCGCTGATCGTTGCGACACTTTTCGCCCTTGCCTGCTGGGTGCTGGCCGCGCGCCGTGGCGGCATGGGGCGGTTCTGGCTTGAGCCCGTGGTCATGGTCGCATCCACGATCTGGCTGCTGCTGGCCGTGCCCAACTGGATCGCCCATTGATGCGCCTTGCCCTGATCATCGCCAACCTGTCGCTGCTGGTGCTGTTTCCTGTTGCCTGGTTCGCACCGATCCTGAAATCGGGCCTGCTGCCCTTTCTCAGCCTCAGCGAAAACTCGATCATCAGCGCGCTTCAGGGGATCTGGAAACACGACGTCTATCTGGCGCTGTTGATGACGTTCTTTGCCATCTTCGCACCCTACATCAAGATCATCGGGCTCGCGCTGATCCATTTCGATCTGCTGAGTGCGCGCCTGCTGGCGCCGCTGACCTTTATCGGCAAGCTGGCCATGGCCGATATCTTTGTGATCGCGCTTTACATCGTGCTTTATACCGGCATCAAGGTGGCCGGGGTTCAGGGGCGCGTCGAAACCGCCTGGGGGCTGTATCTGTTCACCGGATGCGTGGTTGCCTCGCTGCTGATCTCGTTCCTGACGGCAAGGATGCTCAAAAATGGCTAAGACCAGCTTTGTCTGTTCCGCCTGCGGGGCGGTGCACAAGAAATGGGCCGGGCGTTGCGACGATTGCGGCGCGTGGAACACCATTGCCGAAGAGGCGGCACTGTCGGCGGGGCCTGCGAAAAAATCGCTGGGCGCCGCGCGGGGCCAGAGGATGGCGCTGTCGGACCTGACAACACAGGACGCCCCCTTGCAGCGCACCCTGTGCGGCATGGATGAATTCGACCGCGTGCTTGGCGGCGGGCTGGTGCCGGGCTCGGCCATCCTTGTGGGGGGCGATCCGGGGATCGGCAAATCAACCCTGCTGTTGCAGGCCGCGGCAGCATTCGCGCGCAAGGGGCTGAAGGTGATCTATGTGTCCGGCGAAGAGGCCGCCAGCCAGATCCGCATGCGCGCCGACCGGCTGAAACTGACCGACGCGCCGGTGCAGCTGGCCGCCGAAACCAATCTGCGCGACATCCTGACCACGCTGGACCAGGAAAAACCCGATTTCGTTATCATCGATTCGATCCAGACCATGTGGGCCGACCATGTCGAAAGCGCGCCCGGATCCGTCAGCCAGGTGCGCGCCGCCGCCCACGAGCTGACCGCATTCGCCAAGCGGCGCGGCATTTCGGTCGTGCTGGTGGGCCATGTCACCAAGGATGGCCAGATAGCCGGCCCCCGCGTGGTCGAACACATGGTCGATACCGTGCTGTATTTCGAGGGCGAGCGCGGCCACCAGTTCCGCATCCTGCGCGCGGTGAAAAACCGTTTCGGCCCCGCCGACGAGATCGGCGTGTTCGAGATGACCGGCCGGGGGCTGGAACAGGTCACCAACCCCTCGGCCCTGTTCATGTCGGAACGCGAGAAACCCGCCCCCGGATCGGCGGTCTTTGCCGGTATCGAGGGCACGCGCCCGGTGCTGGTGGAAATCCAGGCGCTGGTGGCCCCCAGCCCGCTGGCCACGCCGCGGCGCAATGTGGTGGGCTGGGACAACGGGCGCCTGGCGATGGTGCTGGCCGTGCTGGAATCGCGCTGCGGCATCGCATTTGCCGGCATGGACGTCTATCTGAACATCGCCGGCGGCATGCGCATATCCGAACCGGCTGCCGATCTGGCGGTGGCGGCGGCCTTGATGTCGGCGCGCGAGCAAAAGCCGTTGGATGCCCGCACGGTCGTGTTTGGCGAGATCAGCCTGTCAGGCGCCCTGCGGCCGATCACGCAGGCGGAATCTCGCCTGAAAGAGGCAACCAAGCTGGGATTTCGTGCCGCCATTGCGCCGGCGTCAATAAAATCCGTGTCATCCGATGGATTTACGGTTAAAAAACTTTCGGATCTCGAGGATTTCATTATAGAGATTTTCGGGAATACCAGAAAATAACAGGGCAAACCGCCTGGGAACCTAGGGACAGGGACTGCATGCAAGGGTTTACGATCGTCGATGCCGGTGTTGCCGGGATTATCCTGATATCGGCCATACTGGCCTATTCGCGCGGGTTCATTCGTGAAGTCCTGACCATCGTCAGCTGGGTTGCCGCTGCGGCCATCGCCTTTCCGTTTGCCGGTCAGGCCGAACCTCTGATCAAGGAAATCCCCGTCGTCGGCGAATTTCTGCGCAACTCGTGCGAACTGTCGATGATCGCCTCTTTCATCGCCGTGTTCGGCGTGGCGCTGATCATCTTTTCGGTATTCACCCCGCTATTTTCCAGCATGATCCAGAAATCGGCCCTGTCGGGCTTTGACAGCGGTCTGGGCTTTCTGTTCGGAATCCTGCGCGGGGTCGTTCTGGTCGCGGTCGCATTCTTTGCCTTCTACAATTTCGTGGTATCGCCGCAGGATATCCCGGTGATCAACGATTCGCGCTCGGCGGCGCTGTTCCTGCAAACCAAGGATCCGATCACCCAGCAGATCCCGACGCACATGCCCGAATGGATCACCAGCCGTTATCAGGAGCTGACCCAGAAATGCGTCACGCCCACCACCGGCAGCGGCGGGCCAAAAATCGTCGTTCCCGGCTCGGGGGCCTGAAACCCGCGCCAAATTGTCCGCCCCAGGGTGACTCTTGCCCCAGGCCGATTTAAGAGGGTGCCAAACGTGGCTGCCTGGGACCCGACAAACCATGCGTGACCTGATGAAACCCTTCCTTCCTCATCCCTTTGACAGCGACGAGCTGCACGAAGAATGCGGCGTCTTCGGCGTCGTCGGCCTGACGGATGCCGCGAATTTCGTGGCACTTGGCCTGCACGCCCTGCAACATCGCGGGCAAGAGGCCGGCGGCATCGTGTCCTATGCGCCTGAAACCGGCTTCAACTCGGTCCGGCGGTTTGGTTATGTGCGCGACAACTTTACCAAGGCCGACCTGATGGAAACCCTGCCTGGCGAGATTGCCATCGGGCATGTGCGCTATTCCACCGCCGGCAACAAGGGGCAGACGGCGATCCGCGACGTGCAGCCCTTTTTTGGCGAATTTTCCATGGGCGGCTGTGCCATTGCCCATAACGGCAACATCACAAATGCGGTGGCGCTGCGGCGCGAGCTGATCGCACACGGGTCGATCTTTCAGTCCAGTTCCGACAGCGAGTGCATCATCCACCTCATGGCGCGCTCGATCCAGGAAACCATCGGCGAGCGCCTCAAGGACGCGCTGCGCCGGGTCGAGGGCGCCTTTTCCATCGTCGCCATGACCCGCAGCAAGCTGATCGGCGTGCGCGACCCGCTGGGCGTGCGGCCGCTGATGCTGGGCAAGCTGGGGGCGGGCTGGGTGCTGAGCTCGGAAACCTGCGCGCTGGACATCATCGGTGCCGAATTCCTGCGCGAGATCGAGCCCGGCGAAATGGTGGTCATTACCAGCGAGGGCATCGAAAGCTTTCACCCCTTTGATCCGCGCGCGCCGCGACCCTGCATCTTTGAACATGTCTATTTCTCGCGCCCCGACAGCATCCTGGGCGGGCGTTCCGTCTATGAAACCCGCCGCGCCATCGGTATCGAGCTGGCCCGCGAGGCCCCGGTCGAGGCCGATCTTGTCTGCCCCGTGCCCGACAGCGGCACCCCGGCGGCCATCGGCTATGCTGCCGAAAGCGGCATCCCCTATGGCATGGGGATCATCCGCAACCAGTATATGGGCCGCACCTTCATCGAGCCTACCGAGCAGATCCGCAACATGGGCGTGCGGCTGAAGCTGAACGTCAACCGCGCATTGATCCGGGGCAAGCGCGTGGTGCTGGTCGATGACAGCGTGGTGCGCGGCACGACCAGCCGCAAAATCAAGGAGATGATCCTTGATGCCGGTGCGCGCGAGGTGCATTTCCGCATTGCCTCGCCGCCGACAATGTGGCCCTGTTTCTATGGCGTGGACACGCCCGAGCGCGACAAGCTGCTGGCCGCCTCGATGACCGAGGAAGAAATGCGCAAGCATCTGGCCGTGGACAGCCTGAGATTTATCTCGCTTGACGGGCTGTATCGCGCCTGCGGGGCCGAAAAGGGGCGCGACGACAGCCGCCCGCAATTCTGCGATGCCTGTTTTTCGGGTGACTATCCGGTAAGGCCGCGCGACATGGTGGAAAAGGGCTTTGAAATGAAGGGTGCAAAATGAGCGAAAAGATCGCCCTCGTCACCGGCGCCTCGCGCGGGTTCGGGGCCGCCACCGCCGAAGAGCTTGCCGGGCGCGGCTGGCATGTGATCGCCATTGCCCGCACCACCGGCGGGCTCGAGGATCTGGATGACCGGATCAAGGCCCGCGGCGGCAGCGCCACGCTTGTGCCGCTGGACATCACCGACGAACAGGGCCTGCAACATATGGGGCTGTCGATCTATGAACGCTGGGGGCGGGTCGATCTGCTGGTGCATTGCGCCATCCACGCAAGCCCCCTTTCGCCGGTGGCCCATGTGCCCGAAGGCGACCTCGACAAGGATCTGGCCATCAACATCCGCGCGACCCAGCGCATCATCACCATGATCGAACCGCTGCTCAAGGCAGCCGATGATGGGCTGGCCGTGCTGCCCGTTGACGACAGCGCCACCGGGCGCAAGTTCTTTGCCGCCTATGGCGCGTCAAAAGCCGCGCAACAGGCCATCTGGGCCAGTTGGGCCGCCGAAACCGCCAATACCGGCCCGCGCGTCACGACCTTTGCCCCGAAAGCGATGCCGACTGCCCTGCGCGGCAGGTTCTTCCCCGGTGAAGACCGCGATGTGTTGACCCCACCGCGCGACGAAGCGTGCCGCATGATCGACGCAT
>WFQE01000262.1 GCA_015487165.1 Paracoccaceae bacterium | reverse complement strand
TCGGCGCCGATATAGACAATACCTGCCTCGTCGAGATTGCGCAGGGCTTCCTCGCCCACATTGGGGATATCGCGGGTGATTTCCTCGGGGCCGAGCTTGGTATCGCGGGCGGCGACTTCGAATTCCTCGATATGAACGCTCGTGAACACGTCATCCTTGACGATACGTTCCGAGATCAGGATCGAGTCTTCGTAGTTGTAGCCCATCCATGGCATGAACGCGACAAGCACGTTCTTGCCCAGTGCCAGTTCGCCCAGATCGGTCGAGGGACCATCGGCGATGACCTCGCCCTTCTGCACGCGGTCGCCCACCTTCACCAGCGGACGCTGGTTGATACAGGTGTTCTGGTTCGAACGCTGGAACTTGCGCAGACGATAGATATCGACGCCCGGATCGCCCGGTTCCAGATCATCGGTGACACGCACAACGATCCGCATGGCGTCGACCTGGTCGATCACACCGCCGCGCTGCGCGACGATGGCAGCACCCGAGTCACGGGCAACCACCGCTTCCATGCCGGTGCCCACAAACGGGGCCTCGGCACGCAGCAGCGGAACCGCCTGACGTTGCATGTTCGAACCCATCAGCGCGCGGTTGGCGTCGTCGTTTTCCAGGAACGGAATCAGAGCGGCCGCAACCGAAACCAGCTGTTTCGGGCTGACGTCGATATAGTCGACCTGCTCACGCGGGCTGAGGGTGTATTCGCCCGATTTGCGCGTCGAGACCAGATCGTTGAGGAAATAGCCGTTTTCATCGAGATGCGCGTTCGCCTGCGCGATGACATGGCGCATTTCCTCGGTCGCGGACATATAGACCACTTCGTCGGTCACGCGACCATCAACAACCTTGCGATAGGGCGTTTCGATGAACCCGTAACGGTTTACCCGCGCATAGGTGGCAAGCGAGTTGATCAGGCCGATATTCGGGCCTTCCGGCGTTTCGATCGGACACATCCGGCCGTAATGGGTGGGGTGCACGTCGCGCACCTCAAAGCCGGCACGTTCACGCGTCAGGCCGCCCGGGCCAAGCGCCGACAGGCGGCGTTTGTGGGTGACCTCGGACAGCGGGTTGTTCTGGTCCATGAACTGCGACAGCTGGGAAGAGCCAAAGAATTCACGCACCGCGGCCGCGGCAGGTTTGGCGTTGATCAGGTCCTGCGGCATGATCGTGTCGATCTCGACCGACGACATGCGCTCGCGGATGGCGCGCTCCATGCGCAGCAGGCCGACGCGATACTGGTTTTCCATCAGCTCGCCGACACTACGCACACGACGGTTGCCAAGGTGGTCGATATCGTCCACCTCGCCCTTGCCGTCGCGCAGCTCGACCAAGGCCTTGATGACCGCAACGATGTCTTCCTTGCGAAGGGTGCGCAGGGTGTCAGGGGCGTCCAGATTCAGGCGCATGTTCATCTTGACGCGACCAACGGCCGACAGGTCGTAACGCTCGCTGTCAAAGAACAGCGTGTCGAACAGCGCGCTTGCGGCTTCGACGGTGGGCGGCTCGCCCGGGCGCATGACGCGGTAGATGTCCATCAGCGCGGTGTCGCGATTGAGGTTCTTGTCAATCGCCATGGTGTTGCGGATGTAGGGGCCGACATTGACATTGTCGATGTCGAGCGTCGGGATCTCGGTCACGCCATTGTCGAGCAGCGTCTTGAGGGTACCCCCGATGACGTTGTCTTCCTTGTCGTATTCCAGCGTCAGCTCATCACCGGCCTCGACCCAGATCTCGCCGGTTTCCTCGTTGATGATGTCCTTGGCGACAAAACGGCCGACAATGGTTTCATAGGGAACCAGGATTTCCTTGACCTTGCCTTCGTCGATCAGCTTCTTGACGGTGCGCGGGGTCACCTTCTTGCCGGCCTCGGCAATCACCTCACCGGTCTTGGCATCGACGATGTCAAAGGCAGGCTTGGTGCCACGAATGCGTTCGGGGAAAAACGGCGTGACCCAGGCCTTTTTCCGCTTGTTCAGCTTGTATTTGACCGTATCGTAATAGGCATTCATGATGCCTTCCTGGTCATAGCCCAGCGCATAAAGAAGGGTCGTCACCGGCAGCTTGCGCCGACGGTCGATGCGCACATAGACAATATCCTTGGCGTCGAATTCGAAATCCAGCCACGAGCCGCGATAGGGAATGATCCGGCTGGTGAACAGCAGCTTGCCGCTGGAATGGGTCTTGCCCTTGTCATGGTCGAAGAACACGCCGGGGCTGCGGTGCATCTGGGAAACGATCACACGCTCGGTGCCATTCACGACAAAGGTGCCGTTTTCGGTCATGAGCGGCATGTCACCCATGAACACGTCTTGTTCCTTGATGTCCTTGACGCTGCGTGCGCCGGTGTCCTCATCGACATCAAACACGATCAGGCGCAGGGTCACCTTGAGAGGTGCCGCATAGGTCATGTCACGTTGTTGACATTCCTCGACATCGTATTTCGGCTTTTCCAGCTCGTATTTGACGAATTCCAGAACGGCGGTTTCGTTGAAGTCCTTGATCGGGAAAACCGACTGGAAAACCCCCATGAGGCCCTCGCCGTCGCGGGGCTGGTCGCCGTCACCCGATCTGAGGAACAGATCATAGCTGCTCTTCTGAACCTGAATGAGGTTCGGCATGTCGATCACTTCACGGATCTTTCCGAAACGTTTGCGAATTCTCTTGTTGCCTGAAAACGTCTGAGCCATGCTCGTCGTCACCTTTCATCTGTTCGCTGCACGCAACCGTTGGGCACCGCCTGCGGCCAGCTCACCAAAGGGGGGTGAGGTTCCATTCTTGCGCGACATCCCAAATCGCGCACCCGAACCTTCAACCGCGCCTTTCAAAAGGCCCCTTTGCGAGGCCCTTTGAAAGACAGGTCAGGCTGAACCCGCATCTGCGCGGGTTCAGCCAGTGTTTCTTCGCCCCGAAAGGCGCGTAACCCTTGCGGATTACTTGAGTTCCACCTCGGCGCCAGCTGCTTCCAGCTTGGCCTTGATTTCTTCGGCTTCGGCCTTGGTGACGCCTTCCTTGACGGCTTTGCCGCCGGCTTCGACCAGGTCCTTGGCCTCTTTCAGGCCCAGGCCGGTGAGGGAGCGGACTTCCTTGATGACGTTGATCTTCTTGTCGCCCGGCGACTTGAGGATCACGTCGAATTCGTCCTTTTCCTCGGCAGCTTCGCCACCGGCGGCATCGCCACCAGCAGCAACCATGACAGCGCCGCCAGCGGCGGGCTCGATGCCGTATTCGTCTTTCAGGATGTTTTTCAGTTCCTGGGCTTCGAGAAGGGTCAGACCTACGATCTCTTCAGCCAGTTTTTTCAGATCAGCCATTTGCTTTTTTCCGTTTCAGATATGTTGTGTTCCAGCGTGTCCGTGCAGTTTTCACACGCCTCACAATTGCAGTTCGTTCATGCCGCCTCGGCGCGATCCTCGATGGTCGAGAGAATCCCGGCGATGTTGGAAGCAGGTGCGCCAATCGCGCCGGCGATGTTGGAAGCCGGGGCACCGATGCTCGACACGATCTGAGCGATAAGCTCATCACGCGACGGCATGGCGGCCACGGCCTTGACACCGGCCGGATCAAGAGCGGTCCCGCCCATGGCACCCCCAAGGATGACAAGCTTGTCATTGTCCTTGGCAAAGGCTTCTGCGACTTTCGCCGCAGCAACCGGGTCCTCGGAATAGGCGAGAACGGTCATTCCCTTGAGCAGATCCCCGATGCTTTCGGCGGGGGTGCCCTCAAGAGCGATTTTGGCGAGCCTGTTCTTGGCAACACGTACAGCACCCCCGGCTTCGCGCATGCGATTCCGGAAATCCTGCATTTCTGCAACTGTAAGACCTGCGTAATGTGCAACGACAATCACGCCAGAGTCCGCGAAGATTTGGCCGAGTTCAGCGACCACTGCTTCTTTTTGGGCTCTATCCACAGTCTTGCTCCAGTCAATGGAGGGGCGTGCCCCTCCGGCTCAGATTTGCCGGGCTAACCCGGCGCTTAGGGTCCTTATTACGGGTCCCTCCCAAATCGCCCGAGAGCAAAGCCCCGAGGTCGAATTTGTTCGCTTCCCGTCTCAGGCAGGAATTATGGCTTGTCGCCACCCACCTTCTCGGACGTTGGACGGGCCGCAAGGCCCGCCCCTTTCCCCACCCCAAAGGGCAGGAGAATTCTTATTCGCCGGTCGCGCTTGCGATATCGACGCTGACACCCGGCCCCATGGTGGAGCTGAGCGAAATCTTTTTCATATAGGCGCCCTTGGCACCCGACGGGCGGGCCTTTTGCACCGCGTCGATGAATGCGCGGACGTTTTCGACCAGCTTTTCCTCGTCGAAAGATGCCTTGCCGATGCCGGCATGAACGACACCCGCCTTTTCGGCCTTGAACTGGACTTCACCACCCTTGGCCTTTTCAACGGCTTCCTTCACGTCCATCGTGACGGTGCCGACACGGGGGTTCGGCATCAGGTTGCGCGGGCCCAGGATCTTGCCCAGACGGCCGACGATCGGCATCATGTCGGGGGTTGCGATGCAGCGATCGAAATCAAGCATCCCGCCCTGGATCTGTTCGGCCAGATCTTCGGCGCCAACGATATCGGCACCTGCGGCCTTGGCCTCGTCAGCCTTTGCATCGCGGGCGAAGACGGCGACGCGCATGGTCTTGCCGGTGCCGTTGGGCAGGGCAACAACGCCGCGCACCATCTGGTCGGCATGGCGGGGATCGACGCCCAGATTGACGGCGATCTCGACGGTTTCGTCGAATTTCGCGGTCGCATTGTTCTTGATCAGCTTGACGGCCTCTTCGACTGTCAGGTTTTCCTTGCCCTTGACGGCCTCGCGGATCGCCTTGGTTCTTTTACCGAGCTTTGCCATGACGATTATCCTTTCACCTCGATACCCATCGAGCGGGCCGAACCGAGGATGATCTTCATCGCCGCCTCGATATCATTCGCGCTGAGATCCTTCATCTTGGTCTCGGCGATCTCGCGCACCTGCTTGAGGGTAACCGAACCCACGACTTCGCGTGCCGGGTTGTTGGCGCCCGACTTCAGGCCGGCGGCCTTTTTCAGCAGGTAAGACGCCGGGGGCGTCTTGATGTCCATGGTGAAGGATTTATCAACGTAATAGGTGATAATGGTCGGGCAAGGCGCGCCCGGCTCCAGATCCTGCGTCTTGGCGTTGAACGCCTTGCAGAATTCCATGATGTTGATGCCGCGCTGACCCAGGGCAGGGCCCACGGGCGGCGACGGGTTGGCTTGACCTGCAGGAACCTGCAGCTTCATCGTGCCAGCGACTTTCTTGGCCATGATGGCCTCCTCTTGCTCCGGCCGTCGGGGCGCGTCCCCTCGGGCCATGTTGGCGCGGTGCGGTTCGGATCACGCGTGACCCTGGCCTCCCGCAGACACAACACGTCAGGTCTGTTTGCTGACCTGCGTGTATTCCAGTTCGACCGGGGTCGCCCGGCCAAAAATCGAAACCGACACCTTGAGGCGGGCGTTTTCCTCGTCCACATCCTCGACCATGCCGGTAAATCCTTCGAACGGACCATCGGTCACGTTCACGGTCTCGCCAACCTCGTAGGAAATCAGCGACCGGGGCGATTCGGCGCCTTCCTCGACCTGGTTCAGAATCACCGCAACCTCGCTATCGCGCATCGGCGTCGGGCGGCCCTGCTGTCCAAGAAACCCAGTCACGCGATTGATCGAGTTGATCAGGTGATAGCCGCGGTCGGTCATCTCCATGCGCACCAGCACATAGCCGGGCATGAAGCGGCGCTCGGACTTGACCTTCTTGCCCTTGCGCACCTCGATCACCTCTTCGGTGGGCACAAGAACCTCGACGATCTCGTCCTGCAGGCCAGCCTGTTCGACAGCTTCCTTGATCTGCTCGGCGATCTTTTTCTCGTAATTCGAGAGGACGCTTACCGAGTACCACCTTAATGCCATGTTGCCCGTTACCTCTCGATCAGCAGACAAGCCTGCCAGATTTCACCTAGTTTTCAGCGCCTTGCGCCCCAGCAGCCTCAACAAAAAACAGCGCGCATACCGAATCGATGCACGCCTTTGTTCAGGGTGATGTTGCCTCTACCGCGTGAATCGTTTCAATTCAAGGGGCTGCGTCGCATTTTTTCGCGCGCCCCACCACTCAACCCCTGCGGCCTTTCAGCCGAAAAGCCCCAGGATGGTCGTAAGACCCAGCCGCACGATCTGGTCGACGAGAAAGAAAAAGACCGACGCAATGCCCGCCATGACGAATACCATCATGGTCGTGACCATGGTTTCCCGGCGAGACGGCCAGACAACCTTGGATACCTCGGCGCGAACCTGCTGAATGAATTGCAAAGGGTTGGTTCTGGCCATCGGATTCTTTCTCCTGCTTGCGGCGGGCCCCTGCCCGACCGCGCTTCATTTACGAAACCACACGGGGAATTACAAGTGCATCCCCGACGGGCGGCAATAGTGACGAAATGAAACTGCCCGGGCGCGCCAGATTGGGCTTGCAGCGCGGCGGATCACATCGCTAACTGTCGGCATGAACTCACCGCGCGCAAGGAATGATCGGAGCCCCGCATGAAACTCGGCATCTTCTTTCTGGTCCTCGGATATTTTCTCAGCCAGTTCTATCGGTCATTTCTGGCGGTGCTGACGCCGGTTCTGGCGACCGATATCGGCGCGCAACCTGCCGATCTGTCCTTTGCCTCGGGGCTGTGGTTTCTGGTCTTTGCCGCAATGCAGATCCCCGTGGGCTGGGCGCTTGACCGGTTCGGCCCGCGTCTGACGACCTCGGTTCTGTTACTGATTGGCGGTGGTGGCGGGGCGATCGTGTTTGCGTTGGCCCAAGGGCCGGGGGCGGTGCAACTGGCGATGGCGCTGTTCGGCCTTGGTGGCGCGCCGGTGCTGATGGGATCCTACTATATCTTTGCACGCATGTATCCCCAGGCGATGTTTGCAACCCTCGCCGGCGCGATGATCGGCTTTGGCTCGGCCGGCAATCTGGTTGCTTCGGCCCCCCTTTCCTGGGCCGTCAACAGCTTTGGCTGGCGTGAAACAATGTGGGGGCTGGCCGTCGTCGCCGCCCTTGTTGCCGGGGCGCTGCTGGCTGCCTTGCGCGACCCTCCACGGCAGGCCGACGAGGCCGAGGCCAAGGGATCACTGTTGAGCCTGGTCACGAACCGCGACCTGATCGTGCTGTTTCCGCTGATGCTGTTCAACTATGCGCCCGCGGCGGGGCTGCGGGGCCTGTGGGCGGGGCCGTATTTCCGCGATGTCTTTGGGCTTGATCAGACCGGCATCGGCAATGCCACCCTGGCGATGGCCATTGCCATGGCGCTGGGGAATTTCATCTACGGCCCGGCAGAGCGCCTGTTCGGATCGAAAAAGCGCGTCGTGCTGGGGGGTAACCTGCTGGGGGCTGCGCTGCTGATCGTTCTGTGGGCAAAGCCCGACATGGGCTGGATGTCCTCGGTGATCCTGTTCACGGCGATCGGCTTTTTCGGCGCTTCCTTTCCGGTGATCATGGCGCATGGGCAGCTGTTCATGCCGCGCCACCTGACGGGGCGGGGCATCACCCTGCTGAACCTGTTCGGGGTCGGCGGCGTTGCATTGATGCAGTTCCTGACTGGGCTGATGGCCAAATCGCTGCCAAGGGGCCAGGCCGCACCTGCGGATTTCTATGGCCAGATTTTCCTGCTGTTCGGCCTCAGCCTGTTGGTGGGCTGCGTGATCTATGCCTTCAGCCGCGAACCCTATATCGAGGCCCCCTCGAAGGATAACGGAACAGACTGATCGGGAACGCACTGGCAGGGGTTGAGGGACTCGAACCCACGACCTACGGTTTTGGAGACCGTCGCTCTACCAACTGAGCTAAACCCCTGTGGCCGGTGCGAGAAGTGACATACGCAAGCCGCGCAGCCATTGCAAGCCGGAATTCCCCGATCAAGGCCCTGGCTGCCGCCCCGTCACGGCGCGAACCATTTCAACTGGTTCAACAGAACCCACGGGAATTGCGCCATATGGCCTGACGCCTCGTTGATCTGCATCGTTGAAATATTGACGTTCAGAACCAGAACCAGCAGGAAATGCGGCCAGGTCAGGATCTGATCAAGCCTTTGGGCCGCGCCATCGGTATGTCGCAGCACCAGTGCAACGGCCAGAAAACCCACCAGAACCGATGCAACGCCAAAGCGCACGACATCAAATGCAACCAGATTCAGGCTGAGCGGCGCAATGATCGCGCCCACCAGCAGCAGCCGGGTCATCGCGGTCGCCTGCCGACCCAGCAGACGCAGCCCCAGCCAGATCAGCCACAAGCTCATCAAGGCCAGAGGAAGGCCGTCAAACAGCACCCAAACCCAATAATGCAACGTGCCGTGTTGCTGCTCCATATAGGTCAGGTTGCGGGCAAACCCGCTGGCCGACACAATCGCGGCATCGGTTGCGATGCGAAATTCCGCCTTGTCCTGCAGATGCGTCACCAGCGCCTGCGCCTGCTCGGCGGTGGTATGGGTGGACAGGAACAGCGCAGCCACCATCCCCGCCCCGGCAATGACAGGCAGGGACGCGCGAACCAGTGCCTGCCCTGTTCCGGGACGGGCCAGATACAGATCGAAGGCAAGAAGCATCGAAAAATAGGGCAGCATGTTTTCATGCACCAATACCCCGATCAATACGGCCAAGACCTTCAGCGCAACCGACAACCGGCTGCGGGGATCAAGTGACAGCGCCGCCATCACCAGACCAAGCAGGATGGCATCCAGATAGCCGGTATTGCCGACAAGGCTTGCGAAAGCAAAGCTGTTCAGTGCCAGGATCATCAGCAAGATCTGCGCCCTGCCCGACGCCAGCCACCGACGCAGGAACAGGTAGAAACCGGTCGCGCCAATGATCGTAACCAATGCAGCCGCGGCGTGGATTTCACCGACAGAAACATGCGGGCCGGTGAAAACCCCAAGCAATTCACCGGCAAGCCCGCGGCGAATGGGGCCAAGCGAATAGTCATACAAAAGCTGGGTGGCCGAATATGCCTTGGGCGGCAGCAGGTTGTTGACGACTGCAAGCAGAAACGACACCGCCGCCACGATTTTCAGCAAATCCTGTTGCCGCCTGTCTGTCATGCCCCGCCCCTTTTTCAGGGGTTATCGCAAGGCGGGCGACGGGCTGTCAACAATCGCGCCGGCAGGATCACTGGCACATCAGCCACAAAAATTGGGGCCGCCCGCAAGGACGACCCCTTTGTCTTGTCACGCCGGCTATCTGCGCGGCGGATCAGTCTGCCTTACTCGATGACCTTGGAAACGACGCCGGATCCGACGGTGCGGCCGCCTTCGCGGATGGCGAAGCGCAGGCCCTCTTCCATCGCGATCGGGGCGATCAGCTCCACGGCGAATTTCAGGTTGTCGCCAGGCATCACCATCTCGGTGCCCTCGGGAAGCTGAACCGTGCCCGTCACGTCCGTCGTACGGAAGTAGAACTGCGGACGGTAGTTCGCAAAGAACGGCGTGTGACGGCCGCCTTCATCCTTGGTCAGGA
>WFQE01000261.1 GCA_015487165.1 Paracoccaceae bacterium | reverse complement strand
TGCACGGCTGGGGATCAGCGACGGTCTTGTGCGCCTCTCGGTCGGGCTGGAAGATCCCGATGATCTGCAAAACGACATCCGGCGCGCATTGGATGCGGTGTAACAACCGTCGGGCGTAAAGTTTACAAAACTTCTAAGTTTTGATAGGCAGGAGTCCCGTTCGCGCCCGATTCCGGGTGAGAGGGAAATCGCGACTGGAACCGGTCATCGAACAGGCCAACACCAACTGCGGCACGACAACGGTGAAACCAAAGGGAACCACATGAATCTTCATGACCCGGCCATTGAAACCGATAACGATGACGGCTCGACCGTGATCCGCCCCACCCGCCAGGAGGCCGAAGAGGCCGTGCGCACCCTGCTGCGCTGGGCCGGCGATGACCCCAGCCGCGAAGGCCTACTTGATACACCCGCCCGTGTGGCGCGTGCCTATGAAGACTGGTTCCGCGGCTATGGCGAAGACCCGGCGGCCATGCTTGAACGCACCTTCGAAGAGGTCGAAGGTTACGACGAAATGGTGCTGCTGCGCGATATCCGCTTTGAAAGCTATTGCGAACATCACATGGCCCCGATCATCGGCGTTGCGCATGTGGCCTATATGCCGACTGATCGCGTGGTCGGCATTTCGAAACTTGCACGGCTGGTCGATGCCTATGCCAAACGGCTGCAGGTGCAGGAAAAGCTGAACGCCCAGATCGCCAACACGCTGTGCGATGCGTTGCGTCCGCGCGGGGTGGCCGTGGTGCTTGAGGCCGAACATCAGTGCATGTCAACCCGCGGGGTTCACAAGCCCGGTGTTTCCATGGTGACCTCGACCATGCTGGGTGTCTTCAAGACCGACCGCGACTTGCGGCGCGAGTTCCTGAACATGATCGGCAACCCGACCAACCGGGGCAGCTGATGCGCCGGTCCGGGCGGGAAGCTGCGCGAACCAGTCAGCGCAGGGCGGGCGATATAGCGATGTGATCGAACCGGCGATCACGCCTCGCGCTTTTCGACCTTGAACAGCAGCCCGACAACGATCGACACGGCAGCGGCAGAGAAGCTCATCAACGCGCCCATCTTTGCCGCGTCCTGAATGGCGCCGGGTTCGAACGCAACGGATGCCACAAACAGCGCCACGGTAAAGCCGATCGCGGCGACACAACCCAGAACGAACAGGTCGCTCAGGCGCATGCCTTCGGGCAAACCCAGCCGCAATACCACCGCGGCAAACCAGCCGAACAGAAAGATGCCCAGCGGCTTGCCCACCAGCAGCCCCAGCATGACCAGCATCGTCGCATCCCCCATCGAAGAAAAGGCGACACCCGCATTTGCCAGCCCGAAAAAGAACAGGATGATTTCGACGGGCACCTTCAGCGCATGCTCGATCTGGTTCAGCATATCCCGCAGATGCTCTTCGGCGGCGGCGAAAAAGCCGAATGCGTGGTCGGCATGGGGAATGGTGGGAACGATGGGCAACAGGCCCAGCGCGGGATGGATGCCCGCCTTCTGGAAACTGTACCAGCTGAACACGCCCGCCACCGCATAGGGCAGGAAGGAAAGCTTTTTCCTTACCCATGTGGAATAGGGCAACGTCTCCGGTGCCCTGCGATCAAGGCGACGTGGCAGCCAGTTGAACAGCAGATACACCGTCAGCGCGGCCCCCAGCGACAATAGCAGCCATTCAGGGGCAACCTCGCCGGAAGGGTAGAAGATCGCAAGAATCAGCAGCCCGCCCGCATCATCCGCGATGGCCAGCAGCAGCAGGAACCGCACGGCAGGGTGCCCCGCACCAAAGACCATGCGCCCGACCAGATAGGAAAACGCGATATCCGTGGCTGTCGGAATGGCCCATCCATGGGCCACCTCGGCAAATGTCTTGGCCCCCAGCAGCGCCGCCACCCCCAGATAGACGACGACGGGACCGCCCATGCCGCCCGCGGTCGCGATCAGGGGCGTCAGCGCCTTCTTGCCGCGCAGAGCGCCGGCCTTGAGGGCGACGGCCTCCCATACTTCCTTGGCCGCGATGCCGAAAAACAGCGCCATGAGCACGTCATTGATCAGGAAATGAACTGTCAGCACGCGATGAACCTGGCCGGCCGCATCCGTCTCCAGAACACCCACCCACTGGTTGACCAGCAGGGGCGTTTCGATGAAATGCTGATAGCTGGCATAATCCAGATTGGCCCATGTCAGCGCGATGATCGCGCCGAGGATCAGCAGGATCGAGTAGCTCGTGATGAAATCCCAGATACGGTACATGCCAGGCCCTTCGCAAAAGATGTCCTGCGTCTGATAAGTCACCCATGCCCGATGGGCAAGACACGGCGCCCATTTTCCGCCTCAACTGCCCGCGAGTGGGGCCGTCGGGCTGGACAATCCCCTTGATGGGGCAGAAAATTCCCCCATGTCACAGCCGGATGTACCCTCGCCCAAGGCACAACTTGATTCAATCACGCAGGATATTCGCGCCTGCAGGATATGCGCTGACCGGTTTGCACAAACCGCCACCGCACACAGACCGCGCCCGGTGATCCGCATGTCGGCGACATCCCCTGTTCTGATCATCGGGCAAGCGCCGGGCGCAAGGGTGCATGCAAGCGGCCTGCCCTTTGACGACCCATCGGGCGACCGGCTGCGCGGATGGATGAGCCTTGATCGGGATGCCTTCTATGATCTGTCTCTGATCTCGATTCTGCCAATGGCTTTCTGCTTTCCCGGATATGACACCAAAGGCGCAGATCTGCCGCCACCGCCCATCTGTGCGAAAACCTGGCAACAAAGGGTGATGGCCGCAATCCGCCCGCCGGAAATCACGCTGCTGGTCGGGGGTTATGCGCAGCGCCATCATCTTGATCTTGGCAGAACGGCGCGCGTCACAGAAACTGTCAGACATTGGCGCGATCATGCGCCACGCGTTTTTCCATTGCCTCATCCGTCATGGCGCAATACGGCTTGGCTGAAACGGAACCCGTGGTTCGAGGCCGAGCTGCTGCCTGCACTTCGCACGCGGCTGCGCAAGCTCCTCGGCCCCGATATCGTCAAGGTGGACCCGGAATGACACCCCTGGATCAGGCGCATATGCGCATGGAGGAAGCCCCCGAAGATGACGCCCGGCGTCTGCGTTATTATCAGCGTCTGGTGGAATGCGAATTGTTCATGCTGCTGGAAACCGAACCCGCAGATGACCGGATCATCCCCGCAGTATTTCCCGTGGAGCAGCAACAATATGTGCTTGTCTTCGACAGCGAGGAGCGCCTGGTCAGCTTTACCGACAAGCCCTCACCCTTTGCAGCGATGTCCGGCCGCCGTCTGGTCGAGATGCTCTCGGGGCAGGGCCTGGGCATGGCGGTCAACCCGGAAATCGCGCCGTCATCAATCCTGCTGCCGGCCGAGGTGGTGGATTGGATCGCGGGGATTCTTTCCGAAATCGACATCACCGAAACCGACCGGCGCCCCTCGGCCCTGAATGCGCCTGCGGGGCTTGACCCGGAAATGCTGCGCGCGCTGGACGCCCGTCTTGCCGGTGCAGCCGGAATGGCCGACTGGGCCGGACTGGCCGAAATGACCGACCAGCAAGGGGACACGGCGCTGGTACTGGCATTTGTTGGCTCAAGGCCGGAAATGCAGGGCGCGCTGCGTCAGATCGCCGAAGACGTAACCGCCTTCAGCGCGGGCAACATGAAGCTGGACCTGATGTTTCTCGACCCCGACGACCCTCTGTGCACACCGCTGGCGCGTGCGGGCCTGCGGTTCGACCTGCCCGCTGCCGCCAGCCCCGGCGATAACCTGCCCTCGACGCCACCGGGCAGCGACCCTGACCACCCGCCACGCCTTCGTTAGGCCAGCCCACCACGCTGCCCCTCAACCGATTCTGATCAGACTATCCGAAAGAAAACGGTATGGCGGCAGATACAGGTTCAACGGTGCCGGTCCTTTTCTGATGCGCCCGGCGGTGTCATAGTGCGAACCGTGACAGGGGCAGAACCAGCCGCCCCAGTCGCCAAGCGGATCCCCCACATCCTGACCAAGGGGGATACAGCCAAGATGCGTACAGACCCCGATGACCACCAGCCATTCCGGCCTTTGCACCCTCTCGGCATCGGTCGCAGGATCGGGCATCGGGGCGTTGTCATCGGCGCGCGCGGCATCGATGCGTGCCTGCGGACGGTGGTCGATAAAGATGGGGCGGCCGTTCCACTTCAACGTGATCCGCGCGCCGGTATCGATATCTGACAGGTCCACCTCTACCAGCGCCGAGGCACGAACCTCGGCGCTGGGGTTCATCGAATTCACCAGAGGCCATATCGCGGCCCCGGTTGCCACCGCGCCGGTTGTCGCCGTAGCGACATACAGGAAATCGCGACGTCCCTTTGCGGCCCTGTTTTCCGGGGCATCATCTGGCGCATCAACCATTGTGCATCCTCCATTGCCATGCGCTGTGTCGGCGCGCCCCGATCATGCCGACTGCAGGCAATCACCCCGGATTTCGGTGTCAGACGGCTGCCCATCGGCCAGATCCTTCAGGATGGGGCAATCGGGTCGATTATCGCCGCGACAGCATTGAACAAGATCCGAGAGGGTCTCTTCCATCGCTGCTAGCTCGTGCATCTTGCGGCGGATCTTTTGCAGATGCTGCTGGGCGATCGCCTTTACATCTGCACTGGAACGGGTTTCATCCTCGTACAGGGACAACAGCGTGCGACAGTCCTCGATGCTGAAACCCAGTGAACGCGCACGAGCCAGAAAGGCCAGTTTTCGCAGATCCTTTTCCCTGAATGCGCGATATCCGTTTGATCCGCGCAACGGGGCAATCAGGCCGATTTCCTCGTAATAGCGGATGGTTTTTGCGGGCAGGCCCGAGCGTTTTGAGACTTCACCGATATTCATGATGATTCTCCCTTCTTGAGATGATTGAGATTGCGCAAGGCGTTGCAGCACGCGGTCAGTCACGGCCGGATCGACCGGCACAGCTGACCGCATGCCTGATTTTTCAGCTGCGGGTTCCGCGCAGAACGACACCGGCCCTTGCCAGCGCGGCAAAAACCTTCTTGTCGACCTTGTAGCTGTCAGCCCGATAGTTGGGGCGCCCCTCGGGCGAGACCCAGGCCGTGCGATACACCAGATAGATCGGCACAGGTTCTTTCAGCCTGACCGTCACTTCCTTTCCGGCGGCAACCAGACGGTCGAAATACGCCTTGGGGTCGGCCACCTGAGGTGCCAGCAGCGTGTAGGCCAGCTCGAACGGCTTTTGCACCCTTACGCAACCATGGCTGTAGGCACGGATATCCTTTGCGAAAAGCGACTTGGCGGGCGTGTCATGCAGATAGATCGCATGCTTGTTCGGAAACATGAACTTGACCTTGCCAAGCGCGTTTGCCCCCGAGGGCGGCTGGCGCAGGCTGAACGGGAAATTGTTCTTGTCGAATTTCGAAAAATCCACCTGGCGCGGATCGACCAGTTTTCCCGATGCATCGGTCATCACCAGCTCTTGCCGGATCAACGCGTCCGGGCTTTTCTTGAGCAGGGGCAGATATTCGCCACCGGCGATGGATGCAGGCACATACCATGAAGGGTTGATGACCATGTGGGTCATCTTCTTTTCGAATTCCGGCGTGCGCCAGCGGCCAGGCTGTCCCACCACAACCCGGGTTTCAAGCGTGACCTTGCCGTTGTCGATGACATAGGCCATGAAGGCCGCCTCGTTGACCAGTATGTGACGCTTGCCCAGCGGCTTGTTCAGCCAGCGCATGCGTTCAAGCCCGATCACCACCTGCATCAGACGGGTCGCCGCAGACACATTCACGGCCTGTATGGTTTTGGAACCGGCAACCCCGTCGGCGTTCAGCCCGTGATCCCGCTGAAATGCCATGACGGCACGGGCAAGTTGCTGATCATAGACGGGCGAGGTGCCCAGCTGCCCATAGCGCATGGCACTCAGCCGTTTCCGCAGGGCGACAACCTGTGCCCCCTTCTGCCCGAGGGTCAGCTTGCGCGCGCGCACCTTCGGCCCCCAACCGCCACGGCCAACGATCCGTTCCATCCGCTGTTTTTCCTTCAGCAGGCGGGCATAGCCCGGATCCTGCGGCGGAAGGGCGCGGAAAAACGCACCGGGTGTGCTTTTCGAAAAGGCGACAAGCAGCTGCAGCGGGTCGCGCCTTGGTGGGCGCAGGGTCATGTTGCGGTCAACCCGCCGGGGTTCCAGAATACCCGACTGGATGTCGCGGGCGTATTGCAGGAACATGCGCGTGGTTTCCACTTCCAGAACACCGCGTGCCTTGGCCGATTTGAAGCCGGCAAAACTGCGCCTGACCTGATCGTAATCATAGCGGCCCTGCGGCAGGCCATGATCCGGCGCGCGTTTCAGGGCCTCGAGCAACGCGCGGCGGCGCTGGCTGTCACCGCCCCCTGTCCACAACGGCCTGTAATTGCGTTGCTTGTAGAATGTTGCAATGGCCTTGTCGCGCGCCGCTGCCTGCGCCACAGCCAGCTTGAAAGCGGCACTCTGGGCGCTGGCCTGCCCAGCAAAAATCTGACCGGACGAGATGACGGCCAGCACCGCAAGCATCCGCATGATCCTGGTCATCGATCCTGACAGCCAGGAAATCCCCTTTGCCCGGACCCGCCCCCTTCGGGGCTTGTATAGTATCGAAATCATTGTGACCTCTCCTTGAATCGGAATCGTGTTCAGACCGGCCCCGCCGGCAAACCGACTCACGCTCTGGGAGGTTTGAGCAATTTTTCGCGGACCACATCACCCGCACGCCGGAAGGGGTTGAGCCTTGGCTCGCCCCTTGCCTCGACATTCTGCATCAGATCCAGCCCTGTCAGAACCGCGCAGTTCGCGCATCCATGGTCACCATGGGTGACGCATCCATCGGATTGGCCGCAATTCGCAGAGGCTGGCAGGACGGTTTCGGAAAAGTCATACACATTCTCAGGGGCCGGCCCCGCGACCTTTGCAACAGCCGAACCACCATGCACATCTGCCCAGATCGAGAGTTGCGTGAACGCGACAGCAACCAGCAAGGACAAGAACATGATAAAAATGCGTTTCATGGCCAGAGCCTACCCCCTGCCCCCCATGCAAGACAATCACTTTTGTTTGAATTGGTCGATGCATGAGCAACATTGCACAAGCCGGACAGGGATATCTATCTTTCTGTCAGACGGTGATGAAAACACCCTTTTGACAAATTGGCGCAGCCGGAAAAATCGTCTTGACCTTCCACCCGCGGGAAGGCCCAACCAAGGCAGCGTAAACAGAAATGGAGACGACTCATGCAGAAATACAGCGTACCTGACATGACCTGCGGCCACTGCAAGAAGGCCATTGAAGAGGCCATTCACCAGCTTGATGACGGCGCCAGGATCGAGGTCGATCTCGACGCCCATGTGATCGAGGTCGCCACCCAGGCCAGCACCGAAAACCTGCTGGGCGCGCTCAAGGAAGCGGGCTATGAGGCCAAACCCCTCTGAAGACCCTACCGACAAGTGAAAAAGGGCATCCTGACCAGTAATCAGGGTGCCCTTTCTGCATGGTTGCGACCGAAACCGGCAATCGCACTGCGAGTGCGTGGTCAGTTTATCCCGTTGGCCTTTTGCAAACTGCGCACATAGGCCACGATGTTCAGCAGATCCGCGCGCGTCAGCCCCTTTTGCGGGGGCATGTTGCCAAAGGGCCAGTGATGCGAAATGACGCCGTTTTGCGCGGCCCGAACAAAGGCCTCGTTGCCGTGATGCGACGACTCGTAGATCCGGCTGATGAAGGTCGGTCCGAACCCGTAGCGCCCAGCTGCATTCTTGCCATGACATGCCGCACAAACCGCGTCAAAGGCGCGCTTGCCCATCTGTGCCTGTTTATCCAGTGTTTCCGGCAGCTTGACCTTGACGATCGGGTCGCCCTTTTTCAGCCCCTCCATATCCGGTGGGGTCATGACATGCGCCGGAGCCTGCGCCTGACGGGTCGCGTTCAGATACAGTGCTCCGGCTCCGGCTGCGACAAACAGGGAAACAGCCAGAATTGGGATAATCTTCATCTTATTACCTTCCGTGCCCGGATCATTGGTGTGACTAGAGAAGCACGACCTGCGTTCCGACCTTTGCCAGGTCGAAAAGTTCGGCGATCTGTTCGTTGTACAGCCCTATGCAGCCATTCGATGATCGGCGCCCGATCTTGCGTGTGTCGTTGGTGCCGTGAATCCGGTAATACTGCCAGGACAGATACAGCGCATGCGTGCCCAGCGGATTTTCAGGACCGGGGCCGACATAGCGTGGCCAGTCAGGGTTGCGTTTCAGCATGTTTGCCGTGGGGCGCCAGGAGGGCCCCTTGACCTTGCGCACGATCCGGGTGCGGCCGCGTCTGGTCAACTGATCGGTCAGGGGCACGCTGGTCGGATAGACCTTGGTGATCGTCTCATCCTCGGACCAGAACATCAGCATGCGCGACGTGGTGTCAGCGAGGATCGCACCGTTTTTCAGATTGTCGAAATGATCCTGCCACCGCCGCGCCACAAAGGACGAGACATTGCGCGTTGTCGCAAGGATCTCCTGTTTTTCCTCGCCTGTCGCGGCAAGGACGCGGCCGGTCATAACTGCGGGCGCGACCACGGCACCAAGCATGACGCCCAGAGCGCGGCGCCGGTTCACGGTGTTCTTTTGTGCTGTATTGTCATTCGTCATTCGCGTTCCTCAAGATCGCCTGTGTATCATCTGCCGGTCCTTGTGCCCGAATATCGCCCGATGTGCGACTTCCACCCACTGGAGGGTCAAGCACAATCGCATCACGTCACCGTGTTTTTTCGACATCACGCCAAACAACGGGCTGTCACGCATTAGTGACCGGCATCCTGCTTGAGCTTCCACCGGGGGAGACACCCACATCATGCCTGCAAAAGCAAACTTCAATCCGGAAGGATCCCCGACATGAAACGAACCAAGATCGCAATGGGCGCAAGCTCGGCAATATTGATCGGCCTGATAACCGCCACCGCAGGCATGGCCGACATCATCATTCCCGAAGGCGCGGCCGGAACTGCCCTGAGACTGGACAGCACATTCACGCCCTCTGGCAGGATCACCGGGCTGGGAAATGTTCACGGGATGGATCTGGCAGCCAGCCGCGGCCTTTTGGTCAGCGCATCGCTTGACGAGCAAAGCCGTGCCGGTCTTGCAGTCGCCAAACCCGAAGGCATGGCCGAAAGCGATCACAAGGCCCACCACGCGAAAGCCGGAAAAAAGGCGGGGGCCGACGAACAGACGATCAGCCTCATAAGTCTGGTCGATATCAACAGTGGCAAGATCCGCCGTCAGATCGAGGTTCCCGGGATGGTGCATCACGTCACGGTTGGCGGGCCGGGTGACCGCTATGTTGTTGCCACCCATCCGGGGCTGGACGCGGTGTCGATCATCGACCTGGAAACGAACCGCGTCACGGCCACCATTCAGACCGGACCGAACCCGAATTACGCGGTGTATGACCCGCAAACCGAATCATTCCTTGTCAGCAATGCAGGCAATGCCACGATCAGCCAGATAGACCCGACTCAGGGATATGTCTTGCGCAATTTCAAGACACCGGCAGGGGCCGAACATCTTGCGATCGACACCAAGGGCCGGCGCCTGTTTGCAGCCGAGGCCGATGCCGGAACGGTGTCGGTCATGAATCTCGGCAACGGCAAGATCATCGACACATACCAGATCGGGGGCGAACTGCATGGCATCGCCTATCAGGCCAGCAGCGATTCGCTTTTCGTCAGCGCCCGCGAACAGGGCAAGGTCGTATCCATCGATCTTTCAGGAAAACGGCCGATCAAGACGACCAGCGTCGGGCCCCAGCCCTATCACATGGCAATCGACAACGGGCGTCTGGTCGTCAGCAGTGCCGAGAACGATCTTCTGTGGATTGTCGACACCACCACGCTTGACGTCGTCAAGACCATACCGACTGCCGCCACCGGTCACCAGATGGTGGTGATCCCGGACAGCTGATCCGCCATACAGGGCCTTTGTCGGGTTTGCGCCTGTCATGGTGCAAACCCGAAACATCACGAGGGGGGCCGGATCAGCCCTCCAGCGTCTTGCGCAGCTTTTCATATTCGGCGGGGTCGATCTCGCCGCGGGCCAGACGTTCCTTGAGGATGTCCAGCGCCGTACTGCCCGCCTGTTCCTGATCCTTGCGGTCAGTCACCCAGCGAACGGCAAGCACCACCAGAACAATGACCGCGACCCAGAAAACCAGCATCATGACAGGCCCCATCCATCCCCAACCATAACCACCATACCACATGTGACCGTAATACCGCCCATCGCTATCCGCCAGGGCAGCGCCGGCCGTCGCGATAACGGGTATGGCCAGTGTGACAGCATTCATAAAACGCTTCGTGTTCATCTCAGCCTCCTTTTTCCAAAATCAGTTTGCGGGCAGCATGTCCTTGGTCAACAGGTGCTGCTGCCTGTCATCATGCAGAAATGCGACGATATCGGCCAGCTCGTCGCCCGTGAATTCGATCTGATTGCCCAGCTCTTCTTCCTGCATGGGGATCATGATCGTTGCCATCTTCCACATCTTCGCGGCCAGATCGAACGGATTCATGTATTCATCCATGTCATGCGCATCCAGCGCGGCAGCATCCGTGCCGCCCACCCCGTTGACCGAGTGACAGACATAGCATTTCTTGTCGATGAACAGCTGCATTCCGCGACTGGAACTCATGATCGGCATGACCAGACGGGTGACAGGCGGCTTGGCCCCATCTGTATTTTTCGGCGGATGCTTTTCCGCAGCACTTGCGGAAAACGAAAAGATTGCGGTGGCAGAAGCAACCACCAGAACCGGCAGAACCCTCATCGGAAATCTCCTGTTTACAACCGGGCCCCCCAAGAGCCCGCGTTCATCTTGCTATTGCATAGCATGGTTGTCGCCTCACCACTGCGTGATAGCAGGCATATCGCAAAAATATACTTGTTGACCTTCTGCCTGCTGGAACCGGTATACGTGAGGGTTCATCTGCACGGCCTGAGAACAGGGAAATGGTCTGTCACGCCCCTGTCGCCCGGACAGACAGCCATATTCGCAACACAAAAACAGCGACGGGCAGCAAGAGAAACGCCCTATCACGAACACATGTTCGGAAACCTCTTGACCCTCCAGTCACTGGAATCCCCATCTGTACGAGCATGCAAATCAGGAGAAGAAAAAAATGACGCCGAAAAACGAAGAAAAGGCCGGCTCGCACAGCCATCATGGGAACCACACGCATGAACACGCACATGGCCACGGGCACAGCCACGCCGGGCATGGGCATGGCGACATCCCTGAAGGAACCCCGACAACCACCGACCCGGTCTGCGGCATGCAGGTTCCCCTGAACGCCGGCAAACCCAGCGAAACCTATATGGGGCAGGAATTCCATTTCTGTTCCGACAAATGCCACGACAAGTTCGGCATCGATCCCTATTTCTATGCCTCGGGCAACAACAAGAAGAAAAAGGCCGAGGTGGAAAGCCACACCCTGTATTCCTGCCCCATGCACCCCGAGGTCGTGCAGGAAGGCCCCGGCACCTGCCCCAAATGTGGCATGGCACTGGAACCTCTGGTGACAGACGACGACGCCCCGAATGAAGAGCTGACGGACTTTACCCGACGCATGTGGATCAGCACGGCGCTGGCCATTCCACTGGTAATCCTGACCATGGGGCAATATGTCGGTCTGCCCATTCGTGAATGGATCGGCGAGCAGCTTTCGATCTATATCGAATTTGTCCTGGCAACGCCGGTTGTGCTGTGGGCGGCAAAGCCCTTCTTCATCCGCGGCGTCAATTCCATCCGCACCATGAATCCCAACATGTGGACGCTGATCTCGCTTGGCGTGGCTGCGGCCTATATCTATTCTCTGGTGGCAACCTTCCTGCCCGGCGTCTTTCCCGAAGCCTATCGCACAAACGGCACCGTCGGCACCTATTTCGAGGCCGCCGCCGTCATCGTCGCCCTCATCTTTCTGGGGCAGGTGCTGGAACTGCGTGCCCGCGAACGGACGGGGGACGCGATCAAGGCACTGATGGACCTTGCGCCCAAAACGGCGCGGAGGATCCTGCCTGATGGCACGGAATATGACGCGCCGCTGGAAAACATCGTCGAAGGCGACCGCCTGCGCGTGCGCCCCGGCGACAGTGTACCCGTTGACGGAACGGTTATCGAGGGCAGCTCGTCCATCGACGAAAGCATGATCACGGGCGAATCCCTGCCGGTGGAAAAGCAGCCCGGCGACAGCGTCACCGGCGGCACCATCAACAAGAACGGCTCGCTGGAGATCGAGGCGAAAAAGGTCGGCTCCGACACGGTGCTGTCGCAGATCGTCGATATGGTGGCCAACGCGAAACGCTCGCGTGCGCCCATCCAGGGGCTGGCCGACAAGGTGTCGTCCATCTTCGTGCCACTGGTGGTGCTGATTGCCATTGCCGCATTCGTGATCTGGTTCTTCTTCGGGCCCGAGCCGTCCTTTGTCTTTGCCATCGCCTCGGCCGTGTCGGTTCTGATCATCGCCTGCCCCTGTGCGCTTGGCCTTGCGACACCGATTTCGATCACCACTGCCGCCGGGCGCGGGGCACAGGCCGGCGTGCTGATCAAGGATGCCGAGGCGCTTGAACGCATGGCTTCGGTCGATACCCTGATCGTGGACAAGACCGGCACCCTCACCGAGGGCAAACCCCGGCTGACAGATGTCGTCGTGCTTGGCGAAGTTTCCGAGGATGACATCCTGAAACTTGCCGCGTCACTGGAAAAGGGCTCTGAACACCCACTGGCCGAAGCCATCGTCAATGGCGCCGAGGAACGCGGCGCAAAGGCCCTCAAGGTTTCGGCGTTCGAGGCGGTCACCGGCAAGGGCGTGTCTGGCAAGGTTTCGAAAAGAACCGTGGCCCTTGGCAACAGTGCCATGATGCAGGATCTGGGGCTGGCATCGGACGACGCCGAGAAAGCCGCAGACAAGCTGCGCATCGAAGGCAAGACCGCCATGTTCGTGGCCGTTGACGGCAAGCTCGCGGGCATCATCGCGGTTGCCGACCCGATCAAGGAAACCACCGCCGGGGCCATCGAGTCACTTCACGCCATGGGCATTCGCGTCATCATGGCAACAGGCGACAACCACCGCACCGCCCAGGCCGTGGCCGAGCGCCTTGGCATCGACGATTTCCGTGCCGGCGTCATGCCTGAAGACAAGGCGGCGCTGGTCGAGGAACTGCACGCATCGGGCCACAAGGTGGCCATGGCAGGCGACGGGGTAAATGACGCCCCGGCGCTCGCCGCCGCCGATGTAGGCATCGCCATGGGCACCGGCGCCGATGTTGCCGTAGAAAGTGCCGGCATCACCCTGCTGGGCGGCGATCTGGTCGGCATCGTCCGGGCGCGCAAGCTGGCCAAGGCCACGCTGCGCAATATCAGGCAGAACCTGTTCTTTGCCTTTGCCTATAACGCCGCGGGTGTGCCGGTTGCGGCCGGCATCCTGTACCCGCTGACGGGCACGCTTCTGTCGCCGATGATTGCGGCGGCGGCCATGTCGTTGTCGTCGGTTTCGGTGATCTCGAACGCGCTGCGCCTGCGCCGGGTCAAGCTATAGGCCCAAACCGGCCCGCACCCCCTGCAAAGCCGCGCGGCCCCCTTCATCAAGGGGGGCCGTGCGCGAGCGCAGCAGCGCCGCCTGCGATGCGTGGATCAGCCCGTCGGACAGGATCTTGAGGTGATTGGCCCGCAGCGTGTCGCCGCTTGAGGTGATGTCGGCGATCGCCTCGGCCGTCAGGTTCTTGACCGTGCCCTCGGTCGCGCCCTGGCTGTCAACCAGCTGATAATCGGCAACCCCGTGGGCGCGCAGGAATTCGCGGGTCAGGTTGTGATATTTGGTGGCGATGCGCAGGCGAAACCCGTGACGCGCGCGAAACTGCGCCGCAACCGCATCCAGATCGTCCAGCGTATCCACATCGACCCAGCATTGCGGCACCGCAATCACCAGGTCGGCGTGGCCGAACCCAAGCTGCGCCAGCACCTCGACCTTTTCCTGCCACAGCGGGATCTTTTCGCGCACAAGGTCGGTGCCCGTCACGCCCAGATGGATGCGCCCGGCGGCCAGCTCGCGCGGGATTTCCCCGGCAGAAAGCAGCACCAGATCGACGCCCTCGACACCCTCGACGGCACCGGCATATTCGCGCGTCGAGCCGGCGCGGCGCAGATTGATGCCGCGGGCGCGAAACCAGTCGAACGTCTTTTCCTGCAACCGCCCCTTGGAGGGCACGCCCAGCTTGATTGTCATGGCTGCCCCTCCTTCAGCGCGATGATGAATTCGGGCCGGACCACCCCGCCCACCGCCGGGATGCTGCGCCCCTGCCCCAGCACCCCGGTCAGCGCGTCATAGCGCCCGCCCGAAGCAATCACCGGCAGATCGTCACGCGCCTCGGCGTAAAAGCCGAAAACGAAGCCGTCGTAATATTCCAATGTGGTGCGGCCGTAAGAGCCCTCGAAATCAAGCGCATCGACATCGACACCGCGCTCGGCCAGCGCCGAAAGCCGCGCCTCCATCAGATCGAGCGCGGGCGTGATCGCGGGCATGTCGCGGGCAATCCGGCGCAGGGAGGCAAGGGCCACCGGGGATTTTTCGCGCAAGGACAGGATTGCCTCAAGCAGCGCCACCTGTTCGCCCGAAAGGGGCGGCGCGGCGGCGTCCTGCTGCAATGCGGATACGCGCTCGGCAATCTCGTCGCGGCTGCGCAACCCGACATGGGAACCGGCCGCCGCGATCAGATCATTAACGTCGTTTGTCTGCACGGCCTGCAACAGGGTTGCGCGTGCCGGTGGAACAGGGCGCTTGCCGCTGTAGCGGTCAAGCAGCTGGCGAAACCGCTCGGGCCGCCAGATGTGGCGCCGCAGCGCGGCCTTGCGCCGTGGCAGGGTGTCCAGCCCGTCAACGGCGGCCATGAGGATGCCCAGATCGCCCGTCGCCGCGCGCAGGCCGAACCCCGCAAGGGCCTCGTGAAACAGGGCAAACACCTCGGCGTCAGCGGCGGCCGGATTGTCGCGCGCGAACAGCTCGAAGCCAACCTGCAGATATTCCGGCGCGCGGGTCGAGCCCGGCTGCTGCTTGCGCCAGACCGGGCCCATATAGGTATAGCGTGCAGGCTCGGCACCCTCGTGCATGTGCATCTGCACGACCGGCACGGTGAAATCGGGGCGCAGCATCATTTCGCCCTGCGCCGGGTCATGGGTGACATAGGCGCGTGCGCGGATGTCCTCGCCGTAAAGGTCAAGCAGGGTCTCGGCGGGCTGCAGGGCAGCGGCCTCGACCTGGGTTGCGCCGGCATCGACAAAGCGGGTCAGAAGGCGCTCGGCCTCGGCGCGGATCAGGGATCGGGTGTGGTTCAGCATGGCAATTCCCTGCCGCAACGCAAGGATCGCGCCCGTCCTGTCTGTTTCAGATGGGCTATTATTGATCCGGCAGCGAGCCCGTGCGCCCGCATGGGAGTTTGATCCCGTCCCCGGGATGGGGCCGCTGCCGGTTGGTCTGACCAGCC
>WFQE01000260.1 GCA_015487165.1 Paracoccaceae bacterium | reverse complement strand
TGGCCAGCCCGTGAACCCGTTGAAACAACTGACCCCCGCGCAGCTGGCCAAGGTCAAGACGCGGCTGATGATGGCGCATCTGGAAAAGACCGGCGCCTGGGCGGCGCTGAGCCTGACCGCCCGCAACCGTGGCTACGAAACCTATTTCGCCATTGACCGGAAATCGGTGACGCTGAAAGGCGGCATCCTGACCGAAACCCGCGGCCTGGCAGGCGATCTGATGGAGGCCGATATTTCTGGCGCGGCCGCGGCCCTGATAGGTGGCCCCAGAACCTATTCCCGCAGCTATGCCTGGCTGAACGGCGAAGACCACCTGCGGCGGGAAAACTTTGAGTGCAAGGTAACGTCTGTCGGCACCGAAATGGTCGAGATCGTCCAGCATCAATACAAGGCCCGGCATCTGCGCGAGTTATGCGAGGGCCAAGGGCGACAATTCACGAATGATTACTGGCTGTCAGGCCGCGAGATCATGAAATCCCGGCAATGGGGTGGAAAGGATATCGGGTATGTGGAGTTCTGGTTGCTGGTACGGTAAGGGTATCGAAAGGACGACACTGTGCGCGGATTTGCAAGCAATCATTAACGTTTTATAAATCAAATAGTTAGGTAGGAATCAAGGGACGGACGAATCGGGAACATATGGGGATAAGTGGAACAAGGTGATTTCGACTCAATCCGCGCCATAACAGCAACTTTTCTCAATGAAGCTCTTTGGCTATCGTAATGACAGAAAACCACTAGATTACGCTGGAGGAAACGTTGTTTAGAGTCATTTTCCGAGCAATTTTTCGAAGTTTTTCAACCAAAAGCAACGGCCAGTCACACATTCGGCGTCACCGACGCAACGGATATCAGCAGCACACAAACCCACAACGCCGCCAGCGCTCGACGAATCTGCGGCCCATTGAGGGCGACGCCAAGCGACCTAAAACACTCACCGGAAAATGCTACGTTATCGACGGGGATACAATTCAGATTGGGCAGGTCAGATTGCGACTGGCCGGAATTGACGCACCTGAACTTGATCACCCGTGGGGAAAAAAGACCAAATGGGAACTTGTTCAGACACCCGCCCAGACGCGCCGGGCGTGGAGCGCTTGGCTAGCTCAAGCCTACGGCGTGCTTGCCCAAACCAGAACTGCAGTTTATGAAAACCAAACCCGCAGACTCTTTTTATGAATGAGGGACAAATGGGGGCAGGTCAGTTCCTTTAGCTGCGGCGACAAAAACACGATCCGTTTCGAATTCCCAGGAGACAACTCTCGAAACTCGGCACTCAAAACCGAATAGTTCTGCCGATCCATAAACTCGTGGTATCTAAACATGAAAAAACGCGCATTAATCACAGGCATCACTGGGCAAGACGGCTCTTATCTCGCCGAATTCCTTCTCGAAAAAGGTTACGAGGTGCACGGAATCAAGCGCCGGTCGTCGTTGTTCAACACACAACGGATTGATCATATTTTTGAAGACCCGCACAATCCAGATCCCAAGCTGAAGCTGCATTATGGCGATCTGTCGGACAGCTCGAACCTCACGCGGATTCTGCAAGAGGTGCAGCCGGACGAGGTTTACAACCTCGCGGCGCAATCGCATGTAGCGGTCAGTTTCGAAAGCCCCGAATATACGGCGGATGTCGATGCGCTCGGCACACTGCGCCTTCTCGAGGCCATCCGCTTTCTGGGGCTGGAAAAGAAAACGCGCTTTTACCAGGCCTCGACATCCGAACTTTACGGTCTTGTCCAGGAAACCCCGCAACGCGAGACAACGCCGTTTCACCCGCGCTCGCCCTACGCGGTTGCCAAGCTCTATTCCTACTGGATCACGGTAAACTATCGTGAGGCCTATGGCCTCTACGCCTGCAATGGCATCCTGTTCAACCACGAAAGCCCCCGTCGCGGCGAGACATTCGTGACGCGAAAGATCACCCGCGGTCTGGCCAATATCGCGCAGGGGTTGGAGCCATGCCTTTACATGGGCAACATTGACGCGCTGCGTGACTGGGGCCACGCAAGGGATTACGTGCGCATGCAATGGCTGATGCTGCAACAGAACGCGCCCGAAGATTTCGTGATTGCCACCGGCAAGCAATATTCGGTCCGTCAGTTCATCCTCTGGGCGGCCGAGGATCTGGGTATCGAACTGGCCTTCGAGGGCAGCGGTGTGGACGAGATCGGAAGGGTTGTGTCGGTCACAAGCAACAATGCACCCGAGGTAAAGCCGGGGGATGTGATCATTCGGATCGACCCGCGCTATTTCCGCCCCGCCGAGGTGGAGACCCTGCTTGGCGACCCCTCGAAGGCAAAGGAAAAACTGGGATGGGAGCCAGAGATATCGGCGCGCGAGATGTGTGCTGAGATGGTCGCCGCAGACCTGGAGGCCGCCAAGCGCAGCCGCCTGTTGCTGGATCACGGCTATCGTTCCTCGACACCGCGCGAGATCTGATCCGATGCCACAGAAACTGCTTCTGACGGGTGGCTCGGGGATGGTCGGCCGTAACATCCAGGATCACCCCGCCGCTATGCAGTGGGAGATTCTCGCCCCGTCCAGCCGGGAACTCGACCTGACGAAAAGCGCGGACGTCGAAAACTATATCGCGGCGCACAAGCCCGATCTGGTGGTGCATGCGGCCGGCAAGGTCGGTGGTATTCAGGCCAACATGGCTGAACCCGTGGCGTTCCTGGATCGAAACGTGATGATTGGCAGAAACGTGATCATGGGCGCGCGTGCCGCAGGCGTGAAACGTCTTGTCAACCTGGCCTCCACCTGCATCTATCCGCGCCATGCCCGCAACCCCCTGAAAGAAGAACAGATCCTGACCGGAGAACTTGAGCCGACCAATGAGGGCTATGCGTTGGCCAAGATCGTCGCGTTACGGCTTTGTCAGTATATCCGGCGCGAGGATCCGCGCTTTCAGTACAAGACCCTGATCCCGTGCAACCTTTATGGTTTCCACGACAACTTTGATCTGCGCAGTTCTCATCTGATCCCGGCCATCATCCGCAAGATTGATGACGCCAGGCGCGCGGGAGACAAGACCGTGGAAATATGGGGCGACGGCACCGCACGCCGCGAGTTCATGTTCTCAGGCGATCTGGCGGATGCGGTATTCCGCGCCGCAAACGAACCCGGGAACTTGCCGGATCTGATGAATGTGGGGGTCGGGCGCGATCATTCGATCAACGAATATTACGAAACCGTCGCCCGCGTTATCGGTTGGAAAGGGTCGTTCACCCACGACCTGTCCAAACCTGTAGGCATGGCGCGGAAGCTGTGCGACACAACACGCCAGACCGAATGGGGGTGGCAGCCGAAAACTTCGCTCGAAGATGGGGTCGCCAAGACCTATCAGCATTATCTGGAGACATTGAAGCCATGAATGCCCGCTTTCCCCTCGCAACGACGACCTGGGACCAGGCCGAATACGACGCCCTGCAACGGGTCATCGCATCCGGCATATTCACGATGGGGCAAGAGGTCGCAACATTTGAGCGGCAGTTCGCCGCCTATTTCGGATCGAAATATGCGGTGATGGTCAATTCGGGCTCCTCGGCCAACCTGCTCATGACGGCGGCGCTGTTCTATACGCAGAACCCCGAGATTCGCCTGCATGCCGGAGATGAGGTGATCGTGCCTGCCGTAAGCTGGTCCACCACCTATTACCCGCTCGCACAATACGGGCTGAAGCTGAAATTCGTCGATATCGACCGCGAGACGCTGAACTACGACCTCGATGCGCTTGGCGCGGCGGTAGGCGAGAAAACCCGCGCGATCATGATCGTGAACCTCCTGGGCAACCCCAATGACTTCGACCGGATCAAGGAAATCATCAACGGCAGGAAGATCGTTCTGCTTGAAGACAACTGCGAAAGCATGGGGGCCACGTTCGCTGGCAAGTACACCGGCACTTTCGGCCACGTCGGCAGTTATTCGAGCTTTTTCTCGCACCACATTTCGACAATGGAAGGTGGCATTGTTACGACCGACGACGAAGAGCTTTACCACATCATGCTCTCCATGCGCTCGCATGGCTGGACCCGCCATCTGCCAAAGGAAAATCGAGTGACCGGCGTCAAGAGCGACAATGCGTTCGAGGAGAGCTTCAACTTCGTTCTGCCAGGCTACAACTTGCGGCCCTTGGAGATGTCGGGCGCCTTGGGACAAGAGCAGCTGAAGAAACTGCCCAATCTGATCCGCGGACGGCGCGAAAACGCCCGACTATTCATCGACAGGCTGTCAAACCACCCGCTCTTCACCTTGCAATCAGAAATCGGTCAAAGCAGCTGGTTCGGCTTTGCCCTCGTGCTGCGCCCGGACGCCAACATTACCCGCCGGGAATTTGTCGCCAGGCTGGAAGAGCTGGGCTTCGAGTGCCGCCCGATCGTTGCCGGCAACTTTGTGAAGAACCCGGTGATGCGACACATCCCGCACGAGATCCACGGAAACCTGCCCAATGCGGAATACATCGACTCAAACGGGTTATTCATTGGAAACCATCACTACCCGATCCCCGAGGCAGCCGAAGTTCTGGCGGAACTCAGGTTTTGATATGAACCGACACAGGAAGTCACGACCTTGAGGAGCCGCCTCGCTCACCGGCACCGAAAACTGGGCCGTCATAGCCTCGCTCATCGAGACCAGAAAGCTCAGAGGTGGTCCGATGAACTAGGGTCTGTGGACAATCAGGATTCCCCTTATTGATAATTTGTGATTCAACCTTCCAAAAGGGAGGTTTGAATGAGCGAACAGCGTTTTGTTTTGACGGATCGGGTTTGGCATCGGCTTGAGCCGCACTTGCCGGGGAAGTCCAGCGATGCCGGTGCGACAGCGAAGGACAATCGTCTGTTTCTGGAGGCGGTGTTCTGGCGGGTGCGGACCGGGTTTCAGTACCCGGCTTCCCGCTGATGGCGAACGGCCAGGATGACTGCATCCTTGCCGTCGAAATGGTAGAGCGCGACATAGCCGCTGTCGCCGAAACTGATCAGCCATTCGCGGAATTCCGGCTCCATGTTCTCGACCGGGCGGCCAACCTGCGGCTGGTCGGCCAGCAGGCCCAGCCCTTCGCGGATCGCACGTACCGCCCGGCGCGCGGCCAGCGGGTTCTTGTCCTTGAGAAAATCGTGCAGCCGTTCAACGTCGCCAAGCGCGGCGGGCGTCCAGATCACTCGTGGCATTCAGGGGCCTTTGCCTCTTCGCCCGCTTCCAGCCGTGCCAGCCAGGCGTCGGCCTCGTCATGGGTGACGTGTAGACCGGTTTCCTGATATTCGGACCATGCGTTCATGGCATCCTGGCGCAGGGTCTCGCGCTTTTCCTCTTGCTCGACGAACTGCTCGATCGCCTTGCGGAGCAACCAGTGTGTGGAACGGTCGCGTGCCTCGGCTAGGTGCTGCAGCCGATCGCGCAGATCCTGATCGAGCTTCACGGCAATTGGTCTGATGGCACCCATCTCAGACTTCCCCTTCTGCATTTCTTACATGGTATCAATTGGTGATACTTTATAAGATCAGAACGGAAAATGAAAGCTTATTGAGGAGCACGGTTGACCGAAAGAATTTTCGTGAGTGAGCCATATTTCCAGCCTATTGACATACGGATACACTGTCCGCACGATCACTTATTGAAAACAAAGAAAACGTTGGCTGATTTGCAAGCCGCAAGGAATATTGCGTAATATCAAAGGGTAAGGGGAAAATTTTGGCGGGACGTATCGGGAACATATGGCG
>WFQE01000259.1 GCA_015487165.1 Paracoccaceae bacterium | reverse complement strand
GCCCCTACCCTCGACCTCGACGCAAAGCACGGGAACGCCGTTTTCCATGAAACGCAGCTGTTCCAGCCCTTCCTGTGTTTCAAGCCAGCCGGCCGGCCAGGTCAGATATTGGTCAAGGGCATCCGGCCGATACGCATACACGCCGACATGGTGAAAAACCGGCACCGTTTCGCCCTGGGCTGGCAGTTTTGCAACATGGGGAATGACCTCTTTGGAAAAATACATCGCCCGATGCTGCCTGTCGAAAACAGCCGTTGTGCCCCCGACGCGGCCATTGCGGCGATCTTCCTGAAAGCTGGCCAGCGCCTCGACATCACAGCGCAAGACCGGCGTGGCCACCCCGACATCGGGCCTTTCGCGCAGGGCGGAAACAAGATCTTCGACAAACCAAGCAGGCGTAAGTGGCGCATCACCCTGCAAATTCACGATGATGTCAAACTGTTGCCCAAGGTTGCGCAGCGCATCCGCGCATCTTTCGGTGCCGTTGGCGCATGCTTCTGATGTCATGACAACTTCGGCACCGAAGCCTTTGGCCTCTTTTGATATTCTCTCGTCATCAGTTGCAACCACAACGCGGCCGATCCCGCTTGCGGCCATTGCAGCCTCCCAGCTGCGCTGGATCAGTGTCTTGCGAATCCCGCTTGCGCCTTTCAATTTGACCAGCGGCTTGCCGGGATAACGGGTCGAGGCATAGCGCGCGGGAATGACAACCAGAACAGACATGGCTACCCCTTATGCAATTCAACACCCGGCGCATATGCGATGAAAAACGGGTTTTCATATCCGGGCTTGCCATATGTCAGCGGCGCATGATCGTCGAACCGCACCACCCTGCCGCCCGCGCCCCGCAGAACGGCGTCGCCTGCAGCGGTATCCCATTCCATCGTGCGGCCAAGGCGCGGGTAAAGATCGGCCTCTCCCGTCGCGACCAGACAGAATTTCAGCGAAGATCCTGCCGCGCGGCTGTCCTTGACCTTGTATCTTGCAATGTAATCATCAGTCGCCTGATCGCGGTGCGATTTCGAGGCAACCACGATCAGCGCGTCGTTGTCGGGATCTGAAACCGAAATCGGATGCGTTTTTCCCGGCCGTCCGGTCCTGTGGTCACCGGTCTCTTCTACCGAGCGGCCAAGGGCATCGGTATAGAACAGCCTGCCCCTTGCCGGCGCATACACGACCCCGCGCACAGGCACGCCATTCTGGACATAAGCGATGTTCACGGTGAAGTCGCCGCGCCTTTTTATAAATTCCTTGGTGCCGTCAAGCGGATCGACAATGATGAAATCCCGCGCGCTGTGCCCGTGGGTTGCGGCCTGTTCCTCGGTAACCAGCAGGATATCGGGAAACGCCGCGCGCAGTCCTTGGGAAATCACACGGTCGGCAGCCTCGTCAGCGGCGGTCACGGGGCTTTCATCGGCTTTTGCGCGAACATCCATATCGCCGCCTTGGTATATTTCCATGATCCTTTCGCCGCCTGCCAGCGCCAGATCGCGGAAAACCGTTACCATCTTTTCAAAATCCAAAGCTCTGCCCCCGATCATTCCCTCGGCCCTATTGACCGGTTTCTTGAAAAATACACGTTTTCTTCTTATGATCGGCGATCAGACAATCGGCAAGGTTTCCCGCGATAAAAAACAAGTGGAAACCACCGAACAAAGGCAGGCAACGAAAATGCTTCAATATGAAAACGGCCACAGGGGCATCTGGGCGATCTATCGCTTCGCCGACATGCTGTTTCACACGACCGTGCGCGTTGTGCGAAAATCCAGCAGCAGCCCGATTGCCAGCCTGACGTCCAGCATTTTCCAGTCGGTCATGTTCATCATGGTGTTTTACATCATGTTCGCGGTCTTTGGCCGCCGCACCGCCGCCATCCGCGGCGATTTCCTGATTTTCCTGATGTCGGGCATCTTCCTGTTCATGACGCATGTGAAAACCGTTGGCGCGGTGGTCAGCTCGGAAGGGCCGGCGTCGCCCATCATGAAACACGCGCCGATGACCACCTTTCTGGCCATTTCATCGTCGGCCCTTGCCACGCTTTATCTGCAACTGCTTTCGATGGTGGTAATCCTGTTCATCACCCATGTGGCCATCAACCCCGTCGAGATCGAAAACCCCGGAGAATTCTTTCTGGCGTTTCTGCTGGCCTGGTTCAGCGGTATCGCTGTCGGTCTGGTGTTTTTGGGGATCAAGCCCTTTTCGCCCGGCACGGCAAGGATCGCCACGACGATCTATTCACGCGCCAACATGGTCGCCAGCGGCAAGATGTTTGCGGCAAACAACCTGCCCTCTGCCATCCTGCCATTCTTTTCATGGAATCCGCTGTTTCACACCATCGACCAGGCCCGCGGCGCGGCCTTCATAAACTACACCCCGCATGTCACCTCGATGTGGTATCCGATATATTTCAGCCTGGCGGTGCTGGTTATCGGAATGATGGGCGAATTCTATGCGCGTAAATTCGTATCGATAAGTTGGTATAGCCGGCGGTGATCTCGCCGGCGGAAAGGATCCGAGATGAAAACGCGGTCCCTGCTGGTATTGATAGCGGTTTCCTTTTCCATGTTCTGGCCGTTGTTCGGCCGTGCTGCGGCTGATCTGGCCAGCGACCTGCCAGGCCTTTTCGACGTGGTCAACGTGGCCCCAAGCGACCAGCTGAACATTCGCAGCCAACCCGATGCGCGCTCGGCAAAGCTTGGCGCCTATGCCCATAACCGCAAGGGCATCGAGGTTATCCGCCTTTCTAACGATGGAAAATGGGGCGAGGTCATCTGGAACGGGCGGAACGGATGGATTTCAATGCGTTTCGTCCGACCGGCACCTGACGGCGGGCTTGGAACCATCCCGCCCCGGCTTTCCTGTTCGGGGGCCGAGCCTTTCTGGGCGCTGGATCTTTCCCCCTGGTCCGCCCGTTTCGAACCGATGGACGGCGGCGCCACATCCTATGATGTTACCTGGTCAGCAAAGTCGGCGAACAATGCACACGGAAGCTATGCCTTCTGGCTTGATAGCGGCAGGGATCGCAAGATTGCGATGCTGACAAGACAGCTGTGTTCGGACGGGATGTCCGATATCACCTATGGCTGGACGGTCTATCTGACCGATCCCTTTGCAACCCGGAACGAAGAAAAGGCGCTGCTGACCGGATGCTGCCAGATCGGCACCGACTGATCAGCGCACGACCCGCAAGGTCAGGTTGACCCTGCCGCCGCCAGGAACAAGGGAAGAGCTGCCAGAACGGATGCGGTCTATGCCGTGATAGGCCAGCCGCGCCGCGCCGCCAATCACGACGACATCGCCGGATTTCAGCCAGATAGACGACGTCTTGCCCCGCCGTGCCGTGCCGCCCATACGAAACAACGCGTCATCCCCCAGCGAAACCGACAACACGGGAAAGGAAAAATCCCCTTCGTCGCGGTCCTGGTGCAGCCCCATCCGCGCGCCTTCGCCATAGTAATTGACAAGACATGATTCGGGCTGCGGTGCGTCAGGCAGAAACACCTGCCATATTTCCAGAACGCTGTCGGGGATCGATGGCCAGCTTGTGCCTGACGGATGCCTGTCAACATAGCGATAGCCGGATCTGTCCGAATACCAGCCAAGCCTGCCCGCGGATGTCATCCGCACCGACATCTTGCGGCCATATGGCGTCATCGGCGAAAACAGGGGCGCCTGTTCGATGACCTGCAATATGTCGCCAAGCACCCTTGATTGGGCGCGGGGCACAAGCGCGCCCCGAAAAATGCGAAACCCCGCCACACAAAGCGGCTTGCCCGGGATCTTTTCCGTCTTGTTGACCATGAAAAAATCCTAACATCTTCCGACTTTTAGGCAAAACCGCGATTCTTGTTGCCGAAATGCCGTCCAAAGCCGCTTTTTTGCACCCTGCCACGGTTGCAGCCGAAAATGCGCGAACCTATATACGGCTGGAATGATGGTCGGTCCGATCATGTCCGACCATTGGGATCAGGTGGCAGGGGCCGCGAACGGACCTGTCATCGCATTATCGCCGCTAGGAAAGGACTTTAGGAATGGCTAAAGTAATCGGTATCGACCTCGGAACAACGAACTCGTGCGTTGCCATCATGGACGGCGCACAGCCGAAAGTCATCGAAAATGCCGAAGGGGCGCGTACGACGCCCTCTATCGTGGCGTTCACGGATAACGAACGCCTGGTCGGGCAGGCTGCCAAACGGCAGGCCGTGACCAACTCGGAAAACACTCTTTACGCTATCAAGCGCCTGATCGGCCGCCGCTTTGACGACCCGACCGTTCAGAAAGACAAGAAGATGGTGCCCTACAAGATCGTCGAGGGGCCCAATGGCGATGCCTGGGTCGAGGTGAAGGGTGAAAAATATTCGCCCAGCCAGATCTCGGCCTTCATTCTGGGCAAGATGAAGGAAACCGCCGAAGACTATCTTGGCGAATCCGTCACGCAGGCGGTCATCACCGTCCCGGCCTACTTCAACGACGCCCAGCGCCAGGCCACCAAGGACGCGGGCAAGATCGCCGGCCTCGAAGTGCTGCGCATCATCAACGAACCCACCGCCGCCGCGCTGGCCTATGGCCTTGACAAGGAAGGCGGCAAGACCATCGCCGTTTACGACCTTGGCGGCGGCACCTTCGACGTGTCGATCCTGGAAATCGACGACGGCCTGTTCGAGGTGAAATCCACCAATGGTGACACCTTCCTTGGTGGTGAAGACTTTGACATGCGGATCGTCGAATACCTGATCGCCGAATTCAAGAAGGAAACCGGCGTTGACCTGAGCAAGGACAACATGGCCCTGCAGCGCCTGAAAGAGGCCGCCGAAAAGGCCAAGATCGAACTGTCCAGCGCCACGCAGACGGAAATCAACCAGCCGTTCATCTCGATGGATCCGAACGGCGGCCAGCCGCTGCACCTGGTGCTGAAACTGACCCGCGCCAAGCTGGAAAGCCTGGTTTCCGACCTGATCAAGCGCACGATGAAGCCCTGTCAGGCCGCGCTCAAGGATGCCGGCCTCACCAAGGACGACATCGACGAGATCGTTCTGGTCGGCGGCATGACCCGCATGCCCAAGGTCGTCGAGGAAGTGACCAAGTTCTTTGGCAAAGAGCCCCACAAGGGCGTCAACCCCGACGAGGTTGTTGCGCTCGGCGCCGCCATTCAGGCAGGCGTTCTGCAAGGCGACGTCAAGGATGTCGTTCTGCTTGACGTGACCCCGCTGTCGCTTGGCATCGAAACCCTGGGCGGTGTGTTCACACGGCTGATCGACCGCAACACCACGATCCCGACCAAGAAATCGCAGGTGTTCTCGACCGCCGAAGACAACCAGAACGCGGTGACGATCCGGGTCTTCCAGGGCGAACGTGAAATGGCCGCAGACAACAAGCTGCTTGGCCAGTTCAACCTTGAAGACATCCCGCCCGCCCCGCGCGGCATGCCGCAGATCGAGGTGACCTTCGACATCGACGCCAACGGCATCGTGTCGGTCAGTGCCAAGGACAAGGGCACCGGCAAGGAACAGAAGATCACCATCCAGGCATCCGGTGGCCTGTCGGACGAAGACATCGAGCGCATGGTCAAAGAGGCCGAGGAAAACGCCGAGGCCGACCGCAAGCGCCGCGAGCTGGTCGAAACCAAAAACCAGGCCGAAGCGCTGATTCATTCGACCAAGAAGTCGCTTGAAGAACATTCCGACAAGGTCGATCCGACCACGGTCGAGGCGATCGAACTGTCGATCAAGGCCCTCGAAGAGGCGATGGAATCGGATGACGCCGGCAAGATCAAGTCGCTGTCACAGGATCTGACCGAGGCCGCGATGAAACTTGGCGAAGCCATCTACAAAGCCCAGGCCGAAGAGGGTGGCGACAGCGAAGAGGACGACGGCCCCAAGCCGGTTGACGAAGACATCGTCGATGCCGACTTTGAGGACGTGGACGACGATCGCAAGAACTGATCGCGGTCCAAATGATGCTCACAATGTCGGCCCTCTGATGGGCCGACATCCGTTTACGGCAGGTTGAAACAGATGTCCAAGCGCGATTACTACGACGTTCTGGGGGTGTCCAAGGGGGCGTCTGAGGCGGAATTGAAGAAAGCCTATCGCAAGAAGGCGATGGAGCTTCACCCCGACCGCAACAAGGACAACCCCGACGCAGAAGCCAAGTTCAAGGAAGTGAACGAGGCCTATGACATATTGAAAGACCCTGAAAAACGTGCGGCCTATGACCGTTTCGGCCACGCGGCCTTTGAGGGTGGCAATGGCGCTGGGCCTGGTGGCTTTGGCGGCGGTGGTTTCGGCGGACATCCGGGCAATGGCGACTTTGGCAGCGCCTTCTCTGACGTGTTCGAAGACCTGTTCGGCGACTTCATGGGTGGCGGACGGGGCGGCAATCGCGCCACGCGCGGGTCTGACCTGCGCTATAATCTGCGCATCTCGCTGGAAGAGGCCTATACCGGCAAGCAGAAAACCATTCGCGTTCAAAGCTCGGTCGCCTGTGAATCCTGTCAGGGAACCGGCGCCGAAGGCGGTTCGGAACCCATGACCTGCCCCACCTGTTCGGGCATGGGCAAGGTTCGTGCGCAGCAGGGCTTTTTCACGGTCGAGCGCACCTGCCCAACCTGCGGCGGGCGCGGCCAGATCATCAACAATCCCTGCAAATCCTGCAGTGGGTCAGGCCGGCAACAGAAAGAACGCACGCTCAGCGTCAACATCCCGCCGGGCGTCGAAACCGGCACCCGCATCCGCCTTGCCGGCGAGGGCGAGGCCGGGCTGCGTGGCGGGCCGGCGGGTGATCTTTACATCTTTATCGAGGTTCAGGATCACCCGATTTTCGAACGCGAAGGTCAGAACCTGTTTTGCAGGGTGCCCATTTCCATGACGACCGCGGCCCTTGGCGGCGAGGTCGAGGTGCCCACCATCGACGGCGGGCGCGCACGGGTCAAGATCCCGGCGGGCAGCCAATCGGGCCGGCAGATGCGCCTGCGCGGCAAGGGCATGCCTGCACTTCGCGGAGGCCCCGCCGGCGACATGTATATCGAACTGGTCGTCGAAACCCCTGTAAACCTGACATCCCGTCAAAAGGAACTGCTGCGGGAATTCGAAAAGCTGAGCAAGGACAACAACCCGAAAAGCAAGAATTTCTTTAGCAAGGTCAAGACGTTCTGGGATGGAATGACCAGCTGACCTTAGCTCGCCAGCTGTTGTTCCAGAAACGCTTTTACTTCGTGAAGGTCCGGTATTGCCTCGGCGGTGCCGGACCTTGTCACTTGCAGGGCCGCGCCAGCGGCGGCGAATTTCATCGCGCCCTTGACCGGCATGCCGGCATCCAGCCCGGCAACAAAAAACCCAAGCCAGGTATCGCCTGCGCCAGTGGTATCAACCGCCTCGACATCAAAGGCCGGAACTTCAATCTCGGTTCCGGCTGCGCCATATGCGGCGCCGCGCGCGCCACGTGTCACGATAACCTCGGACACCGGCAGATGCGTTGATGTCACGCCCAGCGCATCAGCCAGCTGCGCGGCCTCGACCTCGTTCAGCACAAGGATATCGACAAAAGGCAGAACCTCGCGCGCCTTGTCCGCCTGAAACGGGGCTGCGGAATACACCACCCTCATCCCCTTGTTTTGTGCAATTTCAGCGGCATAGGCGACAAGGTTGGTTTCATTCTGCAAGATGCAGAAATCGTCCTCGCCGCCTGACATCAACGCCGCGCGAATGTGGCCCTTGTCTTGGGCCATGTTCGCGGCACTATAAATCACGATGGCATTTTCACCGACGTCATCAACATTGATGATCGCATGTCCGGTGGGCATGTCGAGGCGGGCAATATGGTTGGTATTCACCCCGAATTCCGCCAGCCGCGCGATGGCCCAGTCGCCATCCTGACCAACGGCCCCAATATGAACAACCCGCGCACCGGCCCGTGCCGCCGCAACCGACTGGTTCGCACCCTTGCCGCCCAACCCGCGTGAATATTCGCGTGCCGGCAGGGTTTCGCCGGGTTTAGGCAGATGCGGAAGCCGATAGAAATGATCCGCGTTGATAGAGCCAAGATTATAGATTGCCATTCACGCCACCTTGCATGCCGCCATGACCGCCATGTGTAAAATGTCGGTCTCAGTTGCGGTTGTCGCACAAAGCTGAACCGATTTCTCAAGCCCGGTCAGGATCGGGCCAATCACGGTTGCGCCCCCCATCTCTTGCAGCAGCTTGACCGAGATCGAGGCCGAATGCCGCGCCGGAACCACCAGAATATTCGCCGGCCCAGACAGGCGGCAGAACGGATATTGCGCCATCACATCAGGGTTGAGCGCAACATCTGCCGTCATCTCGCCATCATATTCGAATGTCACGCCGCGCCTGTCCAGAACCTCGGGCGCCAGATGCATCTTTTCAGCGCGCTCGGAAACCGGATAGCCGAAATTCGAAAAGCTGACAAAGGCAACCCGTGGCGTAAGGCCCAGGCCGCGGGCCACTTGTGCGGCACGTTCGGCGATGTCGGCAAGGTCTTCTTCCTCGGGCCATTCATGCACCAGGGTATCGGCAATCAGCACCAGCCGCCCACGCAACAGAACCGCGGTGACCCCAACCGCGCCGTGGGCAGCATCGGCATCAAACACATGGTTGATCAGCTGCAACACCTGCGCCGACTTGCGCGTGGCCCCTGTAACCATCGCATCGGCGTGGCCATGTGCCACCATCAGCGCCGCAAAGACATGGCGATCGCGCGAGGCCAGCCGGTGGCAATCATGTTGATCAAAACCCTTTCTTTGCAGGCGCTTATAAAGAAAGTCCTTGTATTCTTCGAGATGCGCGGTGTTGGCGGCATTGACGACCTCGATCTCGTCAAATGCCTCGGGCATGCCGGCCTCTTCCAGCTTTTGCCGAACGCTCGCTTCGCGATCGACAACGATTGCCTGGCCCAACCCCGAGCGCACATAGGCCACCGCCGCGCGCAGCACACGCGGATCGTCGCCCTCGGCAAACACCATCCGGGCCTGCGCATTCTTGGCGCGTGTATAAAGCGACTGCAGAATCGAGGCCGTTGGATCAAGCCGCGCCTTCAGCGACAGCTCGTAGGCTTCCATGTCGATGATCGGCCGGCGGGCAACCCCCGTATCCATGCCGGCCTTGGCAACCGCCGGCGGCACCACATGAATCAGGCGCGGATCAAATGGCGTCGGAATGATATAATCGCGCCCAAAGCGCAGCTTGGTGCCATAAGCCAAGGCAACCTCGTCCGGCACGTCCTGGCGGGCAAGCTCGGCCAGGGCGTTGGCGCAGGCGATTTTCATCTCGTCATTGATGGCGCGCGCATGGATGTCCAACGCCCCGCGAAAAAGATAAGGAAAGCCCAGCACGTTGTTGACCTGATTGGGATAATCCGATCTGCCGGTTGCGATGATTGCATCCTGGCGTATTGCGTGAACCTCTTCCGGGGTGATTTCCGGGTCGGGGTTGGCCAGCGCAAAGATCACCGGGTTGGGCGCCATGGATTTCACCATTTCCGCCGTCACCGCCCCCTTGACCGAAACCCCAAGAAAAACGTCGGCATCAACCATTGCCTCTTGCAGGGTACGGGCGTCGGTATTGGCGGCGTGGGCCGATTTCCACTGATTCATGCCTTCTTTCCGGCCCTGATAGACGACGCCCTTGGTATCGCACACGATACAGTTGTCGTGCTTGGCGCCCAGGCGCTTGATCAGCTCAATGATGGCGATGCCCGCCGCCCCTGCCCCGTTAAGGACAATCTTGCAGTCTTCGATCTTCTTGCCCGTCAGGTGCAGCGCGTTGATCAAGCCCGCCAAACAGATCACCGCAGTGCCGTGCTGGTCGTCGTGAAAGACGGGAATGTCCATCTCTTCCTTGAGGCGCTGTTCAATGATGAAACATTCCGGCGCCTTGATGTCTTCAAGGTTGATGCCGCCGAAAGTTGGGCCCATCAGCTTGACCGCCGCGATAAAGGCCTCGGGATCATCGGTGTCAAGTTCAAGGTCAATCGAATTAACATCGGCAAACCGCTTGAAAAGAACCGATTTTCCCTCCATCACCGGCTTGGCCGCCAGGGCGCCGAGATTGCCCATCCCCAGAATGGCCGAGCCGTTGGTGATAACCGCCACCAGATTGCCCTTGGTGGTGTAATCATAGGCCGCCGCAGGGTTGTCGGCGATCGCCTGCACGGGCACTGCCACGCCGGGGCTGTAGGCCAGCGACAGGTCGCGCTGGGTGGCCATGGGGGTAGAGGCGCTGATCTCGATCTTGCCGGGTTTGGGTTCAAGGTGATAGGCCAGCGCTTCTTCGTCGGTGAACTTGGCGTTATCTGACATGTTTTGCCCTGTTTTTTTCGTGTTACCCCAACTTCTTACATCCCGACCTGCGGCGCGACAACAAAAACAGCCGGTTTTGTCTTTTACCTGCTGTCAGGTCATTGTAGTTTTCAGGCTCATCCACGCCGGGGGGAATGATGAACGTCGCCAATGCCAACGTGACGCCGATGATGGCGCAGTATCTTGAGATCAAGCAGGATCATCAGGATGCGCTGCTGTTCTATCGCATGGGCGATTTCTACGAGATGTTCTTTGACGATGCGGTTCAGGCCGCCGCCGCGCTGGACATTGCCTTGACAAAACGCGGCAAGCATCTGGGCCAGGACATCCCCATGTGCGGGGTGCCGGTTCATTCGGCCGAAGGTTATCTTTTATCATTGATTCGCAAGGGGTTCCGTGTCGCTGTTTGCGAACAGATGGAAGACCCGAAAGAGGCAAAAAAGCGTGGCTACAAGGCTGTGGTCAAGCGCGAGGTCGTGCGTGTGGTCACCCCCGGCACCTTGACCGAGGATTCACTGCTTGATGCCCGCCGCCACAATTTTCTGGCTGCCTGGGCCGAAGTCCGCGGCCAGGGCGCGCTGGCCTGGGTTGATGTTTCCACCGGCGATTTTTCTGTTGTGCCCTGCCCCCGCGTCGCATTGGGCCCGCAACTTGCCCGGCTTTCCCCGCGCGAGATGCTGCTTTCCGAGTCCACCGCGGCCGAGCTGCGCCCCCTGGTCGAAGAACATGGTGCTGCCCTGACCGAACTGGCCCGCGCCAGCTTTGATTCCGAAAGCGCGGCCAGGCGGCTGTGCAACCTTTACGGGGTGGCCAGTCTTGATGGTTTCGGTCAATTCGACCGCGCCGCACTTTCGGCGATGGGTGCGGTGATCGAATATCTGGAGCTGACCCAGAAAGGCAAGCTGCCGCTGCTAAAACCGCCAGTGGTCGAGGCGCAAGACGAGGTCATGCAGATCGACGCCTCGACTCGCCGAAATCTGGAGCTTGTTCAATCACTTGCCGGCCAAAAGGAGGGGTCACTTCTGGCCGTGGTCGATCGCACCATAACCGGCGCCGGCGCGCGGTTGCTTGAAAAGCGGCTGTCCAGCCCATCGACCCGGCTTGAGGTGATCGCGCGGCGGCAAGAGGTGGTCGCGTTTTTTCACGACAACCAGGTCCTTGCCGACACGCTGCGCGACCATCTGCGCCGCGTGCCCGATATTGATCGCGCCCTTTCACGGCTTGCACTGGAACGGGGCGGGCCGCGCGACATCGGGGCCATAAGGCAGGGGCTGGCGCAGGCGGGCAACCTTAATAGCCAGTTGCAGCTGCCAGACATGCCGCAAGATCTGTCGAAGATGGCAGATGCGTTGCAGGGGTTTGACGGGCTTGTTGCGCATCTCGCGTCGGCCCTTGTCGAGGAACCGCCCCTGTTGGCGCGCGACGGGGGCTTTGTCGCGGCTGGTTTTGACGCCGATCTTGACGAGGCCCGAACCCTGCGTGACCAGGGGCGCGGGGTTATTGCCGGTTTGCAGAAAAACTATCAGGAGCTGACCGGTATAAATTCGCTTAAAGTGAAACATAACAATGTGTTGGGTTACTTTGTTGAAACACCTTCTACCCATGCCGAAAAGATGCTTGGCGCGCCGCTTTCTGAGACCTTCATCCACAGGCAAACGACCGCCAACGCCGTACGCTTTACCACGGTCGAACTGTCCGAACTGGAAACCCGCATTCTGAATGCCGGCAACCGCGCCCAGGAAATAGAGCTGCGCATTTTCGCGGAGCTGCGCGAGGCCGTCCTTGAACACGCTGCCCGCATCAGCCACGCCGCCCGCGCGCTTGCCGAGTTGGACGTTACAACCTCGCTTGCCGATCTTGCCCGCGGCGAGGGCTGGAGCCGCCCTGTTATAGACAACTCGCGTGACTTTGAAATTGTCGAAGGCCGCCATCCGGTGGTCGAGGCGGCGCTGAAACAGGCCGGTTCCGGGCCATTTGTGGCAAATGACTGTGATCTCACCCCGGAATCGGGGGAATCTGCCGCCATCTGGCTGCTGACGGGCCCGAACATGGCGGGGAAATCGACCTTTCTGCGCCAGAATGCGTTGATCGCTCTGCTGGCCCAATGCGGCAGCTTTGTCCCTGCCCGCAGCGCGCGCATCGGGCTGGTGACACAGCTTTTTTCACGGGTTGGTGCGTCGGATGATCTGGCCCGCGGGCATTCGACATTCATGGTGGAAATGGTTGAAACAGCGGCCATCCTGAACCAGGCCGGCCCTCGGGCGCTGGTGATTTTGGATGAAATCGGGCGGGGAACGGCCACCTATGACGGGCTGTCCATCGCCTGGGCGACGCTTGAACACCTGCACGCGGTCAACAAGTGCCGTACCTTGTTTGCCACGCATTATCATGAACTTACGTCGCTAAGTTCAAAACTTGATGGAATGACGAACGCCACCGTCACCGTGCGGGAATGGGAAGGCGATGTCGTGTTTCTGCACGAAGTTCGCAAAGGCGCCGCTGACCGGTCTTACGGTGTTCAGGTCGCCCGCCTCGCCGGCCTGCCCGAGGCCGTCGTCAACCGCGCACGCGAGGTTCTGGAACAGCTTGAACAAGGCGAACGTGACGGGGGCGGCAAGGCGGCTGCGCTGATCGATGACCTGCCCTTGTTTTCCGTGCCCCCTGCCCCGCCGCGCCAACCCGCCAGGGGCCCTTCGGAAATCGAGAAGATTCTGCAAGATGTCCACCCGGACGAGCTGACCCCGATCGAGGCGTTGAACCTGATCTATGATCTGAAGTCGCGGCTGAAATAGAAACGCCCGCACGAGGCGGGCGTTTTTCGGTTATTGCTGTTGCTCTGCTTGCGGTTTCTCTGGCTCTTCGGCCTTTTTCGGTGGCGTGGACGACACCCCCACCTGTGCCGGGCGCAACAGCCGGTCGCCTATGACAAAGCCCTCGGCCATAAGCTGCACGATATTGCCGGCATCAATACCGGGAACCGGGGCCTCGAACACGGCCTGGTGCAGGTTGGGATCGAATTTTTCGCCAACCTCGGGCGCGACGCGTTCGATTTTATGCTTGGCCAGAACCGACAGCATTTCGCGCATGGTCAGCTCGATCCCCTCGATCAGGGCCTTGGCGACCTCGCGCTGCTGGTCGTCAACGGTTTCCAGCGCGCGTTTCATGTTGTCGTAAACCGACAGCATGTCGCGGGCCAGCTTGGTGCCGCCATACAGCTCGGCGTCGCGGCGGTCGCGCTCGCCCCGCTTGCGGATGTTTTCGGCCTCGGCCAAAGCCCGCATCAGGCGATCGCGCAGCTCGTCCCGCTCGGCGATCAGCTTTTCAAGCTCGTCGTCCTGCTCGTCCAGCGCCAGCGGATCCGGATCGTTCATTTCCGCCGGATCGAAGGGTTGTTGCGCTTGCTCGTCAATATCGACCTCGGGGTTTTTCTTTTCCTCGGACATCTCCGCCTCTTTGTTAACTCATGCCGGACAGAAATCGCCCGACCAACTGTGCCGTGTAATCAACAATCGGCACGATCCGCCCATAGTTCAGGCGGGTCGGCCCGATGACGCCAACGGCGCCAATGATTTTCCGGTCAGAGTTCATATATGGAGAAACCACCAAAGAGCTACCCGAAAGTGAAAAAAGTTTGTTCTCCGAGCCAATAAAAACGCGCACACCGTCGCCCTGCTCGGCCAGTTCCAGGAATTCGACCAGATCCGACTTGCGCTCGATGTCGTCAAACAGGTTTCGGATGCGTTCCAGATCCTCTCCGATGGTTTCGTCGTCGATCAGATTCGCCTGGCCGCGCACGATCAGGCGTTCGTAATCTTCGCCCTGCCCATCCCACACGGCCACCCCGCTTTCGACAAGCTGGCGCGCCAACACGTCAAGTTCCTGGCGGTGGCGTTCGATTTCATGTGCCACCACCCGGCCGATTTCCGACAGGGTGCGCCCCTGCACGATAGAGTTCAGAAAATTCGCGGCCTCGCGCATGGCCGAGGGGGTTTGCCCCGGCGGCGGCGTGAACAGGCGGTTTTCAACATTGCCGTCGGCGGTGACCAGAACCACCAGCGCGCGGTCAGGCGAGAGCGACACAAATTCGATATGCTTGATCGGCGCCTCGGATTTCGGCGCCAACACCAGCGCAGCACCGCGGGTAAGCCCGCTGAGAACCGCGCTGGCCTGGTCAAGCATCCGGGTGACATCGCCTTTGTCGGCATCAATCGTGCTTTCGATCTTTTTCCGCTCGGTCACGGAAAGATCGCTGACCTCAAGCAGCGAATCCACGAACAGGCGCAGGCCCGTTTCGGTGGGCACACGGCCGGCCGAAACATGGGGACTGCTGAGCAGGCCAAGATGTTCGAGATCCTGCATCACGTTGCGCACGGTCGCGGCCGAGATTTTTTCGGTCAGCGAACGCGCCAATGTGCGCGAACCTACGGGCTCGCCGGTTTCGATATAGGCCTCGACCAGCCGGCGAAATACATCGCGGCTACGGTCGTTCAACTCTTCAAACGGGTTTACGCTTTCGGTCATGTCGCATTCATACCAGCATTCTGTTCGCCGATCTCTACCAAAGTGGAGGCTTGTGCGCAGCCTTCCGCCCCGGGGCCTTGTCCACCTGCCAAAGGCAGGGTATTGGGCGAGATCGGAAATGCAAAGGAAAACAAATGCGCCCTTCTGGTCGAGATGTAGATCAACTTCGCCCGATTTCAATAGAAATCAACGTGACAAAACATGCCGAGGGCTCTTGCCTGATCAAATGCGGTGACACCCACGTTCTGTGCACCGCCAGCCTGGAAGAGCGTGTTCCCCCCTTCCTGCGCAACACCGGCCTTGGCTGGGTCACGGCCGAATATGGCATGTTGCCGCGTGCAACCAACACCCGCAACCGGCGCGAGGCCGCGGCTGGCAAGCAATCGGGCCGCACGCAGGAAATCCAGCGTCTGATCGGGCGGTCACTGCGGGCCGGCGTTGACCGCGTTGCCCTGGGCGAACGCCAGATCACCATCGACTGTGACGTGATCCAGGCCGATGGCGGCACGCGCTGTGCCTCGATCACCGGCGGATGGGTCGCCCTGCGTCTTGCGGTGAACAAACTGCTGAAGGCCGGCGATATTACCTCGGACCCGCTGACCGACCACGTGGCAGCCGTGTCTTGCGGGATCTATGGCGGCCAACCCGTGCTTGACCTCGACTATGCCGAAGACAGCGAGGCCGGAACCGACGCCAATTTCGTGATGACCGGCGCTGGCGGGCTGATCGAGATCCAGAGCTCGGCCGAAGGGGCCACCTTTTCGCGCGACGAGTTCAACCAGCTGATGGATCTGGCCGAACAAGGCATCAAGGGGCTGGTCGAGGCGCAAACCAAGGCGATCGAGGGCTAATTCATGCGCGACCTCAAGGGGCAGAAACTGATTATCGCCAGCCATAACAAGGGCAAGCTGCGAGAGATCGCGGATCTTCTTCACCCCTTGGGGATCGAAACCGTCTCGGCCGGCGACCTAGAGCTGGAAGAACCCGAAGAAACCGAAGGCAGCTTTGCCGGAAACGCCCGCATCAAGGCCCATTTTGCCGCGCGCGCCAGCGGCCTGCCGGCGCTTTCCGATGACAGCGGGCTGATGGTCGACGCCCTTGATGGCGCCCCTGGCGTTTACACCGCCAACTGGGCCGAAACACCCAACGGGCGCGATTTTCACATGGCGATGCGCAAGGTGTGGGATCTGCTGGAGGAAAAACATGCCCCCGAGCCCCGCACCGCACGGTTCTGTTGCACACTTTGCCTTGCCTGGCCCGATGGCGAGGACGAGATATTCGAAGGCACCGTCGAGGGGCACCTTGTCTGGCCCCTGCGCGGAGAACGCGGTTTCGGTTTTGACCCGATGTTTCAGCCCGACGGCAAGGACCAGACGTTCGGCGAAATGGACCCGGCCGAAAAACACGCGATGAGCCACCGCGCCGTCGCCTTTGCCAAGCTGGTCAAGGCGCTCGATGCGGCCTGATACACAAGACGCCGGATTCGGCATCTATATCCACTGGCCCTTTTGCCAGTCGAAATGCCCCTACTGCGATTTCAACTCGCATGTAGCGGCAAACATCGACCACCGCGCCTGGGCGCGCGCCTATACCCGCGCGCTTGCGCATTACGCGCAGGAAACGGGCGAGCGTGTTGTAAATTCGATATTTTTCGGCGGTGGCACACCAAGCCTGATGGCGCCGGAAATCGTTGAAACCGTTCTTTGGTGCATCACCGAAAACTGGAAGATCGACCGCGATGTGGAAATCACGCTAGAGGCAAACCCCTCATCGGTCGAGGCCGGCCGCTTTGCCGATTACCGCGCCGCCGGCGTCAATCGGGTGTCGCTTGGCGTGCAGGCGTTGAATGACGCGGATTTGCGCGCACTTGGGCGCCTTCACAGCACGCGCGAGGCGTTGCAAGCTATTGAAATTGCTAATAAAAACTTTCACAGGGTGAGTTTTGACCTGATCTATGCGCGCCAAGACCAGACGATCAATAGTTGGCGGCAAGAGCTAGCCTTTGCGCTGTCTCTGGGAACCGAGCATCTTTCGCTTTACCAACTGACAATCGAGGACGGCACCGCCTTTGGCAAGCGCCACGCCGCAGGCAAGCTCCCTGGCCTGCCAGATGATGATCTTTCGGCCGATCTTTATGAAATCACCCAGATCTTGTGTGAAGAGGCCGGTTTGCCAGCATATGAGGTGTCCAACCACGCCAAGCCCTGGGCCCAGTCGCGGCACAACCTGATTTATTGGCGCGGCGGCGATTTCATCGGCATTGGCCCCGGCGCACATGGCAGGTTGACCCTTTCCGGCACACGCTACGCCACGGAAACGCCGCTGGACCCTCAAGAGTGGCGGGCCAAGACGCAGAAATCTTGCGCGGAATCGCAACGAACGGCCCTGCCCCCGCATGAGGTGGCGCTCGAATATCTGATGATGTCGCTCAGGCTGGCAGAAGGCACCGATCTTGAACGCCTGTCCGCGCTGGGCTTTCAGCTCGATCACGAAAAAATTCGCAATCTACAGGATCTGGGGCTGGTATCCATATCGAATTCAGCCATACGCGCCACTGCCAAGGGGCGGATGGTTCTGAATTCTATTCTGCGGGAATTATTGGCCGTCTAGGCCGGGTGCGTGCGTGCAAGGATCTGGCACAATTCGTCCAGCTCTTCCAAAGTTTTGTACTGGATGCTGACAACGCCGGATTCACCGCCTGCCCGGTGGTCTATCCTGACCTCCATGCCCAGGCTTGCCGTCAGATCAAGCTCTAGCGCCCTGGTATCTGCGTCCTTTTCGGCCTTGTTTTCCTTGGGTTTTCTATCCTTTG